>NZ_BAABJO010000021.1:0-146555 GCF_039543345.1 Pseudonocardia adelaidensis | reverse complement strand
GTTGGGGATCGCGCTGGCGGTGGTGTTGCTGGTGGCGTTCCTGGTGCCGGACCGGAAGGTGGAGGGGCCGGCGGCGGTCGAGCCGGCCTCGGACTACCCGGTGCCGCCGCTGGACCTGGTGGTGCCCAAACCGCCACGGCACAAGCTCCGCCCCCGCCGGGTGGAGACCACCGTGGAGTCGGATCGGACGCCCGCGCTCAGCGGGAAGGAGACCGAGTAGATGTTCGACTTCTTCAAGGGCTTCGGCGTCACCTTCGGGACGATGTTCAAGAAGGTCGTCACCGAGGAGTACCCCGAGAACTTCCCGCCGGCCGCGCCGCGCTACCACGGACGGCACCAGCTCAACCGGCACCCGGACGGGCTGGAGAAGTGCGTGGGCTGCGAGCTGTGCGCTTGGGCGTGTCCCGCCGACGCGATCTACGTCGAGGGCGGCGACAACACCGAGGAGGAGCGCTACTCGCCCGGTGAGCGCTACGGCGCGATCTACCAGATCAACTACCTGCGCTGCATCGGCTGCGGCCTGTGCATCGAGGCCTGCCCCACCCGGTCGCTCACCATGACCAACTTCTACGAGCTGGCCGACGACAACCGGCAGGACCTGATCTACACCAAGGAGCAGCTGCTCGCGCCGCTGCTGCCCGGCATGGAACAGCCGCCGCACCCCATGCGGCTCGGGGACAACGAGCAGGACTACTACGTGCAGGGGCCCGTTCTGGCGCGTAAGGGAGCCGAGAACGACCCGGTGGGGGAGCAGGTCAAGTGACTCTCGATCTCCTCGCGCAGGCCGCGCCCGACCCCGGCGCCGTCAGCACCGGCGAGGCCGTCGTCTTCTGGATCCTCGGCCCGATCTCGCTGCTCGGCGCGCTCGGCATGGTGTTCGCCCGCAACGCGGTGCACTCGGCGCTCGCGCTGGTGGGCACGATGTTCAGCCTCGCGATCTTCTACATCGTGCAGCAGGCGCCGTTCCTCGGCTTCGTGCAGATCATCGTCTACACCGGCGCGATCATGATGCTGTTCCTGTTCGTGCTGATGCTCGTCGGCCGGGACAGCTCCGACTCCGTCGTCGAGGTGCTGCGCGGTCAGCGGCTGGCCGCGCTCGTGTTCGGCCTCGGCCTGGCGGTGCTCCTCGTGGCCGCCGTCGGGCGCTCGCTCACCTCGGTCACCCCGAAGGGCCTGCCGGCCGACGGGCCGGGCTACTCCGGCAACGTCACCGGCCTCGGGGCGAAGATCTTCACCGACTACCTGTTCGCGTTCGAGCTCACCTCCGCCCTGCTCATCACGGCGGCGCTCGGCGCGATGGTGCTCGCGTACGCGCAGGGCAAGAGCCACGCGAAGCGGGGCCAGCGGGCCACCGTCGAGGCCCGGCTGCGCGGCGAGCACGACCGGATCTCCCCGCTGCCCGGTCCCGGTGTGTACGCCACCGGCAACTCGGTGGCCGTGCCGGCCGTGCTGCCCGACGGTTCGATCGCTCCCGAGTCGATCTCGGCGATCATCGACGCCACCCCGGTGCGCGAGATCGAGGACGAGCCCGGCCCCGACGCCCGCGCACTCACCGGCGGGCGGCACGACGACACCGCCGAGGAGTCCCGGTGACCCCCACCTACTACCTGCTGCTCTCCGCGCTGCTGTTCTCGATCGGCGCGGTCGGCGTGCTGGTGCGGCGCAACGCGATCGTCGTGTTCATGTGCATCGAGCTGATGCTGAACGCCGTGAACCTGTCGCTCGTCACGTTCGCCCGCATCAACGGCCAGCTCGACGGCCAGGTCATGGCGTTCTTCGTGATGGTCGTGGCCGCGGCGGAGGTCGTCGTCGGTCTCGCGATCATCATGTCGATCTTCCGTACGCGCAGGACCGCGTCGATCGACGACTCGAACCTGCTCAAGTACTGACTTACAAGGAGTGCTCCCCGTGCTCAGCACACGCCACTGCAGGCGACCCGAGGTGTCCCGGTGACCCCGCTCACGACGAACGGGGTGCTCGCGGCCGAGCTGCCCCACGTCGCCGCGGCAACCGGTACCGCCTCGCTGGCCTGGCTGCTGTTCGTGCTCCCGGCCGCGGGGGCGCTCGTGCTGTTCGTCGCCGGGCGGCGGGCGGACGCGTGGGGCCACTGGCTGGGCGTGCTCACGGTCGCCGCGTCGTTCGTCATCGGCCTGCTGATCTTCCTGGAGACCGCGGGCCTCGCGCCCGCGGACCGCACCCGGGAGCTGTCGCTCTTCCACTGGATCGCGGTCGGTGACCTGTCAGTCGACTTCGGGCTGCGGCTCGACCCGCTGTCCCTGACGTTCGTGCTCCTGATCACCGGCGTCGGCGGGCTGATCCACCTCTACGCCGTGGGCTACATGGCTCCCCACCACGGGGGCGACGAGGGCAGCGACCGGGCGGCGCGCCGCCGGTTCTTCGCGCAGTTCAACCTGTTCATCACGGCGATGCTGCTGCTCGTGCTCGGCAACAACTTCGTGATGCTCTACCTCGGCTGGGAGGGCGTCGGCCTGGCGTCCTACCTGCTGATCGGCTTCTACCAGGACCGCCCGTCCGCGGCCACCGCGGCGAAGAAGGCGTTCCTGATGAACCGCGTCGGCGACGTCGGGCTCGCGATCGCGATCTTCATCATCTGGACGAACCTGGGCACGCTGCAGTACACCGAGGTCTTCGAGCGGATCGGCGAGCTCTCCGCCGGCACGATCGTGGCGATCACCGTGCTGCTGCTGCTCGGCGCGTGCGGCAAGTCGGGCCAGTTCCCGCTGCAGGCGTGGCTCCCGGACGCGATGGAGGGCCCCACGCCGGTCTCGGCGCTGATCCACGCGGCCACCATGGTCACCGCCGGTGTGTACCTCATCGCGCGCACCAACCCGATCTACAACCTCACCGAGACGGGCCGGCTCGTCGTCGCGCTGGTCGGCGTGATCACCCTGCTGATCGGGGCGATCATCGGCTGCGCCTACGACGACATCAAGAAGGTGCTCGCCTACTCCACGGTGAGCCAGATCGGCTACATGGTCCTGGCCGTCGGGCTCGGCCCGGCGGGCTACGCGCTGGGCATCTTCCACCTGCTCACCCACGGCTTCTTCAAGGCCGGGCTCTTCCTCGGTGCCGGCTCGGTGATGCACGCGATGCACGACGACGTCGACATGCGCCGCTACGGCGGTCTGGCCCGGTACATGCCGATCACGTTCGTGACGTTCGGGTTGGGCTACCTCGCGCTGATCGGCTTCCCGTTCCTGTCCGGCTACTTCTCCAAGGACGAGATCATCGGGGCGGCCTTCGGCCAGCCCGGCTGGCAGGGCTGGGTGTTCGGCGGCGCGGCCACGCTCGCGGCGGGACTCACCGCGTTCTACATGACCCGGCTGATGTTCATGACGTTCTTCGGTGAGAAGCGCTGGGAGAAGCTGAAGAGCGACGACGGCCACGACTACCACCCGCACGAGTCGCCCGCCGTCATGACGATCCCGATGATCGTGCTGGCCTTCGGCTCGCTCGGCGCCGGGTTCGTGCTCTCCAACGGCAACCTGCTCGTCAACTGGCTCACCCCAACGCTCGGCGAGCTGGAGGAGCCGCACGGCGGTGCGCTCGGCCACGAGTACGTGCCGTGGCTGGTGGTCGGGTTCGCCGCGCTCGGCGTGCTGATCGCGTGGCTCACGGTCGGGCGCAGGCCCACCCCGGTGGAGCGGCCCGAGCCGGTGTCGCTGCCGGTCCGGGCGGCCCGCCGCGACCTGTACGCCAACGCGATCAACGAGGCGCTCATCGCGCGGCCGGGCACCTGGCTCGCACGGGCGCTGGTCTACCTGGACAACCGCGGCGTCGACGGGGTGGTCAACGGCACCGCCGCCCTGCTCGGGGGTAGCTCGGGCCGGCTGCGCAGGCTGCAGACCGGTTTCGTCCGCTCGTACGCCCTGTCCATGCTCGGCGGCGGGGTGCTCGTCGTCGCGGCGCTGCTGGCGGTGCGGTTCGCATGAACGACGGAGGAAGCGTGCTTCTCCTGATCCTGCTGGTGCTGCCGCTCGTCGGCGCGCTGGTCGTGGCGCCGATGACGGGCAACCCGCGCGGCGCCAAGGTCACCGCGATGGTGTTCGCGCTGGCGTCCTTGGTGCTCACCGCGATCGCGTGGCTCGCGTACTCGCCCGCGACCGTCGAGAGCGGCTCGCGGTTCCAGCTCAAGCTCTCCGTGCCCTGGATCCCGGCGTTCGGCACGGACTTCGCCCTCGGCATCGACGGCATCGCGCTGGTGATGCTGGCGCTGATCGCGGTGCTGATGCCGATCGTCATGGGCTTCTCCTGGAACCAGGAGATCCCCGAGGGGCGCACGGAGTCCGGGTTCTTCGCGCTGCTGCTGGTCACGCAGGGCCTGCTCGTCGGGGTGTTCGCCGCCACCGACGTGTTCCTGTTCTACGTGTTCTTCGAGGCCATGCTGATCCCGATGTACTTCCTCATCGGGCGCTTCGGCGGGCCGCGCAGGCAGTACGCCGCGGTGAAGTTCTTCCTGTACTCGCTGCTCGGCGGGCTGATCATGCTGGCTTCGGTGATCGGGCTCTACGTCGTGAGCGGCACCCACCTCGGCCACGCCACGTTCTCCTGGGTGGAACTCCAGTCGATCGCCGCCACGGTGCCGGAGTCCACGCAGATCTGGCTCTTCCTCGGCTTCTTCGTCGCGTTCGCGATCAAGGCGCCGCTGGTGCCGTTCCACACCTGGCTGCCCGACGCCGGTGCCGAGGCCCCGATCGGGGCGGGCGTGCTGCTCGTCGGCGTGCTGGACAAGGTCGGCACGTTCGGCTTCCTGCGTTACTGCCTGCCGCTCTTCCCGCTCGCGTCGCAGCGGCTCGCCCCGCTCCTGCTCGTGCTCTCGGTGATCGGGATCCTGTACGCCGCGCTGCTCGCCGTGGCGCAGACCGACCTGAAGCGCTTCGTGTCCTACACGTCGATCGCCCACTTCGGCTTCATCGCGCTCGGGATCTTCGCGTTCTCCAGCCAGTCGTTCGCCGGGGCCACCCTGTACATGGTCAACCACGGCCTCACCACCGGGATGCTGTTCATCGCGATCGGCTTCCTCATCGCCCGCGGTGGGTCGCGGATCATCGGCGACTACGGCGGCGTGCACAAGCTCGCGCCGCTGCTCGCGGGCACGTTCCTGCTCGCGGGGCTGGCATCGCTCGCGCTGCCCGGCACCAACTCGTTCGTCAGCGAGTTCCTGGTGCTGGTCGGCTCCTTCCCGCGGGAACCGGTCTACACGATCCTGGCCACCGTCGGGATCATCTTCGCGGCGCTGTACGTGCTGTGGGTCTACCAGCAGACCATGCAAGGGCCGGTGCGCGGCGCCGCCGTGCTCGGCGCGCTGGAGCGGGCGGGCGGGCCCGGCACGATGATCGCCCCGGAGGCCGCGGCGAAGAAGGGCGCGTTCCCCGACCTGTCCGGCCGGGAGATCGCCGTGCTCACGCCGCTGATCGTGCTGATCATCGCGCTCGGCTTCTTCCCGGGGCCGGTGCTCGACGTCATCAACCCGTCGGTGGTGGCCACCATGAACGAGGTGGGCCTCCCCGACCCGGTGGGAGGAATTCGGTGACCCCGCTCGCCCAGGGCATGCTCAGCGCGCCCCCCATCGACTACGCCGCGATCGCGCCCCTGCTGATCGTGCTCGCCGCGGCGTCCGTGGCAGTGCTCGTGGAGGCGTTCCTGCCCCGCCACCAGCGCTGGCCGGCACAGGTGGTGCTCTCCATCCTCGCCCTCGGCGGCGCCGGGCTCGCGCTCGGCCTGTACGCGGGCAGCGGCGCCGACGGCATCACGACGATCGGCGACGCGCTCGCCGTGGACCGGCCGACGCTGTTCCTGTGGGGCACATTGCTGGCGCTCGGGCTGGCCGGCGTGCTGCTGATCGCGGACCGCTCGGTGGAGCCGGGCGGGGCCTTCCTCGCGTCGGCGGCCACCCGCGCGGCGGCCGGCGGCGGCACGGGCGGTCTCCCCGAGTTGCCGGAGGACCGCTCGTACGGCGCGCCGGGGCTCGCGCCGACCATGCAGACCGAGGTCTTCCCGTTCACGCTCTTCGCGCTCGGCGGGATGATGGCGTTCGTCGCGGCGAACGACCTGCTCACGATGTTCGTGGCGCTCGAGGTGCTGTCGCTGCCGCTCTACCTCATGTGCGGGCTCGCCCGGCGGCGCAGGCTGCTCTCGCAGGAGGCGGCCGTCAAGTACTTCCTGCTGGGCGCGTTCGCGTCGGCGTTCTTCCTCTACGGGCTCGCGCTGATCTACGGGTACGCCGGGTCGGTGCGGTTCAGCGAGATCGCCGAGGCCTCGGTCGGCTCGGCCGCGTCCGACGCGCTGCTGTTCGGCGGGCTCGCGCTGCTCGTGGTCGGCCTGATGTTCAAGGGCTCGGTCGGGCCGTTCCACACCTGGACGCCGGACGTCTACCAGGGCGCCCCGACGCCCGTCACGGCGTTCATGGCGGCCTGCACCAAGGTCGCGGCGTTCGGCGCGATCCTGCGTGTGCTGCAGGTCGCGTTCGGCGACACCCGGTGGGAGTGGCGCGGCGTGCTGTGGGCCGTCGCGATCGCGTCGATGGCGATCGGCGCCGTGCTCGGGCTCACCCAGACCGACATCAAGCGGATGATCGCGTACTCGTCCGTGGCGCACGCGGGCTTCCTGCTGCTGGGCGCCATGGCCATCACCGACGCGGGCGTCTCGAGCACGCTGTTCTACCTGCTCGCCTACGGCTTCACCACCATCGCCGTGTTCGCCGTGATCAGCCTCGTGCGCAACGCCGACGGCGAGGCCACCCACCTCTCGCAGTGGGCCGGGCTGGCGAAGCGCTCGCCGATCGTGGCGGGCGTGATGACCTTCCTGTTGCTCGCGCTCGCCGGCATCCCGCTCACGAGCGGCTTCACCGCCAAGTTCGCGGTGTTCGCCGCGGCGCTCGGCGACGGGATGGTGCCGCTGGTGGTGATCGCGCTCGTGGCGAGCGCCGTGGCCGCCTTCTTCTACATCCGCGTGATCGTGCTGATGTACTTCAGCGAGCCGGCGGCGGACGGCCCGACCGTCACCGTGCCCGGCGCGTTCACCACCGCGGCCATCACGCTCGGTGTGATCGTCACGCTACTGCTCGGGATCGCTCCGACGCTGGCACTGAACTGGGCCGCAGGCGGCGGGCTCGTCGGCTGAGCGCCGTGAAAAGCTGGGGGATGTGAACGCGAACGCGATCGCGGGCGTCGAGCTCGCAGACCCGGCGCTCGCCGCCGCCACGGCGGAAGGGCTCTCCCGCGTGGAGGATCTGCTCCACCGGGAGGTGCACAGCGACTACCAGTTCGTCACCGAGACGTCGCTGCACCTCATCGACGCGGGCGGCAAGCGGTTCCGTCCGCTCTTCACGCTGCTCGCGGCGCAGATCGGGCCCCGGCCCGACGACGAGGACGTGCTCACGGCCGCGGCCGTGGTCGAGCTGATCCACCTCGCCACGCTGTACCACGACGACGTCATGGACTCGGCCACCATGCGGCGCGGGGCGGAGAGCGCCAACTTCCGGTGGGACAACTCCGTGGCCATCCTCACCGGCGACTTCCTGTTCGCCCACGCGTCGCGGCTGGTGGCGGACCTCGGGCCGGCCGCGGTGCGGATCATCGCCGAGACCTTCGCCGAGCTCGTCACCGGTCAGATGCGCGAGACCCGCGGCCCGCGCGCGGGTGAGGACCCGGTGCGCCACTACCTCGCCGTCATCGCGGAGAAGACCGGCTCGCTGATCGCCACCTCCGGGCGGTACGGCGGCATGTTCTCCGGGTGTGCGCCGGAGCACGTGGAGGCGCTGCGCCGCTTCGGCGCGGCCATCGGCACCGCCTTCCAGATCTCCGACGACGTCATCGACATCGCCTCGCCGTCCGACAGCTCCGGCAAGATCCCGGGCACGGACCTGCGTGAGGGCGTCCACACCCTCCCGATGCTCTACGCCCTGCAGGACAGCGGCCCGGACGTCGACCGCCTCGGTGCGCTGCTCTCGCGCCCGATCACCGACGACGCCGAGGTGGACGAGGCCCTCGAGCTCCTGCGCACGGGCCGCGGCCTGGCCCGTGCCCGCGACGTCCTGGCCGACCAGGCCGGCGCCGCCCGTGCTGAGCTGGACAAGCTCCCGTCCTGCCCGGCCACAGAGGCCCTGGCGGCCCTGACGACGTACGTGGTGGACCGCACCGCGTAGTTCCGGCCAGATCGCTCCACTGGCCCTGCGCCGCGTGTCGTGTCACCGTAAGGGGACAACTGCGGAGAGTCAGGGAGTGGCCGTGGCGCGCGCCCACGTGTGGTGGTCGGTGGCACTGCTCGTGGTACCCGCCGCGCTCGCGGGTCTCGCCCTCCTGTGGGCCGGGCCGCGGGAGCAGGTGGCACCGCCCGTCGCGCCGGCCCACGTGCTCCCGGCCACGCCCGCCGTCGAGACGCGCGCCGACCGGCCTGATCCCACGCCGGCCCGGGTGGCGGGGGTGCAGGCTGCCCAGCCGATCCTCTTCACGGCCGACTCGGCCGAGCTCGCCGGCCCGTCGGCAGGCACCGTGCAGCGCGTTGCGGAGTTGCTCGTGGCGGGTCCGGCGGCGCCGGTTCTGGTGGAGGGCCACGTGGCCGACACCCCCGGCGGCCCGGAGGCGGTCCAGCAGCTGTCGGACCGGCGGGCCGCGGTCGTGGCCGACGCGTTGGTGGCGGCGGGCGTCCCCGCCGAGCGCATCACCGCGAGGGGCCTCGGTGCGACGAAGCCGCTCGCCACCGTGGAGGCCAGCAGGCGGGTCGAGATCACCATCGGGTAGGAGGCTGCATGGTCGAGACGTTCGCGCAGGTCTGGTTCCTCTGCGCGATCGCGTTCCTCGCGGGTTCCGCGGTGACGTGGCTGCTGTTCGTCCGCGGGCGCCCGCGCCGGCCCGTCCATCCGCTGTTCCGGCCGGCGCCGCCGCGGATCCACCACCGGGCGTCCGGCCTGCCCCGCCCCGAACGCGCTGCGCCGCCCGAGCCGCCGCCCTCGCCCGCGGAGCCGGCACTGGCCAACCTCGACACGCACCGGAGCGAGCGGGCGGCCCGGCACGCGGGCTGGAGCGCCGCCGGGGCCTTGGACCGCCTCGGGGTCACCGGTGGACCAGGCCTCCCGGATTCCCGGCCTGCTCCCGCCATCCCCGCCCAGGGCGGCCCCGTCGACGAACCCGGCGCCGGCGAAAGCAGGTGATCGCGGCTCCCGGCCGGGTGGTCGGGTCCCGCAGGCCGCTGCGCACGCCCGTCGGATCGTGATATGCACCGGTCCGGCCGCTCGCAGAAAGGGGTGCGTCCGTGGGTCAGAACTGGTGGTGGGTGGTACTGGTCGTCGCGGTGCTCGTCGCGGTGGCCGTGCTGCGCTCCCGGCGCACCCGCGACGAAGCGCCGTCCGCGAACACGGAGATCGCGACTGCCGCAGCGGGTGGCACGGCGGCCGCCGGCGGTGCCGCGGCCGTGGCCGCGACCCACGCGGAGGCGGACCGGGAGACGGACGCCGACACGCACGCGGGGCCGGGCCCGGCACCTGCGGCAGGCGAGCGCGACGGTGCCGCCGAGGCGGAGGATCGGCCCGACCAGGGTGCCGCGGCGGGCGAGGCCCAGACGCCCGGCCGCGACCTGCGCATCCCGGCTCCTCGCGAGGAGCAACCACCACCCCGGCCGTCGGCCGGATCGGGCGCGGACGCGCCCCCCGAGCCCGCCGGATCGGCGATTGCCGCCCTCGACTCCGGTCTCGCCGCGAAGGGGGGCTCGTTCGCCGCAGCCGCGGCCGCGGTGTCGGCCGCCGCGGCTCGTCCCGGCCCCTACCCCGGCTCGCTGCTCCCGGCCGGGGACGGGTCGAGCCCGTCCCCGGACCACCAGGTCAAGGCCAACGAGGGTTCCCGGCGTTACCACACCCCGGACTCGCCCTACTACGTGCGCACCCGCGGGGACGCCTGGTTCCACACGGCGGACGAGGCCCGGGCCGCGGGCTTCACCGCGTGGGATGCGGGGTAGTGGTCCCCGGCCGCGCCACCCTGGGGGCTCCTCGGCAGGCGCTGATCCCGCGGCGGGCTCCGTGGCGGGCCGGCGTACCCGGTCTCGGCCGGCGCGGATGTCGCCCGGCTGCGCTCGTCCCGGCCGGCCCGTCCTTGTGTGATCGGGGAACCCGGCCGGAACCGGGACGGCGTAGACCTCATGGGTGTTCGATCTCGAGCTGAGACCCGTCATGTCGATCTCGAGGCCGTGGACAACTTCTGTGCGTTCCGGGACAGGCCCGCGGATGTGACCGAGCCGCACCGTAAACGAAGCAAGATCCGCTTCAGATATGGATCACCACTCGATCGAGTGACACGGGTGTCACCACCAGTGAGTTCCCCCTAGCCTCTGCCGCGGCTCCCCAGCTCCCCGAACAGGTGACAACCGCAATCGCGGACGTTGTCCGCGATGGTGAGGAAACGATGCTGAAGAAGACTCTGACTGCTGGTGCGACCGTGGTCCTCGCGATTCTGGGCTCGGCCGGTGTCGCCGAGGCCTCCGAGGCGACGGCCGCGCAGCTCCCGCTCCCCCCGATCACAGCGCCCGCCGACCCGGACGCGAGCACCCTGCCGGATGCCGACGACGACTCGGACTCCACGTCGGACAGCGAGTCGACCTCCGAGCCCGGCTCGGACTCCACGAACGACTCGGACTCCACGAACGACTCGGACTCCACGAACGACTCGGACTCGAGCGACTCGGACTCCACCAACGACGAGTCGGACTCCACGAACGACGACTCGGAGGACTCGACGAGCGACTCCGACTCGGACGCCACGACCGACCCCGAGGAGGGCACGGACCCGGCTGAGACCGTTCCGGCCCCGGCCGAGGAGGAGCCCGCGCCGGGTCCGCTCGGCCTGATCCAGTCGCTGGTCACGTCGCTGTTCGGCTGATCGACCCGAGAACGTGAACGGGCCCCGCCGGGTGTCCACCGGCGGGGCCCGTTCACGTGGGGCCGGGGTCTCAGCCGGCGATCGTCCAGGTGTCGCGCCCGGTGAGCAGGGCCTGCAGGTCGGCAGTGCCCTTCGCCTTGGCCTCGGCGACCTGGGCGCGAACCGCGTCGTCGTAGGTGACGCGGTCGGCGTTGCGCAGGATGCCCGTGACCGTGTGGTTGAGGTCTTGGTCGGACAGGCGGGACAGGGCGAACGCCAGGTTGATGTCGGTGGCGTCGTGGACGACGACCTGGTCGGCGTCCACCTCGTTCATCTTCGCGACGGTGAGCCCGAAGCCCTCGCGCACGACGGCGTAGCTGCCCAACCCGTCGTCGGCGGCCGGGCCGAAGCGGATCGGCTCGCCGTGGCGGACCGGGATGACCCGCTCCTCGGCCTCCTCGCCCTTGCGCAGCACGTCGAAGCTGCCGTCGTTGAAGATCGGGCAGTCCTGGTAGATCTCGACGAGGGCGCTGCCGCGGTGCGCGGCTGCCGCGCCGAGCACCTCGGTGAGGCCCTTGCGGTCGGAGTCGAGGGCACGCCCGATGAACGACGCCTCGGCGCCGAGCGCGAGCGAGATCGGGTTGAACGGGTGGTCGAGCGAGCCCATCGGCGTGGACTTGGTGATCTTGCCTTCCTCGCTGGTGGGCGAGTACTGGCCCTTCGTCAGGCCGTAGATCCGGTTGTTGAACAGCAGGATCTTGAGGTTGACGTTGCGGCGCAGCGCGTGGATCAGGTGGTTGCCGCCGATGGACAGGGCGTCGCCGTCGCCGGTGACGACCCAGACCGACAGGTCGGGTCGCGAGGTGGCGAGGCCGGTGGCGATAGCCGGGGCGCGCCCGTGGATCGAGTGCATCCCGTAGGTGTTGAGGTAGTACGGGAACCGCGACGAGCACCCGATGCCCGAGACGAACACGGTGTTCTCGCGCTTGATGCCCAGCGTGGGGAGGAACTGGCGCACGGCGGCGAGCACGGCGTAGTCACCGCACCCCGGGCACCAGCGCACCTCCTGGTCGGACGTGAAGTCCTTGGCGGTCTGCTTCTCGTCGGTGGTCGGGACCCCGTCGAGCCCACCCAGGGAGGGGAGCCCGAGGTCGATCGCAGTCATGCACGCACCCCGTTGAGGTAGTCCAGGAACAGGTCCTGCAGCTCTTCGGCCCGGAAGGGCAGGCCGGCGACCTTGGTGTAACTCTTGACGTCGACGAGGTAGCGGGCCCGCAGCACCATCGCGAGCTGCCCGAGGTTCATCTCGGGCACCACCACGGTGCGGTAGCGGGCGAGCACGTCGCCGAGGTTGGCAGGGAGCGGGTTGAGGTGTCGCAGGTGTGCCTGCGCCACCTTGCGGCCGAGCGCGCGCACCCGGCGGGCGCCCGCGCCGATGGGGCCGTAGGTGGAGCCCCAGCCCAGCACGAGCAGCTCGGCGTTGCCGTCGGGGTCGTCCACCTCGATGTCCGGCACGGTGATGCCGTCGATCTTGGCGGCGCGCAGCCGGACCATCCGGTCGTGGTTGTCCGGGTCGTAGGAGATGGCGCCGCGGCCGTCTGCCTTCTCCAGCCCGCCGATGCGGTGCTCGAGCCCGGGCGTGCCGGGCACGGCCCACGGCCGGGCGAGGGTGTCGGCGTCGCGCAGGTAGGGCCAGAACTCACCGGACCCGTCGGGCGCGTTGGGCCCCGTGGCGAAGCCCGGGTCGAACGTCGGGAGCGAGGCGGCGTCGGGCACCTTCCACGGCTCCGACCCGTTGGCCAGCGAGCCGTCCGACAGCAGGATCACCGGCGTGCGGTAGGTGACGGCGAGCCGCACGGCCTCGAGCACCGCGTCGAAGCAGTCGCCGGGCGAGCGGGGCGCGATGACCGGCAGCGGCGCCTCGCCGTTGCGGCCGTGCAGGGCCTGCAGCAGGTCGGCCTGCTCGGTCTTGGTGGGCAGGCCGGTGGACGGCCCACCGCGCTGCACGTCGACGACGAGCAGCGGCAGCTCGAGCGCCACCGCGAGCCCGATCGTCTCGGACTTGAGCGAGATGCCCGGCCCGGACGTGGTGGTGACGCCCAGCGCGCCCCCGAACGCCGCGCCCAGCGCCGCGCCGACGCCTGCGATCTCGTCCTCGGCCTGGAACGTGGTGACGCCGAAGGCCTTGTGCTTGGACAGCTCGTGCAGGATGTCCGACGCCGGCGTGATCGGGTACGACCCGAGGAACACCGGGAGCCCGGACAGCCGACCCGCGGTGACGATGCCGTAGGCGAGCGCGGTGTTGCCGGTGATCTGGCGGTAGGTGCCGACGTCCAGCTTGGCCGGCGCCACCTCGTAGGTGACGGCGAACGCCTCGGTGGTCTCGCCGTAGGCGTGCCCCGCGCGGAAGGCGAGGATGTTGGCCTCGGCCAGGTCGGGGCGCCGGGCGAACTTCTCCCGCAGGAACCGCTCGGTGCTCTCGTGCGGCCGGTGGTACATCCAGGACAGCAGGCCGAGGGCGAACATGTTCTTCGCCCGCTCCGCGTCCTTCTTGGACAGGCCGGTCTCCTCCAGCGCACCGCGGGTGAGGGTGGCCATCGCCACCGGGTGCACCGCGTACTGCTCGAGCGAGCCGTCCTCGAGGGGGTTGGTCTCGTAGCCGACCTTGGTGAGGTTGCGCTTGGTGAACTCGTCGGTGTTGACGATGAGGGTGCCGCCCGCGGGCAGGTCGGCGATGTTGGCCTTGAGCGCGGCCGGGTTCATCGCGACGAGCACGTCGGGCCGGTCGCCCGGCGTGAGGATGTCGTAGTTGGCGAAGTGCAGCTGGAACGACGACACGCCCGGCAGGGTGCCTGCGGGCGCCCGGATCTCGGCGGGGAAGTTCGGGAGCGTGGAGAGGTCGTTGCCGAACGCCGCGGTCTCGGAGGTGAAGCGGTCACCGGTGAGCTGCATGCCGTCGCCGGAGTCGCCGGCGAAGCGGATGACGACGCGGTCGCGCTCCACCACCTCACGTCCGCCGCCGGACGGTGCTGAGAGATGATCGACGGCGGTGTCAGAAGTCATTCGAGGTCGGTCCTCGGGTCGACGGGGCGTGCCTTGTGTTGTATTCCCACGTTAGCTCGCCCTGACTCGGGGTGTCGTCGCCACCCGGTCCACGTCACACCCGATCGTTCGCCTGGTGGAAACATCGCGTTACCGGCCCGACCTGCTGATCGTCTTCTGCAGCGCGGCGACGCGGTCGCGGAACTCCGGTGAGCGCACCGACTCCGCCTGCGCGCGCACCTCGACCTCGACGGCCTCGGCCTGGCTCGTCATGCCGGCGGTGAGCCGCAGCGTGGCCTTCGTGGTGCGCACGAGGTCGCGCGGGGCGGCCGCGGCGCGGCCGGCGAGCTCGGTGGCGGCGGCCACCACGTCCTCGGCCACCCGGTGCACCAGGCCGATGCGCTCGGCCTCGGCGGCGTCGACGACCTCGCCGAACAGCGTGAGCGCTGCGGCGCCCTGCGCTCCGAGCACGCGCTGCACCATCCAGGTGTAGCCCCCGCCGGGGTGCAGGCCGAGCGGGAGGAACCGGGACTCGAACCGCGCCCGCGGCCCGGCCAGCCGCAGGTCGCAGGCCAGCGCCAGGTTCAGCCCCGCACCGACGGCCGCGCCGTTCACCGCGGCGATCGTCGGCAGCGGGCACTCGGCGACGGCGAGGAAGCCCGCGTAGACGGTGTGGAGCGTGGCGGGGTCGGCGGTGGCGAGCTCGCCGAGGTCGCCACCCGCGCAGAACGCCGGGTCCTCGCCGGTGACGACGATCGCGCCGACCGCGTCGTCGGCGGCGGCGGCGCGCACGGCCTCGGCCAGCTTGACCGACAGCTCGATGTTCAGCGCGTTGCGCCGCTCGGGGTAGGAGAGCGTGAGGACGGCGACGCCGTCGGCGGTCTCGGTGCGGACGTCGGTGGCCATCCCCGCATCCTGCCCCGGATGGCCTAGCCGCGCGGCGAGGCGTCGCTCACGGTTCCGGCGCCGGAACACGATCAGGTGGTTGCTCGTTGAAGAACTCGGGGGAGGAAGGACCGCAGGACGTGCACAAGTCGATGAACGGGCTGAAGACGGCCGTGCTGCTGGGCGGTCTGTCCGCGCTCGTGCTGCTCGTCGGTGCGCTTCTCGGCGGGCGAGCGGGCCTCGTGATCGCCCTGTTCGTGGCGCTCGGCGTCAACGGCTACGCCTACTTCAACTCCGACAAGATCGCCTTGCGGGCCATGCACGCCCGGCCGATCAGCGAGCCGGAGCACCCGGTGATGTACCGGATCGTGCGGGAGCTGTCGCGGGCCGCGCGGCAGCCGATGCCGCGGCTCTACGTGAGCCCCACGGCGGCGCCCAACGCGTTCGCCACCGGCCGCAGCCCGCGCCACGCCGCCGTGTGCGCCACCACCGGCCTGCTCCAGATGCTCGACGAGCGCGAGCTGCGCGCCGTGCTCGGCCACGAGCTCTCCCACGTCTACAACCGCGACATCCTCATCTCGTCGGTGGCGGGCGCGCTCGCGTCGATGGTGAGCTTCCTGGCCAACATCGCGATGTTCGCGGGCCTCTTCGGCGGCGGCGACGAGGACCGCCCCAACCCCATCGCCGTGCTGCTGATCGCGCTGCTCGGGCCGGTCGCGGCCGGGCTCGTGCAGATGGCCGTGAGCCGGTCGCGGGAGTTCCAGGCCGACGCGAGCGGCGCCCGGCTCACCGGCGACCCCCTCGCACTGGCGTCCGCGCTGCGCAAGCTGGAGCGCGGCACGCAGCTCGCGCCGCTCCCCCCCGACCCGCAGCTGGTGTCGCAGTCGCACCTGATGATCGCCAGCCCGTTCCGGGCGGGGGAGCAGCTCACGCGCCTGTTCTCCACCCACCCGCCGCTGGGCGAGCGGATCCGGCGGCTGGAGCAGATGCACCTGCGCAGGCCGTGACTCCTGAGGTCCGATCAGCGCGTGATCAGCAGGATCGGGACCTGACGTGCGAATACGAGCGCGAGGTCCCTGGTTCGTTGATCACGAGCGGCGCCCGGCGCACCTACCGCCGGTAGCTCGTGCCGGCGCCGGGCGGGCCTCCTCTCGGGTTGCGCTGGAGGGTCGGGGCCCTTCAGCGCGATCCTGAATGCACACTTGAGCCGTGTCCGACCCGACCATCGCCACCACCAGCGAGTACGGCGTGCTCGGCGTGCGCGACGAGTCCCGGGCGGGGCGCTTCTCCCTCGACCGGTACCCGTCCGCCCCCGACCTCGCCGGGCTCGTGGAGCGCTACTGGGTCGTGTCGTGGGAGCTGCCGCCCGGCCGCGAGTCCTCGGTCACCCTGCTGCCGCACCCGTGCGTCAACGTCGTGCTCGACCGCGGCCGGCTCACCGTGCACGGGGTGGGGCGCGACCGGTTCACCTACGCGTACCGGGGTGTGGGCGGGGTGTTCGGGATCAAGTTCCGGCCCGCGGGGTTCCAGCCGTTCCTCCGCAGGCCGCTGTCCGACCTCACCGACGCGGTGCTCCCCGCCGAGGAGCTCTGGGGCCCGGCCGCCGGCGACCTCGCCGACCGGATGGTGGCCGCACCGGGCCGTCGCATCGCGCTCGTCGAGGAGTTCCTGCGCGAGCGCCTGCCACCGCACGACCCGCAGGTGGAGCTCGTGCAGACCGTGGTCGCCGCGCTGCTGCACGACCGCACGATCGCCCGCGTCGACGACGTCACCGAGATGTTCGGCATCAACCCGCGCACGTTGCAGCGGCTGTTCCAGCGCTACGTCGGGGTCAGCCCGAAGTGGGTGCTGCGCCGCTACCGCCTGCACGAGGCCGCCGCCGTGCTCGCGCGCGAGCAGCACCGGCCGTGGGCGGAGGTGGCGGCGGAGCTCGGCTACTTCGACCAGAGCCACTTCATCCGCGACTTCACCGCGGCGATCGGGATGACCCCGGTCGCCTACGCCCAGGCCTGCCGGCGGATGGAGGCCCCGGTCAGCGCGTGACCGGCACCTGTGAAGCCGGCGCCAGGTGTGTGAAGTGTTGCCGGCGCGTGCCGACCGGGGCGTGGGAGGAGATCGCCGTCATGCCGACATCGTCGCGATCGGAAGCCGGCAGAACACGGTCGTGCCCTCCCCGCGTGGGCTGTCCACGGCGAAGGACCCGCCCAGCGCCTCGGTCCGGTCCCTGAGCCCGACCAGCCCGGAACCCCTCGCCAGGTCGGCGCCGCCGACCCCGTCGTCGCGGACCCGCACGTGGAGCGCGCCGTCGGAGGTCTCCGCCTCCACCTCCACGGTGGATGCGCGCCCGTGCTTCATGGCGTTGGCGAGCACCTCGGAGACCACGTAGTAGGCCCCCACCTCCACTGGTTCGGGGAGCCGGCTGTGGATCCGCAGGTCCATCACGACGGGCACGGTCGAGCGCCGGGCGAGCGCGCGCAACGCCAGGCGCAGCCCACCCTTGGACAGGATCTCCGGGTGGATCCCGCGGGAGAGCTCCCGCAGGTCGTCGAGCCCGTCGGAGAGCTCGGCGGCGATGTCCTCGATCTCGGCACGGATCCCGGGGAGCAGTGCGGGCCTCTCCGCCAGCGAGCGCAGCCGCAGCTCGAGCGTGATGAGGAATTGCTGCGCCCCGTCGTGCAGGTCGCGCTCGATCCGGCGCCTCGCCTCGTCCGAGGCGGCCACGAGCCGGGCCCGCGACGCGGTGAGCTCGGCCTTGCGCTGCTCGTTGGCGACGGCGGTCGCCACGAGCTCCGCCAGCTCCGCGAGCCTTCGCTCGGTGTCGGTAGGCAGCGCGTGCCCGGACCCGACGGCGACCAGGCCCCACAGCACGTTGCCGACGTGCACGGGCGAGGCGGCCGTGAACCGGCTCCCCACGGAGGCCGAGACGAACCGCTCCGTGCGGAGCACGGAGGTCGCCAGCCCCGCCGGTAGCCGGCTGCCCCAGCCGGCCGCGAGTGGGCCGTGCGTGCTGTCGGCGACGAGCGTTGTTCGCCCGTCGCGCTCGTACCTGATCACGTCGGCGGTGGCCGGTCCGAACCGGCGCGCGGCCTGCGCGGCCACCGCCCGCAGCACGGCATCGCACGGTTCGGCCCGTGCGATCATCATGGCCACGACGCGCAGCGCCGCCTCCGTCTCCGCCTCGCTCTGGGTGCGGCCGACGGCGGGCGCCGAGAGGTTCATGACGTCCTCCATCCGGACCGGCGGCCGGGCGGGAGCTGCCGCGAGCTCGCGGCGACCTCCATGCTCCATGGCGCGCTCCGGCAGGGCGAGGGATGTGACGGTCGGGCTCGGCGCGGCCCCTCACGATACTCACCAGCCGTCGCTACACACAGCGATCGTTCGGTCGCATTTCGTTGGTGCCGATCGCCGTCAGCCGAGCAGGACGACGGCTGCCCACACCGAGCCCGCGAGCACCGCGGCGTAGCAGAGCGCGCTGATCGGGCCCCGCATCCGGCCCAGCTGCAGCCCGTCGACGAGCGTGTATCGGAACCTGTGGGCCCAGTGCAGGAGTGCGAGCACGCACAGCCCGAGCAGCAGTATCCGGACGAGCGGGTGGGCCAGCAGCGCCGCGAGCCCGGCGTGGTCGGGCGGTGCGAGCACGCCCAGCGGGAACAGCACACCGAACAGCAGCACCAGCACGGGCACCAGTAGTGCGGAGACCATCCCGCCTGCGCTGAACATCAGCCACGCCGCGGCCTCCGCCCTCGACGGCCTGGCGGTTCTCCCGGGCCCGGCCATCACAGCATCACCACCAGCACCCAGGCCACGATCGCCGAGACCACGACCCAGGCGCCGAAGTGCCCCGCCGCCACGGCGCGCGGCGGCACGGGGCGCCCCTGCATCCGGACGACGATCGCCTTCGGGGCGAGGGTGAACCACGTGACGGCGTGCAGCACCACGAACGCCAGCGCGACGAGGTCGACGACGAGGACGAGCGGGGTGGCGCTCCAGTCGAGGAACGCCCGGTAGGCGGCGGGCCCGTCGTGGACGGCCGTGACCAGGAGCAGGAAGTGCACCACGAACCACGCCACTGCGACGCTCGACAGCTCGCGCAGCACGAACACGAGGTACGAGCGGCGCTTCGTCCACCAGAACAGCGAGACGGGCTGCCGGTAGCGCGTCGTACTCGGCTGCGTCGCACCCACCCGCGTCGCACCCACCCGCGTCGCACCCACCCGCGTCATCGCTTCCCCCACGGCAGCAGCGTCCGCGCCGCGGCGGTGAGCTTGTAGCGCTGGATCGCGCCCGCCGGGTCGACCCCCTTCGGGCACGCCCGGGTGCACTCGCCGACGTACGTGCACGCCCACACGCCCGCGTCCGTGGCGAGCACGTCCAGCCGCTGGTGGGCGCCCTGGTCGCGGGAGTCGAGGTTGTAGCGCTGGGCGAGCGCGATCGCGGCGGGGCCGAGGAAGTCCGGTTCGATCCCGTACACCGGGCACGCCGAGTAGCAGAGCATGCAGTTGATGCACATGCTGTACTGCTTGTACGCGTCCAGCTGTTCCGGCGTCTGCAGGAACTCGACGCCGTCCACGCCGTCGTCGTCGCGCACGAGCCAGGGCTTCACCTCGGGCAGCTTGAGCAGGAAGTCGTCGATCTCCACGACGAGATCGCGGATCACCGGGAAGTTCGCCAGCGGCTCGACGCGCACCGGCCCCGGGGCGTGGTCGGTGAGGAACGTGCCGCAGGACAGGGCCGGGTCCCCGTTGACCGTCATCCCGCAGCTGCCGCAGATCCCCATCCGGCACGACCAGCGGAACGACAGCGTGCCGTCGAGGTGGTCCTTGACGTAGTTCAGGCCGTCGAGCACCGCCCACTCCTCGCGAAGGGGCACCTCGTACTCCTGCACCGTCGGCGCGCCCTCCGACTCCGGCCGGTAGCGGGTGACCTGCAGCATGATCGTGTCGGGCACGGGTCTCACCTCCCGTAGACCCGCTCGCCCGGGGGCCAGCGGGTGATCGTCACCGGCAGGTACTCGACGTGCGGTGCCCCGCCCGGCCCACGGGTGACCAGCGAGTGGGCGAGGAAGCGCGCGTCGTCGCGGCGGGGGAAGTCGGTGCGCTGGTGGGCGCCGCGGGACTCCTCGCGGCGCAGCGCGCTCGCCACCATCGTCTCGGCCACGTCGAGCATGAACCCGAGCTCGAGGGCCGCCACGAGCTCGGTGTTGAACGTCCGGCTGGTGTCCTCCAGCGTGGCCTTCTCGAACCGCTCCCGCAGCTCGCCCAGCCGCTCCACCCCCGTGAGCAGCGACTCGGTGTCGCGGAAGATCCCGGCGCTGCCCTCCATCGTGTGCTGCATGTCGGCGCGCACGTCGGCGATCCGTTCGCGCCCGTTGCGGTGGGCGAGTAGATCCTGCTCCAGGCGCCGCCGCTCGTCGGCGACCTGGGCCTCGACGCCCCGGCCCGCTCCGTTCGCTGCGGCGTACTCCGCGGCCGCGATCCCGGCCCTGCGCCCGAACACCAGGCACTCGGGCAGCGAGTTCGAGCCGAGCCGGTTGGCGCCGTTGATGCTCACGCACGCGACCTCGCCCGCCGCGAACAGGCCGGAAAGGCCGGTGGCGCCGTCGATGTCGGTGTGGACGCCGCCCATCATGTAGTGCTGCACAGGTCGCACCGGGATCAGCTCGTACACCGGGTCGATGCGCTCGTACTGCCGGCACAGCTCGCGCACGAACGGCAGCTTGGCGTCGATCATCTCCTCGCCGAGGTGCCGCAGGTCCAGGTAGACGACCGGGCCGTACGGGGTGTCGACCGCGTTGCCCTTCTCCTGCTCGTGCACGAACGCCTGGGAGATGCGGTCCCGCGGGCCGAGCTCCATGCTGCGCAACACGGGTGTGGGCGACGGCGTGCCGAGGTCGTAGTCCTGCAGATAGCGGTAGCCGTCCTTGTTGAGCAACCAGCCGCCCTCGGCCCGCGCCGCCTCGGTGATCAGGATGCCGGTGAACGGCAGGCCGGTCGGGTGGTACTGGACGAACTCCATGTCCTTGAGCGGGGCGCCCGCCCGGTAGGCGAGGCCCATCCCGTCCCCGGTCTTGATGTTGCCGTTGGTCGTGAACGGGAAGACGCGCCCGCACCCACCCGTGCACAGCACGACGGCCCGGCCGGTGATCGCCTCGATCCGCCCGCCGGCCAGCTCGAGCCCGACGGCACCGCGGACCCCGGCGTCGTCCACGAGGAGCTTCGTGACGTACCACTCGTCGTAGCGGACGATCTGCGGGTACCGCAGCGAGGTCTGGAACAGCGTGTGGAGCAGGTGGAACCCGGTCTTGTCGGCGGCGAACCAGGTGCGCATCTTCTTCATGCCGCCGAACGCGCGCACCGCGACCTCGCCGTCGGGCTGCCGGCTCCAGGGGCAGCCCCAGTGCTCCAGCTGCAGCAGCTCGCGCGGCGCCTCCGCGACGAAGGCCTCCACGGCGTCCTGGTCGCAGAGCCAGTCGCTCCCCGACACCGTGTCATACGCGTGCTCGTCGAGGCTGTCGTCGCTCGCGATGACGGCGGCGGCGCCGCCCTCGGCGGAGACCGTGTGGCTGCGCATCGGGTAGACCTTCGACACGACCGCCACGGAGAGCTGCGGCTGCGCCTGCACGATCGCGATGGCGGCGCGCAGCCCGGCACCACCACCGCCCACCACCACGACGTCGTGGTCGGCCATCGCTATTCGGCGTGCTCTGCGGAGAGCTCGTTCAGCAGCACCCGGCCGTCGTGCCTGGTGATCCTCGTGCGACAGCTGCCGTCGTGGAACTGGTGGGAGATCGAACGGCAGCCGCATGCGTACGTGACGTCGTCGCACCGGATGCCGGAGCCGTCGTCCTCGAAGTAGCGGGTGCCGCTCACCCGCTTCCCGCAGGGGGCGCGCTCGCTGGTGAAGGGAGTCCTCGTGCCGATCACGGTCCACCTCCCGCCATCGGCCATGTGACCGATGTCACTCTCATCGCACAACGCGGTGGCTGATCGAGTCAAGCGCTCATCGGTGATCGGTGGGCTGGTCCACCGTCACCCGGGCGGCACCCGCTACGCCCCTGCCTATCTTTTGATCTCGTACCGCAGCAGTGCCAGGCCGTTCTCGAACCCCGTGGCCTCGACCAGCTCCAGGTCTCGCCGATCCTCGAAGACGCGCCTTCCCCGGCCGCGTGCCGCCGGGCAGACGAGCAGCCGGACCTCATCGACGGCGCCGGCGTCCAGCAGGAACTGCATGAGCGTCAAGCTCCCCCACAGCCAGATGTCCTTGCCGTTCTGCTCCTTGAGCTCCCGGACGGTGGCGGCCGGGTCGCGCGTCACGGTCGCGGCGGGGAAGTCGCCCCACGGGGCGTCGTCCAGCGTCGAGGAGGCGACGAACTTGGTGAGGTTGTTGAGCTTCCTGCCGTACTCGCCCTGATCGGCCGCGTACGGCCAGTAGCCCTTGGACTGGTTGTAGGTGGTGGCGCCGAGAACCAGCGTGTCCACGGAGTCGATGAAGCCCATCAGGCTGTTCTTGAAGGGGTCGTCGGTGACCTCGTCGTCGAACGGTTCCCCCGACACGAAGCTGAGGCCGCCGTCCTCCTCCGCGGCGATGTTGTCCACGGTGACCCACTGCTGGACTACGAGCTTTCGCATGGCCGTCCCTCCGGTGCGTGCGGCCGCGCCGGCCGCATCTGCCCCTGAGACGGAGCCGCCACGCCGGTCTCGACATCCCGGCCGCATCTTTTCCCGAGAGCCTCCACCCGAGACGAAGGCGAGCACGCGACGAACGAGCCGCCTGCCGTCGTCGCCGACCCGCTGCGCCGGCTAGCGGTAGTTGGTGAACTGCAGCGCGATCCCGAAGTCCTTGCTCTTGAGCAGCGCGATCACGGCCTGCAGGTCGTCCTTCTTCTTGCCCGAGACCCGCAGCTGGTCGCCCTGGATCTGCGCCTGCACGCCCTTGAGCTTCTCGTCCCGGATGGTCTTGCTGATCTCCTTGGCCTTGTCCGCCACGATGCCCTGCAGGATCTTGCCGCTGACCTTGTAGGTCTTCCCCGACACCGCGGGCTCGCCCACCTCGAAGGCCTTCAGCGAGATGTTCCGCTTGATCAGCTTCTCCTTGAAGACCTCGACGGCCGCCTTGGCGCGCTCCTCGGTCTCCGACTCGATCGTCACGGCCTCCTCGCCCGCCCAGGCGATCGAGGTGCCGGTGCCGCGGAAGTCGAACCGCTGCGAGAGCTCCCTCGAGGCCTGGTTGAGGGCGTTGTCGACCTCCTGTCGGTCGACCTTGCTCACCACGTCGAACGACGGGTCTGCCACGCCTGCCTCCTCCTCGGCCCGGGCCCCTGCGGAACCCGGTCCGTCGTTGTCGTATCCTCGTCTCCGCGCCACGGCGCGCCCGGGCGGGTTGCCCGAGTGGCCAAAGGGAGCGGACTGTAAATCCGTCGGCTCAGCCTACGAAGGTTCGAATCCTTCACCCGCCACACCCGGGGTAACGGCCCCCGACCAGGGGAAACTCTGGTCGGGGGCCGTTCTCGTGTGTCCGGCGGCGTCCGGTGCGGTCCGGTCGTCTCCGGCTGTCCGTGCCAAATGCGTGCCCACGCTCAGGGCAGGCCGAGCGCCTGCCCGACCCGACGTCGTGCGGCGTCTTCCTGGCCGGCGAGGCACTTGGCGTAGACGCGCAGCAGGACGGCGACGCTGTGGCCGGCCCACTCCGCCACCTGAGTCGGCGGTACCCCGGCATTGAGCCATGTCGATACGGCGGCGTGGCGGAGGTCGTACGGCCGGCGCGCGAGCGGTGACGCCGCCTCCTCCGCGGTGAGTGCGGCCTCGCGGGCGCTGGCCCACACCCGCCCGTAGACGCTGTCCGACAGGTCGCCGTCAGGGGTCCGCATCGACCCGAACAGACGGCCGTGGGTGTTCGTACCGAACTTCTCCAGATGTGCCCGTAGAAGCGTTGTCAGCGGCGGCGGGGCGGGTACGACCCGGACGGCCTCTCGCGCACGGTGCTTCAGCCCGCGCTCATCGCGTCGTCGACCGCTGTCGCTCCATGCCGCCCCGGTCGTCGGTGCCGAGCCTGGGAGGAACAGCTCGCCCCATCCCTCTGCCGGGAGGCGCAGCGCGGATGCCGGGAGGTGGGCGGCCTCGCCGGGGCGTAGCGCGGCGTAGTAGAGCAGGCCGAAGAACGCGACGAGCCGTTCGCCGGCCTCGCCCTGTTGCCCTACTGCGGCGAGCAGGCGAGCGGCCTGCTCGGGGTTGACCACGACCCGGCGGTCCACCTCGTCGACTGCGCGTTGCGTCCTGACGCGCACGGCTGCGAGCGGGTTGCTCGGAAGGAGCTGCCGTTCAACCGCGTACTCCAGCGCGTTGTGCAGGACTGCGCGCTTTCGCCGGCTCGTGCTGACGGCCGCGGGCTTGCCGTCGAGCCGGCGCCCGATCGTCGCCAGCACGGTGCGGATCACCTCGGGGCGGGCGAGGTCGGCGACCGGGCGCGAGTTGGTCTCCAGCCATCGAATCGTCCGCGCGAACTCCCGCGGCGGCGTGCCACTCTCGCGGCGCCGGACGTTGAACGACCAGGAGTAGAGCGTGCGCCGCACCAGATCCGCCCGCGGTCGGCCGGCCTCCGCGACGAGCGCCGGCGTGACCGTTGCCAGGGTCTCGGCGATCCCCATCCGAGACTTGCCGGACATGTCAGGCCACTTCATCCCCACATAGGCGCAGGCGAACTCGTACCAGGTCGCCGAGTGCTCCTCACGGGACATCGAGACCGGCAGGCCCGTCGCGGTCGCGAACGCTTCCCCCGATCGTGCCGCCGTCACGAGCTGCGCCCGGAAGCTGTCCGCAAGAGCGCTCGTCTTGAAGCCGCGCTTGAAGCGCTTCTCCGCAACTTTCCAGCGGACGTAATAGGTTGTCGTCGAAGTTCCCTGGTAGGTCGTGACCGACCAGATTCGCACGTCGAAACTGGTCTCCATCACGCGGCCTCCTCGCAGGAATCGAGCCAGCGCTCAAGCTCGGAACGGCGGATGCGTAGGTCTCCATTGGGCAACTTGATGCAGCGCGGCGCGCGACCCTTTGCGCGCCATTCGTAGAAGGTGGACCGGGAGATGCGTAGCTCGGCGCAGACCTCGGCGAGGGTGAGGCGCTCGTGGGGGCGGGTCACTTGTCGCCTCCGATCACGCGGAGCCGGGGGTGTGCCGTCCCATCCGTCCCAAGCGTCCCGTCGCAGGTCAGCCCTGGGACGGATTGGTCGGGTGGGACGGATTGATCCGTCCCAGGGTCGGCGGTGGGACGGATCGAACCGTCCCAGGGGTTCGATCCGTCCCGGGCCTGACCTGCACGGGGACGCTTGGGACGGCTGGGACGGATGACCCCTGCCGACTCGACGGTGGTGGGCGCCGCGGAGGTGTCGTGGCAGTCCGTGCCGCCGGCGGGCCGGGCGAGGGCGGGGCAGTAGCGCTGCCAGGCATCGATGAAGTCAGCGCGGAGGTAGCCCTTCGCTTGTCCGGATTCCGGAAACCGGATGTTTTGAGAACCGATGTCGTACTCCCGGAGGAGATCGCCGAGTTTCTTCGGAGTCAGGCCGTTGTGCCCGTAGTCCACCCACGGCGCTTCCGGGTCGGCTTTCAGGCGCTGCAACAGCAGGGCTGTGGGGATGGCGTCGAGGTCGGCGAACGCGGCGTGGATGTCGAGCAGCAGCCGGATGCGGTCGGAGGTCTCTGACTTCTCGGTGGCCTCGTCGACGAGCGCGACGACGGCGGCGCGAGCGCGGGCCGGCCACGGGCCGCCGGCGAGGTCGGCGACGGCCACGAGGGGTTCCCAGGTGTCGGCGGCGCGGTCCTCGACGGGCATCGCCGGCGCCGCCTGTTCCAGCGTCTTGATGTGGGCGCGCAGCCATGCGGTCAGCTCGCGGGCGAGCGCGCGGAGGGCTGGCCGGTCGCGTCGGTGGCGGTAGGGGGCGACGGTTTCGCCGGCGGCGCGGCGGCGCATGCGGATGACGACGGCCCGGTCCTCGATGGTGTCGGGCATGGCGCCGATCCCGGCGAGCGCGGCCATGGCGAAGGTGGGGATCTGCTCGACTCGGTTCGCGGCGGCGTCGTAGCGGATCGCCGGGCGTCCGCGTTGGTGGCCGGCGTTGAGCAGCCCGCGCAGGTCCTCGTTCCCGTCGGCTTTCGGCCCGAAGATCGTGTCCGCTTCGTCGACGAGCATCGTCGGCGGATCGGCGGTGATCGAGCGGTACACGGCGGCCGGCGAGGCGTTCACGGTGACGAGCGGGTTCCAGCACAGCGCCTCGACGACGTCGAGCAGCCGGGATTTGCCGCAGCGCTTCTCCGGGGCCCGGATCACCAGCCGGGCCGCGTGCGCCCACGCGGGTTGTGCGTGGGACGCGGCGATCCACAGCACCACCCCGACGGCCGCCGCGGGTGTGGGGAGCACGACGTAGCGCAGCAGCGCGGCGTGCACGCGGTCCAGTAGCTCAGCGCCGTCGATGGCGTGCCCGTCCGGGGCGCTGAGCTGGCCGTGGTCGCCCGTCTGACCCGTCTCCGAGCTGTGGGCACGATGGTGCGCCGGTGGCGGTGCAGGCGCGTTGAGCGGGCCCTGAGTGGCGTTCTGCGGGCCGTTCTCCTCGGGGGTGGGGTGATGGGCCGGGGGTGTGGTGGTGTTCATGCGGCTTCTCCGAGTCGGCGGGGTCGGCGGGCGCCGGCGTGAAGGCCGGACGTGATCGTTTGGTCGGCTTGGCGAGAGCTGTAGGCACCGAGCGCGACATGCCGGGCGGCGGCGGACAGCAGGGCGGTGCGGGCGTCGTGCTCGGCGAGCGCGCCGCCGGCGACGAGCTGCCCGAGCGCGACCGCGGCGACGTAGAGGCAGGAGTTGCGCTGCCCGGCCGGGGCGTCGAGCACCCGCCCTGTTTCAGCCCTCACCGCCGCGTCCACGTACCGGCCGCGCCGCCCTGCACCGGTGGTGATCGGCGCGGGCGGTGCGGCTGGGAGCGGCGGCGGGGAAAGGCGCTGCAACAGCCAGGCGGGCAGCGGCGCCGGTTCGCATGCGTTGGCCACGCTGTAGGTGCCGGCGGGCACCCGGGAGCCGGCGGCGACGACGTATCCGCCGTGGGCGCGGGTGTCGACCTTCCAGCCGAGTCCCTGGCCACGTTCGCCGCTGGTGTTGCGCAGCACCACCGCGCCCGGCCCGGTGGGTGCCAGGAAGTAGAGGTGTCGTCCACCGGAGGGCGTGTCCACCGTGTGCGTGGCCGGTATGGGACAGCCGGCGCGTTCGGCGAGCGCCGCCAGGACGTCCGCCCCGCCGGTGATGCCGAGTTGCGCCCACTCGTCCGGCGGCACGTCGTCCGGGTCGGCGGGGTCGGCCGTGTCGAGATCGACGACCACCAGTCCGGCCGGCCCGCACGGGATGCCGAGGTTGAACGGGCGGGTCTGCCATGCGCGCCGGATGCGGTCGGGGTCGGTGGTTGCCCGCTGCTCCCACCCCAGATGGCCGCCAGCGCACGGGCCGGTGCCGGGGCAGCGGGCGGCCCCGTGCAGCGCGGGCCGCTTCGTGCCGGGCGTCAGCGGGAAGACCGGCCAGCCGCGGGCGGCGGCGTCCAGGGCGACGCGCAGCAGCCGGGCCCGCTCGTCGACGTTCACCGCGCACCCCCGCTGCCGTCGGGGTGGGGGATGCCGTCGAGTAGGGCGGTCTTGTCGGTGAGGAACGCCGCGCGCTCGGCCGGGTCGACGGCGCGGCCGGCGGCGGTCAGGGTGCGCAGTCGGGCGGTGAGGTCGGCGATCTCGCGGATGCTCGGCGTCGGTCCGCTGCCCTGCTGGTGGTTACGCTGGGTACTCATTGTGGCTCCTGCTTTCGGCATGGGTCTAGCGCCGCGGGACCCGTGCGGGTGCCGCGTAGCGGGGTCTTCAGGGGTGTTTGCGCTGGTGGCGCTAAGGAGCTAGCGCCCTGGTCAGGTTTGGGGTCGGCCGCTAGCGGGGGGCGCTAGGTCTAGCGGGTGCAGGTGCTAGCGCCCCGCCGCTCGCGGCTGTCGCGGATCCGACCGGTTGACTACGCACTGTCGTCGTTCGGGCTGCGGTCCTTGCGGGTGGCGAGCCACGCGGTGGTGACGGCCTCACGGAGGTAGCCGCGCCGGTTGCGAGACTCCCCGGTAGCGGGGTCGGTGCCCCACACCTGCGCCGGCGCCAGCCCGTAAGGCTTGAGCGAGGCGGCCAGGGACGCCGGCGTGGTGCCGCGGTAGGTGGTGGGCCACTGCTCCGCGAGCCGGGCGGCGATGACCTCGGACCACAGCCGGTCCTCGTCCGGGCCGAACACCGCGGCGATGTCGCTGAGCACCGACCGCGCCGCCCGGCTCTCGTCCCGGTCGGCCGTGTCACCGGCGGCGTGGCCGGTGATCGTCCCGGCCGCCTCCCGCAGCGCGCGGGCCCGCGCGGCGATGGCCTCCGCGGTGGGCGCGTCGATGTAGGCGCTGCGCGCGATCTGCGGTTCGTCGCCGGCGCCGACCAGGTAGCCGATACCCTTGTCGCGCGGCCCGAACGTGGTGGCCCGGATCCCGTTCTTGTAGGCGCTGGTGCCGAGCACCATGTCGTTCTCGGTCTGGCCCATCACCCGCAGGCAGAACCGGATCCCCACGTTCGCCGACACCCCCGTCGGCAGGGACTTCGCGTCGGGCCGCTGGGTGGCGAGGATGAGGATCACGCCCATCGCCGGGCCGCGCTTGATGATCCCGGTGGCCAGCCGGTCGGCCTCGTCCTTGAAGTCCGGGTGGCTGAACAGTTCCTGGCACTCGTCGATCGCCATCACGATCGGGAACAGCCCCAGCTCGCGGCGTGCGGCCAGCTCCGGGGTGACCTTGTTCTCCGGGCACAGCTCCCGCGGCAGCCGCCGGATGGTGGCCGACCGCTTCTCGAGCTCGCCGTAGAGGTCGCGCAGCGACTCCATCGCCTGCTCGCAGGTGGCGTCGTCCGCGCCGGACCCGTAGTGGTGGCTCACGTTCTCCACCGGCCCCAGGTCCCCGGTGCCCTTCAACTCGAACACGCGGAGTTGGGCGTTCGCGTCGAGCGCGGCGGCGAGCACGAGCACCCGCAAGGCGAAGGTCTTGCCGAACCGGGGCATGGCGCCGATGAGGACGTTGGCGAACATCAGCAGGATCGACACCGGCCGGCCGCGCTGGTCGACCCCGAACGGCACCGGCCGGAACAGATCCGCCGCGCCACCGCGGGCGAGCGGCCAGGCGGCGGGCTTGGCCTGCGACATGTCCTGGTCACCGACCCAGAGCACGAGCCGGCCGGCGTGGGCGTCGTGCGCCGGCTCCGGCCAGACGCACCCGAGCGGGCGGCGCAGCCCGGACGCGAGCCGGTCCCGGCGCTCCACGATGTCGGACACGGTCACCCCGAACGGAAGGTCGACGTCCGCGCGCCAGCCGGGCCCGTCGCGGGTGATCGGGGCGGGGAAGGTGATCCCGCGCCCGCCCTTGCCCATCGCCTTGTTGATTTCGGCCAGGCCGAGGGAGGCGAGCGCGCGCACCACGATGTCGGAGGTGAGGCGCTGAACCTCGGTGCGCACCACCGACCGCCCGGTGACCGGCCGGTCCGCGGGCGACCCGATCGCGCCGAGCACCAGCACGCCGGCGACCAGGAGGACGACCAGCAGCCAGCCGGGGGCGAACGCCCACAGCGCGATCCCGCCGGCGGCGGCGAGCACCGCGCCGGTGAACGCGGCCCGGCGGCGCAGCCGGACCCGGTCGGCGCGGGCCTCGGTGAGCCTGACGTAGCGGTCGATGTCGCCGGCCTGCACCGCGGCATCGCGCAGCGGGCTGGACTCGGCGTCCGCCACCCACCGCACCATGGTGCGGGTGGCGACCCAGATCCCGCGGGGTGAGCGGGCGGCGAGCTTGGCCGCGTAGAGCGGGGCGCGGACGGTGTGGAAGCCGGTGGCGTGCCACGCCCACCCGGCCGCCCACCGCGCGGCGGCGCGGACGTCGTCGGTGTGCCGCAGCCACTCGGCGATCACCGGGCGGCGCTCGATCTCCCGGCGCTGCCACGGCAACACCTCCCGTCGCGATCCGGCCGGGGCGGGCGGGTCGACGGCGACCCGGGCGCCGTCCGCATCGGTGGTGTGCAGCACCTCGCCGTCCACCACCGCCGGCGCGGGCTCGCGGTCGCCGGGCTCGCGGGCGGGGAAGTCGATGACCCGGCCCTGCTCGTTGCGGTGCTCGTGGTTGTTGTGGTCGGGGGTGCCGACCATCGTGGTGTCGGTGCTCATCAGACGGTCTCCCCGGGTCGGTGGATCAGGTGGGCCAGTGCGGCGCCGCAGCCGAGGACGACCACGGGCAGGCAGGCGACGAACGCGGTGATCGGCCACGGGGCGTGCGAGACGCCGGCGGCGACCATGAGGTGGTAGGCGATCTGCCCGGCGGCGCCGAGCGCGAGCGCACCGATCGCGGACCAACGCGCGAACCGCCGCGCGGTCCGGGACACCCCCGCGGAGGTGGGCGCGAGCCACGCCCACATGGCGAACGCGGCGTAGGCCTCGACGCCGATCGGGAGGGTGATGGCGGAGTTGATGACGAACTCGTCCCAGATCCCGGGCAGCAGCCGGATGGGCCCGAACCCGGTCAGCTCGCCGAGTCCGACCCAGCCGCCCCAGATCGAGACGAACGCGCCCGCGGCGATCAACAGCAGCGGCCAGCGCGGCACCCGCGGCCGCCGCGCACCCGGGTCCGCAACCGGGCTGACCGGCGAGGATGCCGCGGCAGGGACGTCCTGCGCGTCCGGGGAGGCGGGCACGTCGGACGTGCCAGTCCCGTCGGTCGCATCGGTCTCGTCCGGTGAATCGGACGGGGCCGCATGGTCGGCGAGGTCGGGCACTGCGTGCAGCACCGGAACCACCGCGGTGGCGGTCGGGTTGGTGGGGTCGAACCCGGCTTCGCGCAGCGCGGCCAGGGCGGCCTTGGCCTTCGGGGCACCCACCCGAAACTCGGTCATCACCTGGTTGCGCGACGGCCACGCCCGCAACTCGGCCGCGCGGTCACGCACGCGGTCGACCAGATCCGGAATGGCGATCGGGTAGGCGCTGGTCATGGCCGACCACCCCCGCGGCGGTGAAGGTGGGCGGTCTGCTCGACGGTGAGCAGCCGGGCCACCGCGCCGCCGGCGATCAGCGCCGGCACGCCGAGCACGGTGGCGATCACCCCGGGATGCGTGGTCCAGGTGATGACCGCCCACTGCCCGCCGACGATCACCGCGGCGCAGATCAGGGTGCGGCCGGTGGTGCTGCCCATCCGGGTCACCGTGCGGCTGGCGCGCTCGGCGCGCCGGCCGATGCGCGCGCCGGCGGTCCACGCCCACACCAGCAGCAGCCCGCACAGCACCAGCAGCACGACCGCTGTCTGCTCGCGGGTCATGACGTCTCACCGCCCCGGGCGGGGCGGGACAGGGGGCCTACCATCGCGTTCTCCTCGCTACTCATGTGGTGGTTGGGGAGAGCCAGCCCGGCGGGGACGTCTTGGCGGAGGTGTCCGCCGGGCTGGACCTCGGTGAGGTGTCGTTCCTCGATCTCGTTCCGGTCTTCGGTGCGGCGCCAGGCCATGCCGCACCCGTCGCCACCGGCGGGGTCTGGGCCGGCGTCGGCGTGGGAGGGGATCGAGCGCCCGCAGGCGCAGGCGCGCCAGTCGTCGAGCGGGATCACGCCGCCACCCCCTCATCCGGCGCGCCGTCGAGGTGTTCGCCCCAAGAGGGGGCGGCGCAGGGCCAGCACTCCCCGAGCGAGCGCGGCACTCGGTAGCCGGCGTCCTCCCCGCAGGTCGGGCAGATGCGCTGCGCGGCGTTGCACCGCTCGATCGCCGCCCACCGGGCCGGCGTCATGGCCCGCTTGCGGGCGGCGAGGTCGACGCGGAACAGGTAGGCCCAGCGAGGCCGGTTCGACGGGCCCCACACCAGCCAGCCGGCCACGTCCTGCCCTCCCGGGCGCAACCCGCGCTCGGCGAGCTGCCGCACCGTCGCCAGGCCGGTCGGCGCCCACCCGTAGCGGAACACCGGGGCGCCCGCGTACCGGCCGGCGCACGGCCACACCCGGCCGTCCCACAACCGCACTGATGTACCCCGCGCCGGGCGCGGACCCGTGCTCGTGTGGCGGGGCATCACGCGGCCTCCGGTCCGGCCGGAAGTGCCGTCGGCGTGCCGGCCCGCAGCTTCGTGACGCGGGGATACCGGATCCCCAGCCACTCACCGATGCGACCGTCACTCCACCCGCGAGCAGCCAGAACGGACACCGCGGCGGCCTGCTCGGCCGCGGTCAGCGCCGGACGCATGCCAGCAACCGCCTGCTCTACCGCGATCTCGTCCACGTAGTCGGGATCCGGCTCGATCTCCCGGGGCAGGCCGAACAGCACGGCGACCCGCTCGTCATCGCGGATCGCCCGCTCCCAGCACTCCCAGCACGCGACGGGAACTGCCGCCGCCCGCTCTGGATGCAGCTCGCGGCACCGGCGTCGCGCCGGCTCGGCGGTCGGATGGGACGGCGATCCGCCAGGACACCCCCGGCTGTGCCGGCCCCTCGAAGACCTGTCGCTCATCAGCGCTCCTCTCCTCCTCAGTCGCGTGGAGCGGTCTAGTTCGCCCTACTTACGGACTAACTAGACCTAGGATCGGACGAGCTGGTCCGGTTGTCAAGGACCAGGACGTCCTAGGAGGATGGAGCTGTGGAGATGTCGGACGTGATCCGCCGGCGGCGTGCCGACCTAGGCATGTCGCAGAGCGACCTGGCCCGCGCCGCCGGAGTCGACGCGCGTCAGATCCGCCGCTACGAGGCGGGGGAGCAGCAGCCGCTGCTGTCGGTGGCCATTGCCATCGCGGACGCTCTGGGCGTGTCCATCAGCGAGCTGGCCGGCCGTGCACCTAGCAGGGTCACCATCACCGGTGACTGGTGGGCGTCGTGGCAGACCTGGCGCGACGGAGAGCAGAAGGTTGCGACGCAGCCGGTGCACATGCGCCAAGAGGGCGACCTGGTCCACATCGCGGCCACTCAGCGTGGCCTGAGCGCGGAGCAGGGCGGTTACCTCTGGACCGGTGAACTCCGCTTCTGGGACAACCAGGTCCTCACCGGCTGGTACGCCGCGAACGAGGGCTCAGTCCGCTCGAAGGGAACGATGTACCTGTACATGAAGCACGCCCACGGCCTCGCCATGGTCGGCCGCTGGGTCGGGCTCGGCTACGACGACGAGATCATGTCCGGCTGGGCGACGATGGGTAAGACCCGCGAGGACTCCGAGCAGGCGATGGACGAGCTGATCCGCGAGCGTGAGGCGGCTGCGCGATGACCGAACTCTGCGAGGTCGTGATGACCGCACCCGACCCGGATTGGCTGCGCCGCTTCACCCGCGAACTCGTCGATCAGCGGCTGTGCTCAAGCGTCCACAACTTCTCCCCGGTCCACTCCATCTACCGGTGGCAAGGCGAGGTCCACGAGCGGACCGAAGGGCGCGCATCGCTCCATACCCGGCGGGAACTCGTGGAGGCCATCGTCAAGTACGCCAAGGACCGCCACCCCTACCAAGTTCCGGGCATAAGCGCTCGACCGATCTACGACGGAAATCCAGATTACCTGGATTGGATCGCCGCGGAGACCCAAGCCGCACAGTCGTGACCTCCGGATACGCACTCGGGGCGACTGCGACGAAAGACCCAACGTCACCGGGCCCATTACCGCGGTCAGGCGGCCGGGCCCTCGCGGTCTCTGAGGAGTTCAGGGAGATTGTCGCCGTGGAACCTTCGTAGGTGATCAAGCGATTCCTCCGCTGCCGCGTCGAAGTTCAGGCAGTCCCGATAGTAGTGCAGTCGTGATTCACATTCGTCGATTATCTCGCTCCAGGTCCTCGCCCAGATGCGGACACCGTTCTCCCACTCGCTGACGCAGCCGGGGGGTGTCTTTGGTGATTCGGCATCTTGGCGTACGACCGACGAGAGCTCGGTTGACACCACCCAAAAGTCCCAGGACACTCCGCGTTCGTCAAATTGAGGATCGCTGACAACGGCTTCCGCGTACTCCTTGATTTGCCCGACTTCCTTTTGTCCGATCTTCACCCGCGGCGCTTTTAGTTCGACGATAAGGTGCTCGCGTCCTTGGCTCCCCCGACTCGCTCGGCCGAGGAGAAGGTCCACTATTCCAACGCTACCGTCCTCTCTGCGCACGGGCTCCAGGGTTGCGGAGTCAACCGAGTGTCCGAGTGCCTCCAGATGGCGACGAAGGACGGCGTCCAAGCTTTGGTCACTAACCATTGGGGCGTACTGCTCGCCGAACACCCAGGTCTCACGCTCTAGAATTTTATGGAGCTCGCTGCGCTCCTTGACAACCTTCCTGATATCTGGCTCGAAGATCAAGGTTCGTAGCGCGGCCAAGAATTTCAACCGACCTGTCACCTGAGTCGTAGCTTTGACGACTGACGAAAGCGAGGTCTCTTTCAGTAAGCGGTTCAGATCCTCCTGGTCAGTACGGTTGAGCTTGAATAGCTCGTCGACTACCTCCATGACGTCCTCGGGGTCTCGTGCGACAACCTCCCGGAGCAATCGGAGCGTGGCCTTCTGGCCTATTTTGGACTTCGGAAGCTGTCGGGCAACGCTAGTTGCGACCTCGTCGAAGAGTCCGCGCTCCGCGGCGGCGGCTGGACTGTCTGGCGCAGTCTCATAAGGGTAGACATTCTGACTCTTCCACTCCTCAATCTGCCGCCTCCTGCGGATTGTGTCACGATCCCGGAAGTGATGGCGAAGCAGGTCGCGAGCAGATTCGATCACACTCTTTAGCTCAGGGTCCTCGTCGAAGTCTGCGAGAGCGATCGCGTCGCGGTGCTGAACGAAACCGTCCCAGGAAACATATGCAGTGAAGTGGTGTCCAGCCGCCTGAATTCCAGGCGGCAATTGCCCGAGTTCAACCCCCATGGAGTCGCAGAGTGACATATTACGTTGAACTTCAGCACGCCATTCGATGATGCGTAAAGTGGCAATGGGATGATGGCTGTTCCCGGGCACATCGAAGGTTAGTTCCGTGCTGTCAAGCCATGCGGCGCTCGGGTCAAGCCTCTCGCCGTTAAAGTGAATCGCGACTGTCGGGTTTGACAGCAAGTAGAGCGCAAAAACGGCCGCAAGCTTTCCGGGAGTGCTCTCATGGGCTAGGCGGTTTACGTATTGGGCCGGGTCGTGCGACTCGAATACCGTACCTGTTTCTTCTTCTGTTGGTGCAGGGTCCTCAACAGCAAAGTTCGCTGGAGTGGAAGCTTTTCCGGTGATTCGTGTCCGCTCTCTTCCGCCGGTTACGGCCTCGGCAACGGTCGTCCAACTGACCGCGTTTCCGAGCGCGAATGCGCGTAGGCGGCCCTGCCCCGCTCTGCCGTGGAGAGGTCGCCTAAGGTTCGGCGATACCAAAGCGGTGGATTTCCAAGAACCGCCGAGGCCCGAGAAATGGAGTGTACATTCCTGACTATTCATGCCGTGACCATTGTCGACGACACTGACGGAATCTACACCGCCCAGGTCATTGTACGTAAGATGGACTGAAACTGTGTCCGCCTCGGCGTCGAGGCCGTTCCAGACCAGTTCTGCGACCGCCTTGACTGGATCGCGAAGTCCGGCTAGACGCATGATGTGATCGGGCTTCGCCTCAAGCCGAATCGTTCGCATCGGCCTATGATGGCAGCTGTCAGGTCACGGTTCGAGGCTTGACTTCCTCTGCAAGTACCGCTTGTCAGCGCCTGACCTCGTGATGCGTTCGCTCCGGTGCATGCCAGCCCGCGCGGCGCAGTACGGAGGTGGGAGCCCCGTGCTGCCACGAAGTTCGCCGTAGACGCTTGCGCCCTAGTCTCGCACTCGACCGATCTCGAGGCCCTGGCGAGCGGCCTGGAGGAGCGGTCGCTCCTCATGCACTCTGCCCACGCACGTCTTCCGCGCTGCGCGTGGTCGCGAGTCTCAGCCATCACCTGGTCTGGTAGCTCATCCATGGCCAGATCTGACGAGCGCCGGTTGCTCAAGGTTCCACAGTGTGTGCGATCGCGAACGGCGACTCTGGACCCGGAACCCGGCGGGCTCCTCCAAGCGGCTGACGGGACAGCGCCCGTCGCGTCAGTCGAACAGGCGTGCGCTGCTGGGTGCCTCGTCGTGAGGTCGCTCCGGCAAAGAATCTGGAGGCAGGCAGGCCCTTTCGACCTGCAAGACGTGCACGGGCGGGGGGCCGTGGACGAGAGATCGCAGACCTTGAAACGCGAACCTCGGTCGGCGCCATGCGCGGTGCGTGCCAAATGCGTGCCAGGAGTGTCGTCCTGAGGTGTTGTGAGCAGTGTCCCTGCACGTCAGCGGACCGTCGACATCGGCGAGCGTCTCCACTGTAAATCCGTCGGCTCAGCCTACGAAGGTTCGAATCCTTCACCCGCCACCCGGGAAGGATACGGCCCCTGACCAGCAGCAACGCTGGCAGGGGCCGTATCTGTTTTGATCAAGGCAAGATCCCGGTGGGGCAGATGTGGGGCAGCCCTTGCCGTGAGGATGTCCGGACCCCGTTCCAGCGGGTCTGAGCCAGGTGCGTGTAGCGCTGCGTCACCACGATCGAGGAGTGCCCCAACAGCATGGGCGCGTGCCCGACGAGACCCGGAACGACACCACAGCAGCGACTCCGGCAACCGTGCTCGACGGCATGATCGCCGCGGGCATCGACCGCGCCAGGGCGCTCGCGTACCTGGAGGCGTCAGCCGTGGTGGTCGACGGGGAGCGGGTGAGTGACCCCAACCGGCCTGCGCCGCCGGCGAGGGTCACGGTGCAGGCCAGCTGACCGTAGAATTCCAGGCTTTACCGCGCTTCCCCCGCGGGACTTCGACCGAGGTCGTGCCGTCGAAGGGGGACGTCATGTACGCGGGGATCGGCCGGCCGGGGTTGCATCGTCATTGCTGATCAGATGCCGGTGTCGTCCGGCATGTGATCGCGGGCCAGTCGGGTGACCTCCCACACCTTGCGGGAGGCGTAGGTCGGCTGACAGGGGATCGCCCCGGCGTGCTGTGCGATCTCGTCGTGGCCGATGTGCTGGTGTCCGCCGGCATCGGCGGCGATCCAGCCGCCCGGGGTGGCGTCCCAGCGCACCCCGTGGGCGCACCACACCGGAGCCGCGGTGGCCGCGACCGTCTCGGCGACGGGCGTGCCGGGTGGGGCTTCGTCGTGGGCGAGGGCGGGGGGTGGTTCGTGCGGATCCGGCATGGTGCGCCTCCTCAGGCGGTGCGGGCGGGGATGCGCGCCCGACTCTCCTCCGGTTCGGTCTGCTCGACGAACTCGTTGGGGACAGGATGAGTTTGCTCGGTCATCACGCCTCCCGGCCAGCCTTCACCGCAGCTATACCGCGAAGTCCGCTGACTCCGCGCAGGGTGAAGAAGCCGCGTAGACAGCAGCAAGCGCAGCGACGTCGACCTACCGTCGGTCCATGCCCTCGAAGCGGAAGTTCCTGCTCACGGCTGAACTGGCCGTGACAACGGCCCGCTGGGCATCCCAGATGACTGCCACCGGCCCCCGACGCACGCCGGGCTCGTCTTCTTCGAGCACCCGCACCCTGAGGCGTGGCTGGTGTTCGCCTGCGAGGAGCACAGCGGTGAGCTGATCGTCGCCCGGCCGATCCTGGAGCGGGATCGAGCCGAGCTCGCGCGCAGGGCCGAGGCTCGCCGCCGGGCTCACCGAGGAGAAGATGCCAGCCCCGCCGCTGGAGCCGCCGGCGGTCGGCGGCAACGCACGGCGACTCGTGGAGCGTGCGCGTGCGTGGGTCGGGCGCGATCAAGAACTTCCATCCACAGTGGACACGGCAGGTGGGGCAGATGTGGGGCACCGAATCCCCGTGAGCCCTCGTGACACAGAGGCGGTTGGGTGTTTCGCAGGTCAGAGTGGGTGCAGGGACATGAAATGCTCACGCGTTCGCCGATCAGGTGGAGGGCGCGTGGTGCGGCGGGCGGTGGCGTTCGACACCGGCGGACGGGGCGACGTCACGCAGGGGCGCCGAGCGGCGGGTGCTCGAGCACGCGGGGCTTGTACTCGACCATCTGGATGCGGCCGTCGAAGGTGCGGTGCTCGATCATCTCGAGGGCGACGTCCGGATAGCCGTCGTAGATGCGTTCTGCGCCCGTGGCCCCGGTGATCACCGGGAACATCCCGACCCGGAAGCGGTCGACGAGTCCGGCTCGTAGCAGGGACCGGCACAGGCTGAGGCTGCCGATCGTGCTGAGGAGCCCCGAGCCACTCGACTTCATGGCGCGAACCGCCTCGACGGCGTCGTCACGGACGAGCGTGGAGTTGGCCCACGTCAGTGGCTCCTCGAGTGAGGAGGAGAACACCACCTTGGACGCTCGCGTGAGCCCGTCGACGGACGCCTCTTCTTCGGGCCTGAACTCGTCCTGGCCATTCGGGACCTCGCCGGCGGCGAAGCCCGACATCTGGCGGTAGGTGTTCGCTCCCATCAGGTAGGTGACCTCGGGCTGCTCGCCGAGCCACGCGAGGTACTCCGGGCCCTCGAGGCCCCAGAACCCGGGCCATCCCTCTCCCGATGCGTAGCCGTCGAGCGAGGTGATGAAATCGACGAGAAGCTCCGACATGGCGGTGTCCTTTCCTGGGGTGTCGCGAGCTTGGACCGGCCGGGAGCCAGAAACTCATCGGCCGCGCTGCGGGGTGACGAGGAAACCCATGACGCTGCAGCCAGAGCTCGGGGCTCTCATCCTGCGAGGTGTCAGCCGGCTCAACGCGACCGGCGACCGACCCGCGTCGCGGAGTGGGCCGGGCACACCGTCAGCGTGCTGCTACGCGGGTACGCGAAGTGTCTCGACGACGGCGAGCTGGATGCGCGCAAGCGCGTGGAGGAGCGCTTGCGAGGGGCGTGAGACCGGTATCTCTGCGCGCTGTGGGCCGTCCGTGGGTCGACGACTCCGCCGAGCCTCGCCCCCCAACACGCGGGCTAACGGCCCCCGACCAGGGAAATCTCTGGTCGGGGCCGTTCTTGTGTGTCCGGTCGCCGGGTCACCGCCCGGACGTCACCGAGCGGCTCCCGTCGCTGCGGCCGCGGCGGTGGCCCTGTGTGCGGCCAGGCTCAGTTCCCGTACTGCCTGGTCTCGGGGCGCTCGACCATCAGTGCGTGGGCCACGGCGTCGGCGACCGGGCGGTGGCGGGTCCCCCGCGGCACGACGAACAGGTCTCCGGCCCGCAGCGTGACCGGCTCCCGACCCTCCAGCTCGACGCGGAAGCTGCCGTCCCAGCACAGGAACAGCTCGTCCTCGTCGTGGGTGTGCCACGGGAACTCGCCGTCGAAGCGGGCGATGCGCACGACGGTGTCGTTGGCGAGCACGAGGTCCCGCGGCTGCCAGGGTCCGGTCAACGTGGCGATCGCCTTGTCGATCGAGACGGTTGTCTTGTCCATGGGATGGATCGTCGGGCATGCGCGGCGGCACGATGAGAGCCAATCCGGCAAGATTGGTTTGCATATGGATCCAATTGCGCTTGCCGAGCGGCTGGGTCGCTGGTCGACCGGCCGCGGCCCGCTGTACGTGCTGCTCGCGCGCAGGTTGCGCCGGCTCGTCGACGACGGCGACCTGGCGCCGGGAACGCCGCTGCCACCGGACCGGGCGCTCGCCCGTGCACTGGCGGTCGGCCGTTCCACCGTCGTCAACGCCTACGAGCTGCTACGCGCCGAGGGGCGCATCGTCAGGCGCCAGGGCAGCGGCACCCGGGTGGCCGGCACCCCGGCGGCGGCGCGCGCCGCGGACGGCACCAGTGCGCCGATCTTCCTGCACCTCCTCGAGCCCGGCGAAGGCGTGATCCCGCTCGCCTGCGCCGCGCCGACGGCGCCACCGGCAGGCCTCGTCGCGGCGTACGAGGCGATCGTCCCCGCGTTGTCCGCCATCCGGGGCGACATCGGGTACCACCCGGCGGGGATCCCCGCATTGCGTCGCGCGCTCGCCGACCGCTACGCCGCCCGCGGCTTGCCGACCACGCCCGAGCAGATCATGATCACCGGCGGCGGGCAGCAGGCGCTGTCCCTCCTGGCCGCCGTCCTGCTGGGCCCCGGGGGCCGCGTCGTGGTCGAGGCGCCCACCTACCCGGGAGCACTGGAGACCTTCCACGAGGCGGGCGCCGTGCCCGTCCCGCTGCCCGTGGGGCTCGACGGGTTCGAGACCGCGGTGCGGCAGCACCGGCCTGCGCTCGCCTACGTGATCCCGGCCAACCACAATCCGACCGGGGCGACCCTCCCGCCGCTGCGCCGACGCCGGCTGGCCGAGATCGCCGCGACCGCGGGGGTGCCCGTGATCGAGGACGAGGTGCTGGCCGACCTCACCTTCCCGGGCCGGACGCCGCCACCGCCGCTCGCCGGGTTCGCCCCGGCGACCGTGATCTCCGTCGGTTCGCTGTCCAAAGCCGTGTGGGGAGGGCTGCGCGTGGGCTGGGTCCGCGCGCCGGAGGCGGTCGTGCAGCGGTTGGCGCGGCTGCGGGCCGTCCACGACCTCGGCGGCAACGTCCCCGCACAGCTCGCCGCGATCGAACTGATGCCAGTGCTGGACGACCTGTGCCGGCAACGGGCGGCGGCGCTGCGGGCCGGTCACGATCACCTGCGGCGGCAGCTCCTCGGGCTCCTGCCCGACTGGGAGGTCCCCGCCGTGACCGGCGGTCAGACGCTGTGGGCCCGCCTGCCGCACGGCGACGGCATGTCGTTCGCGCAACTGGCCCTCCGCCACGGCGTCGCCGTGCTGCCCGGTGCCGGACTCGACGCGTCCGGGGGAAGCGCGGACCGGCTGCGTCTGCACCACGTGCTGCCGCAGGACGAGCTGACCTGCGCGGTGGAGCGGCTCGCCGAGGCCTGGCACGCGTACGAGCCGTCCACCGGGAGCGCGCGCACGCCCACCGCGATGGCGGTGTGACCGGGCCGGGCGGCACCGAACGCGCCTCGGCTGTCGTCCGGGCGCGCGGCCTTCCGCGCGCTGCACGAACCCGTCCTGCGCCTATCATGGCGGCGTCTTCCGCCCTGTGTCCGCGGCTGACGTCCTTCAGGTGACGTATGCGCTGATCGCGGTGGGTGGATGGTGTCGATGCAGGTGTTCCGCACGGATGTGCTCGATGGTGACGGCTCGGCGGGCGACGCGGTGACGGTGTGCACCGCAGTGCTGGACCTGGACCTGGAGACGGAGGCCGCGGCGCGGCGAGAGCTCGCTCGCCTCGCCGCCGGGATCGCTCCGATCGTGGTCGACGTGTCCGAGGTGTTCGTCGCGGTCGCCGGCTTCCGCCTGCTCATGGACGGCGTTCAGGAACTGCGCCGCAGCGGCCGGCGGGCCGAGCTCGTCGTCAACCGGCACCTGCGGCGGGTGGCGCACCTCATCGGCGAGCCACCGGACGCGCTGTGCTCGACGGTGCCCGACGCGCTGATCCGCGTCCGCACCCCGGGCCCCGGCGCCGACGGTGCGCGACCGCCCGGTGCGGACGGATCCGGCGGGGGTGCCGGCGCGATGGCGAAGTGGCCCGAGCGGGAAGCGGGCGACGCGACGGTGGCGACGAACCTGGTGGAGCTGCTGTCCGGGCTCGACGTGCCCGACCTGCTCGCCGAGCAGCACCTGCTCGGCCGACTCGAGCGGGTGCTGGCGGCCGCCGGGGGCGTGCTCGGCGTCGACCGCGTGGGGTTGATGTTGCTGGACGAGCACGATCGGCTGCAGGCAGTCGGCGCGTCGGACCCGGCGAGCGGCCGGCTGGAGCGGGGCCAGCAGGAGCTGGGCATCGGCCCCGCGATCGACTCGGTGCGCCGCGCCGAGCCGGTCGCCGTCCCCGATCTCGCCAAGGGACGTGCGCACCCCGAGTACGTCCCGCTGTGGGAGTGGTTGCAGCACGAGCGCCGCGGCAGCGGGTCGGCGCCGGTCGATGCTCGGATCGACGTTCTGGTGCGGTCGGTGCTGTCCGTCCCCGTGCGGGCCCGCGGCCGCGTCCTCGGCAGCCTCAACCTCGTGCGCTCCCGGCCCGGCGCATGGTCGGCGGAGCAGCTGCGCGCAGGTCATGCCTACGCCGCCGTGATCGGCGTGCTGCTGACCCTCAGTGCACCCGGGCCCGGCACGGCACAATCGTCGGGCATGACCGGAACCGAAGCGGCGGGTCCGCCATGGTGAACATCGACCCGGAGAAGCTCGCGGCCAGCCTGCGCAGGCTCGGCCACGCCGACGACCGCGACATCAGCGCGGCGCTGAACGAAGCCGTGGCCGCCTGCGTGCAGCTGTTCGCGGTGTCCGGATCCGGCCTCATGATCGCCGACCAGCAGAACGCCCTGCGGTACGCCGCGGCGAGCGACGGGCCCGGCCGCGTGCTCGAGGACGTGCAGTCCCGGACCGGGCAGGGCCCGTGCGTCGACACCTTCGTCAACGGCGAGATCGTCACCACCGACGACCTCGCCACGGAGACCCGCTGGCCGGCCAGCCGCGACACCATCATCGAACACGGGGTGCGGTCGGTTCTCGGGGTGCCGGTCCACCTCGGTGCCGTCACCGTCGGATCCCTCGACGTCTACATGGACCGGCCGCACCACTGGGACGCGTCCGAGCGTGCCGCGTTGGTCCGCTACGGCGAGGTGCTGGAGACCACCCTCAACGCCGCTCTCACCGCTCGGCACACCAGCGAGCTGGTCGACCAGCTGCAGTACGCCCTGGACTACCGCGTCGTCATCGAACGCGCGGTCGGCTACCTGATGGCCGCGCACCGCGCCGATGCCGTCACCGCGTTCGACCTGCTGCGCCGCGCCGCCCGCAACCAGCGGCGCAAGGTCGCCGAGGTCGCCCAGCACCTCCTCGACACCGGAAGCCTGCCCTGACGCGGCCTGCTCCATCCGGCGGATCGCAGCTGGGTCGGACATACTCGGCCGACGCCGCCAGCCGACACGATCGCACGCCATGAACGAGGACACCGCGCCGCCGCACGAGTGGACGCAGGTGCTACCCGCAGTGCCGAGCTCCCTCCGTGAGATCCGGACGGCGCTGGCCGGCTGGCTGGGCGAGCAGCGCTGGCCGCCCGACGACGCGGACGACGTGATCCTCGCGGTCAACGAAGCGCTCACCAACGTCATCGAGCACGCCTACCCGGCCGGCCGGCCCGGCCCCGTGCGGGTGCACGCGCTGAGCGGCGCCGGGTCCGCCCCGGAGACCCGACGGGTCACGGTGGAGATCTCCGACCGCGGCAGCTGGGATCCCGAACACCGGGTCGTCGACGACCGGGAGTTCCGCGGGCACGGCTTCGCCGTCATGAGCGGCCTCACGGCCGACATGCACATCCGGCGCGGAGCCGCCGGCACGACGGTGATCCTGGTCAGCAACGACGCGCCGCTCTGGATCGGCGGGCTCTGACGAGGCCCCAACGGCAGGAGCCGGTCTCCGTCGGGTGCGCGGAAGCGGAGTGCGTGGCGTGGGCGCCTCAGGCGTCGCCGCGCTGGCGGAGCTCGCGGAGCTGCTGCTCGACCTCCTCGATGTCCCAGCGCGCATGCCCGCCTGGTGACTCCAACTCCGGCTCGAGGACGTATGCGCTGGTAGACGCGACTGCCGCGATGGCCTGCGCCCCCGGCCACCCGGGACCGGCCGTTCCGGCGAGGGCTGTGGGGCGTGGACGGCGTCACCCCGTCAGCCGGCGAACACGATGCTGGCGAGTACCACGTGGACGGCGGTGCCGCCGGCGATGCTGAGCACGAGGTTGCGGCGCCAGAGGTGCAGCGCCACGGTGGCGGCGAGCGCGATCGCGACGGGGGCGCCGTGGGGCGGCGTGGTGAGCGTCGTGTGCCGCAGGGTGTGGACCACCAGGACGGCCATCACGCCGACCGGCATGCCCGCGGCGAGGTAGGGCACCACCTTGCTGGCCCGCAGCGGGGCGAGCAGCGCGAAGGGCAGCGCGCGCAGGGTCCACGTCACCACGGCGGCGATGGCCACCACGGACGCGAGGTACGCGGTGTCAGGCACGACGCCTCGCGATCGCGTACCGGGCGAGCAGGAACGCGGTGAACATCCCCAGCGCGGCCACGAGCATCTGCTCCCCGAACACGACGTGCCCGACCAGGGCGCAGGCGACCGCGACGGCCGCGGCCGGGAGGTCGCGGCGGGCGCGGAAGGCGTCGATCCCGAGTACGAGGAAGAGAGCGGTGACCGCGAAGTCGAGCCCGTTCACGGCCGGGGGGATCAGGGTGCCGCCGAGCGCCCCGAGCGTGACGCTGCCCGCCCAGTAGAGGTGCACGAACGCCTGCAGCCAGAGGATCCGCGCCCGGGACCACGCCTGCGCCTCGGGCCGGGCGGTCACGGCATAGGCCTCGTCGGTGAGGGCGAAGGTGCTGTAGGCCTTGGCCGCGGCGCCGGGCACGCGGTGCAGCGGGAACGACAGGGCGTAGAACACGTGCCGGAAGTTCACCAGGAACGCGGCGACGGCCACCTGACCGAGCGGGGCGACCGCGGTCACCATGCCCAGCAGGAGGAACTCCAGCGAGCCCGCGAAGATCACCGAGGCGAAGATCGTGGCCCACCACCAGTGCAGGCCGGACCGCGTGACCAGCACCCCGAACGCCATGCCCATCGCGGCGGCCGCGAACCCGACCGAGAGGGAGTCGCGCAGGGCACGCCGGACGTCCTGCGCAGCTGCCATGGTGCAACGATATGTCGATCCGGGCGCACGGTGATTTCCATTTGTGGCGCTACTCTGCAGTTGTGCGCAAGCAATATCGGCTCGATTCCATCGATCGAGAAATATTGTTCCAACTCCAGCGCGACGGACGGCTGAGCAACGTCGAGCTGGCGCGGCGGGTGGGCCTGACGCCGCCGCCGTGCCTGCGCCGCGTGAAGCGGCTGGAGGAGGCCGGCGTCATCTCCGGCTACCGCGCCACGGTCGACCCGGTGGCCACCGGCCAGAGCTTCGAGGTGATCGTCTCGGTGGAGATCAACGTCACCGACCTCGGCACGCTCCAGGACTTCGAGGCCACCGTCGCCGGGTTCGAGGAGGTGGTCGAGTTCCGCCGGATGTTCGGCAGGCCCGACTACTTCCTGCGCGTCCTCGTGGCCGACCACGCGGCGTACGAGCAGCACCACATGGAGCTCCTCGGCCTGCCCGCGGTGTCCCGGGTGGTGTCGCACCAGACGATGAAGCGGATCAAGACCCGGGACTGACCATCCACTCCCGACCCCCGTGGAGGATGGTTCGCATGGAGGATCTTGCGAAGCTCTCCGACGGGGTCACGCTCCGGGAGGCGGTGCCCGACGACCTGCCCGACGTCGTGGCGATGCTCGCCGCCGACCAGCTCGGCGTCCACCGCGAGTCGGCGGACGACGTGGAGCCGTACCGGGCGGCGTTCGCCGCGATCACGGCCGACCCGGCGCACCTGCTCGTCGTCGCCGACGACGGTGCCCGGGTCGTCGGCACGATGCAGCTGAGCTTCATCCCCGGCCTCGCCCGGAAAGGGGCGTTGCGGGCGCAGATCGAAGCGGTCCGCGTGCACGAGGACGTCCGGAGCCGCGGGTTGGGCGGGCAGATGATCGGCTGGGCGATCGAGGAGGCGCGCCACCGGGGCTGCGCGCTCGTCCAGCTCACCACCGACAAGCGCCGCACCGACGCCCACCGGTTCTACGAGCGCCTCGGGTTCGTGGCCTCGCACGAGGGCATGAAGCTGGCGCTCTAGGTTCGGGTCAGCCGTCAGCCGTCAGCCGTCAGCCGTCGGCCGGGCCCAGCCAGTCCTCCCACGCAGGCAGCACGAGCCGGGTGAGCAGGGCGTAGCCCGCCCCGTCGGGGTGGGCGCCGTCGCCGAGGGCGACCGCGCGCATCCAGTCCCGCTCCGCCCGGAGCGCGCCGAACACGCTCACGTACGAGACCACGACCCGGGCCAGGCGTTCGTCGAGCGCTTCGATCCGGTCGTTCTGCTCGTGGTCGGCGACCGGCGGCGGGCCGACCACGAGCAGCGGGACGCGCTGGGCGGCCATGTCGTCGGCGATGCCCTGCAGGTTGGCGACGCTCCGTTCGGGCGCGACGCGGACCGCGGCGTCGACCTCGGTCGTGTCGTTCACCCCGAACGAGACCACCAGCCGGTTGTCGCAGCCCGCGACCCAGCGGTTCGCCGTCTCCGCAGGCAGGCGACGGCGCACGTCCTCGCTCGTGTCCCGGCGGACGCCCAGGTTGTAGGCGGTGACGGGCCGGCCGGCGCGGTAGGACTCCGCGGCGAGCCGGCCGACCCAGCCGCGGTGTTCGGGATCCCCGACGCCTGCGACGTACGAGTCGCCGACGAAGCACACGCGCCGATCCACGTTGATCGTCATCCCGCGAGTCTCGCAGCAACGGTGATCGGCTCGACGGCAGGTGATCTCCCTGTCCGGAACGCCCTGGCTGTGCCACTCTCGGCGGCATGGCAGCCGCCGAGACCGAGGGGGCCGCACCGGGTGCGCCCGTGGCCGTCCTGCTGCCGGGGCGCGGATACGGCCCGCAGGCCCCGCTGCTCTACTACGCGCGCCTGCTGTTGCGGACGCGCGGGTGGTCGGTGCGGACGGTCGACTGGGAGAAGGCGCCCGGGCTCGACCTCGCCGACTACGCCGCGGTCGCCGCGTTCGCGGGCGAGGTGCTCGCGACCGCCGACCCGGCACGGGATGTCGTCGTCGGCAAGTCGCTCGGCTCGCTCGCGCTGCCGGCCGCTGCCGCGCGGGGCGTGCCGGGCATCTGGCTCACCCCGTTGCTGGGCATCGAGGACGTGCGCCGGGCGGCGGCGCGCGCGGCGGCGTCGACGCTCCTGATCGGGGGTACCGCCGACCCGTACTGGGACGGCGCCGCGGCCGCCGCCACCGGCGCGGAGGTCTTCGAGGTGCCAGGTGCCGACCACTCCCTCGAACGCCCCGGCGACCTGACCGGCACGCTGGACGTGCTCTCCACCGTCCTGTCCCGCATCGACGCCCGGCTGACCGGCGGATAGCCGGCGCAGCGCGATCCGCCCACACACCAACCGTCGTGCTCGCGCACCAACTGCAGTTGCTGTGCCGGCACCGACGTCCGTGTGCGAGCGGCCCGGCCTGCCAGGCCTGGCGTGATTCGGCATCATCTGCCGGGTGCCGTGGGACGGGTTCGAGGACGGGCGGGTCGTCGTCGGCGAGGCCGAGTACGCCATCACGCAGGGCGGCGAGGGGCCGCCCCTCCTGCTGCTCCACGGCTTCCCGCAGACGCACGCCTGCTGGTCGGGGGTCGCCCCCGCGTTGGCGCGGCGGCACACCGTCGTGGCCCCGGACCTGCGCGGGTACGGCGCATCCCGCGCGCCGGCCGGTGGCCCGCGGGGCGAGGGCTACACGAAGCGCGAGATGGCGCGGGAGCTCGCCGAGCTGATGGCGCACCTGGGTCACCGGCGGTTCGCCGTGGTGGGCCACGACCGCGGCGGGCGCGTCGGCTACCGGATGGCGCTCGACCACCCGGACCGGGTGGAGCGGTTGGCCGTGCTGAACATCGTCTCGACGCTCGACCAGTTCGCGCGCATGGGCGGCGGACCGTCGCTGGGGTACTGGCCGTGGTTCCTGCTGGCGCAGCCCGCACCGTTCCCGGAACGGTTGGTGGGCGCCGACCCGGGCGCGCTGCTGGACCACGCGTTCGACACCTGGACGAGCCGCCCCGCCGCGATCGACGCGCCGCGGCGGGCCGAGTACCTCGCTGCGGCGACCCCGGACACGATCGCCGCGATGTGCGGCGACTTCCGCGCGAGCTTCCACCTCGACCGGGCGCACGACGCCGCCGACCGGGAGGCCGGGCGCCGGATCGGCGCGCCGCTCCTGGTCGTCACGGGCGCGGACGAGACCCAGCTCGCCGACGCCCCCGATGTCTGGGCGGCGTGGGCCGACGACGTCAGCGCGGCACGCGTGCCGGGCGGGCACTTCTTCCCGGAGGAGGCGCCCGAGGAGCTGCTGGCCGTGCTCATGCCGTTCCTCGACCCGTCGTGAGCTCGTAACTGCGGGCCACCGCGACCGGCCGGAAGCCGAACCTGTTGTAGAGGTGCTTGGGCGTGTCCCCGACCTCGGCGCCGATCGCCACACATGGCGCCCCGCGCCGCCTGGCGTGCGTGACCGCGTGCCGCAGCAGCTCCGAGGCGACGCCCCGGTGCCGGTGCCCCGGGTGCACGAACACGTCCTCGACCAGGCCGACCCCGTCCTCGCCCGGCCACGTCGCGACGCACCCGGCCACCTCGCCGGAGCGTTCGGCGAGCAGGTAGGTGACGCCGGGCCCGAGGCCCCGGCGCACCGCCACGGCGGCCGTGGTCGCCGCCTCGGAACGGGCGGACCGGCCGCGGCGCGCGTCCTCCTCGAGGTGGTCGATCCGGAACAGGCGCCGGACCTCGGCCCACCCGGCGTCGTCGACGACCGGACGGGCGGCCGAGGCGGGCGGGTCGACCGCGGCGTCGGCGGGAAGCGCGAGGTGCAGCTGCACGTCGAGCTTCCAGTCGTGCAGGGCGAGCTGCGCTTCCGCGGCGGGTGGGGTGTCCGGGTCGACGAGCACCCTGCGGAACGGCCCGGCGAGCAAGGGCGCGATCTCCTCCGTGCGCAGCTCGCACAGGAACGTTCCGAGTGGGTGGTCCGGTGCCGCTGCGTTGCGGACCGCCGTCGCGCCAGCCAGCGCGCGCACCTCGCCCCCGAGGGACCAGAACCGCCACATGGCCCGCCCGACCGTTCGCTCGTCCACACCGCCACCCCGTTTCGGGTGCGCCTCAGAGGGACAGCACGATCGCTCGGCCCGCCTGGCGGCCCGAGAACAGGCAGCCTCCCAGGAACGTGCCTTCCAGCGAGCGGTAGCCGTGCACGCCCCCGCCCCCGAAGCCGGCCACCTCGCCCGCGGCGTAGAGGCCCGGGAACGGGGTGGTGTCGGCGCGCAGCACCCGGCCGGAGAGGTCGGTCTGCAGGCCGCCGAGCGTCTTGCGGGTGAGTACGTGCAGCTGCACGGCGATCAGCGGGCCGGCCCCCGGGTCGAGGATCTTGTGCGGGGTGGCCGTGCGGATCAGCCGGTCGCCGCGGTAGCGCCGCGCCCCGCGCAGGGCGGTGACCTGCAGGTCCTTGCCGAACGGGTTGTCGATCTCACGGTCGCGCGCGGCGATCTGACCCTCCAGCACGGCGGGGTCGATCAGCGGCTCGTCGGTGAGCTTGTTCATCCCGGCCACGAGCTCGGGCAGCGTGTCGGCCACGACGAAGTCGGCGCCGTGCCGTGTGAACGCCTCCACGGGAGCCGGGGCGCCGTGCCGCACGCGCGAGAGGACCTGGCGGATGTCCTTGCCCGTGAGGTCCGGGTTCTGCTCCGACCCGGAGAGCGCGAACTCCCTCTCGATGATCTTCTGGGTGAGCACGAACCAGGAGTGGTCGTGGCCGCTCGCGGTGATCGCCCCGAGCGTGGCGAGCGTGTCGAAGCCGGGGAAGCACGGCGCCGGGAAGCGCCGCCCGCGCGCGTCGAACCACAGCGACGACGGCCCGGCCAGGATCCGGATGCCGTGCCGGGCCCAGATCGGGTTCCAGTTGCGGATGCCCTCGGTGTAGTGCCACATGCGGTCGCGGTTGACCACGCGCCCGCCTGCGTCCTCCGTGATGCCCAGCATCCGCCCGTCGACGTGCTCGGGCACGCCCGAGATCATCTTCCGGGGAGCGGGACCCAGCCGCGACGGCCAGTTCGCGCGGACGAGGTCGTGGTCGCCGCCGATCCCGCCGGACGTGACGATCACGGCCTGGGCGCGCAGCTCGAACTCGCCCACCTCGGCGCGCGAGCTCGCCGTGCCGCGCGCCGCCGAGCTGGGCTCGAGCACCGCACCCCGCACACCGTCGACCACGCCGTCGGTGACCGACAGGCCGTCGACCCGGTGCCGGAACCGCAGCTCGACGAGCCCGCGGGCGGCGGCGTCGCGCACCTGCCGCACGAACGGGTCCAGCAGCCCGGGCCCGGTGCCCCAGACGACGTGGAAGCGCGGCACCGAGTTGCCGTGGCCGTCGGCGAGCCCGCCGCCCCGCTCGGCCCAGCCGACCACCGGGAACAACCGCACGCCCAGCCCGTGCAGCCAGGCGCGCTTCTCCCGGTGGGCGAAGTCGACGTACGCCGTGGCCCACTGGCGCGCCCAGAAGTCCTCGCCCACCGGGTCGTCGGCCCCACGGTCGAAGCCCGCGGTGCCGAGCCAGTCCTGCAGCGCGAGGTCGACGGAGTCGCGCACGCCCATCCGGCGCTGCTCGGGGCTGTCGACGAGGAACAGCCCGCCGAACGACCAGAACGCCTGCCCGCCGAGTCCGGTCTCGGGCTCCTGGTCGAGCAGCAGCACCTTCTTCCCGGCCCCGGCCAGCTCGGCGGTCGCGACCAGGCCGGCGAGGCCGGCACCCACGACGATGACGTCCGCGTCCACCCGATCACCCTGGTGCCGGTGGAGATGCCGGTCAAGCAGCGTCCCGCAGCCGGGCGAGGGCGGCGACCACCGCCGCGTAGCCCGACTGCGCGGCCCGCTCGACGCGCGCGGCATCGGTGGTGAGGCCGCGCACCCCCTCGTCGCGTTCCGGGAGCAGCGCCAGCAGGTGGGCGCCGCCGCGGGACGGGTGCGCGGCATCGTCCAGCACGGCGAGCACGGGGGCGTGCCGCCTGCTCTCCTGCGCCATCCGGCCGAGGCCGGGTGCGAGCCGGTCGAGGGCACGGGCCCAGCCGGCCGCCCCGGCCGGGTCGCCGCGCCGCAGCTCCGACGCCGCGCGCGTGAACAGCGCGAGCACGTGCGTGGCGCCCTCGGAGAGCGCCCGCAACACCGGCAGCGGCTCGCCGATCGACCCGTCGATCCAGCGCTGCCCGTGCAGTTCGACGGCCGGGCCCGCGAGCAACGGGATCGACGCGGTGGCCCGCAGTGCGAGCTTCCACTCCGCGGACGTCGCCGGTTCGAGGACGTGGGGCGCCAGGTCGTCGAGTGCGGTGGCGACGACGCGCAGCGGAACGGGGGAGTCGCGCAGCCGGTCCCAGTCGAGGGGTTTCGAGCGGACGAGGACGTCGTCGAGCAGGTGGTCCAGGGACACCAGCGGGCGGCGTGGGAAGCGGCGCGGGTCGATGAACTCGCGGCACGCCATGTCCTCGTAGAAGATCGCCGCCGAGCCGCGGCCGCTGTCCAGCAGCAGCCCCGCGCCGACGAAGGCCCCCGCCGAGCTGCCGTAGACGACGTCGAAGAACGGGGCGAGCCCGGCGTCGGTGAGCGCGTGCACCATCCCGCCCGCGTACGCGCCGCGCATCCCGCCGCCGCTCACGGCGAGCGCGATCCGGTTGCCGTCGGCCCTGCCGCCCGCCGCCCGGCGGCGCAGCAGGGCCCGCAGCACCTCGTCGTCGCCGGTGATCCCCCCGTCGGGGTGCGGCGCGTCGCGCGTTCCGAGCCGCCGCGTCACACCCACGCTCCGATCATCCCCCGCCGAGCGGGAGCTCGGCCACCGTCGTCCACGACCCCGCGGCGCGCGAACCCGTCATGAGCGACGCGGTCCGCACGGACGCCCGGAGCGGCGGCCCGGCCGCCACCTCGGCCTCCGCCGCGCGCATCCGGTCCATCGGAGCACCGTGGCCGATGGTCAGGTGTGGAACGACGGCGTCGCCGTAGGCCCCCTCGTACGGCTCCAGGCCGAACCGGGCGGCCACCGCGTGGGTCAGCGCCACGAACGGCTCGGCGGGCTCGGGCGCCCACCACACGACGTCGGAGAACCACGAGACCTTCGAGAACTCCACCTCGAACGCCGGCACGGCGGCGAGCACCTCGCCGAGCGCGGCCACCACGGCGTCGTCGAGGCGGGCGGGCGGCACGAACGGGAACATGATCGTCACATGGGCCGGCACGCCGAGCGTTGCGGACGGGTCCAGCGCGGCGCGCAACACGCCCACCCTGGGCTCGGCTTCCGGTACGGGCACGACGACGGCGCTGAGGGTGCTCTCCACGGGATCAACGTTGCCACGGCCCGGGCGATCGTCCGGCGGTACTGTCGCCTCCGTGGCAGAGCTCAAGGTGGATGCGGAGCCGGAGGAGGTCGGGTTCGACGCGCAGCGGCTGCAGCGGGTCGTCTCGCACTTCCGCCGTTACGTCGACGAGGGCAAGCTCGCGGGCTGGACGGTCGCGGTGGCGCGCCGCGGCCGGGTGGCGCTCCACGCCCACCACGGTCTCGCCGACGTCGAGGCCGAGCGGCCGGTCGCCGACGACACGATCTGGCGCATCTACTCGATGTCCAAGCCGATCACCTCGGTGGCCGTGCTGATGCTCTACGAGCGTGGCCTGATCGAGCTCACCGACCCGGTGGCCCGCTACCTCCCGGCCTTCGCCGACATGCGCGTCTACCGCAGCGGGTCGGCCGCCAACCCGGGCACGGCGCCGGCCGCGGAGCCGATCCGCGTGTGGCACCTGCTCACGCACACCGCCGGGCTGACCTACGGCTGGCACCACGCCCACGCGGTCGACGAGATCTACCGCGCGAAGGGCTTCGAGTTCGGGGCGCCCCGGGGGATGGACCTGGCCGCGGCCTGCGACGCGTGGGCGTCCCTCCCGCTGCTGTTCGAGCCCGGCTCGGAGTGGAACTACTCGGTGGCCACGGACGTGCTCGGCCGGATCGTCGAGGTGGTGTCCGGGCAGCGGCTCGACCGGTTCTTCGCCGAGGAGATCTTCGTGCCGCTCGGCATGGACGACACGGCGTTCTCCGTCGGGCCCGACGAGCTCGACCGGCTCGCAGGCCTGTACATGCGCAACCCGGAAGGCGGGCTGCTGCGCAACACGGTGATGGGGGACGCCGCCACCCGGGAGCCCACGTTCCTGTCCGGCGGCGGCGGGCTGGTCTCCACGGCGGCCGACTACCACCGCTTCGCCCAGATGCTCGCCCGCGGCGGCGAGCTCGACGGCGCCCGGCTGCTGAGCCCGCACACCGTCGCCTACATGACCCGCAACCACCTGCCCGGCGGGGCCGACCTGAAGGAGTTCGGCCGGCCGCTCTTCGCGGAGTCGGCCGACCGCGGGATCGGGTTCGGCCTCGGTGTGTCCGTGGTCGTGGACGCGGCGGCGGGGAAGGCGCTCACGCACGAGGGCGAGTTCGCGTGGGGCGGCCTCGCCAGCACCGCGTTCTACGTCGATCCAGCCGCGGAGGTCACGGCGATGTTCTTCACCCAGCTGCTCCCGTCGAGCACCTACCCGATCCGGCCTCAGCTGCGCACGCTCGTCAACCAGGCACTGGTGGACTGATCCCGATGTCCAATGCGCTCGCGCTCGTCATCCGGGTGGCCGTGGTCGCGGTCAGCCTGTGGGTGGCCACCCTGATCGTTCCCGGGATCGACAACACGGCGGGGACGACCTCCACCCGCATCGGCACGCTGATCGCCGTCGCATTGATCTTCGGTCTGGTGAATGCCGTGCTGAAGCCATTGATCAAAGTGGTCGGATGCCCGTTCTACATCCTGACGCTGGGCCTCATCGGACTGGTCGTCAACGCGCTGTTGTTCATGCTCGTCGGCGCGCTCGCCAGTGGCCTCGGGCTGCCGTTCTCGGTCGGTGGGTTCGGGGCGGCATTCCTCGGCGCGATCGTGGTGGGCGTGGTGGGATTCCTGCTCCACGTCCTGATCCCCGACAGCCTCGACCAGCGCTAGGAGCGCCCTGAACAACTCGGGCCTACTGCGCAAGGCCGACGTCCGCACCGGTACAACAGCGGTATCGGCGCGAACGTCGGCCTTGCGATGACACCACCTGGACGCCGCTCGCTACGGCCGGAGTCGTTCAGGACCCTCCTAGACGGGCCAGGTCTCCCGCCGGTACCCGGCGTCCCAGAACATCCACTCGTAGGTCGACGTCCGGTGGAAGTGCTGGCGCATCACCGCGCGCTCGGCGTCGGAGAGCGACTCGCCCACGCGGTCGGTGAGCTCCAGCACCGAGTCGACGACCGCCTGGAACTCGTCGCTGCCGTACATCGCGATCCAGCGGGCGTAGAGCGGGTCGGGTGAGCTGCGCGCGAGCAGCTCGTCGCCGACTCGCGCGTAGATCCAGTAGCAGGGCAGCACCGCCCCGAGCGCCTCCGCGAACGACCCGCCGTACCCGGTGGCGAGCAGGTAGCTGACGTAGGCCTGGGTGGTGGGCGCCACCGGCTCCAGCGCCGCCTCCTCCGGTGACGAGCCGAGCTCGGCCATCAACGCGGCGTGCAGGTCGCGCTCGGCCGCGATCGCCTGCGCCGCGTGCTCGGCGAACATCACGGTGCCGCTCTCGTCCGGCGCCTTCGCCGCGCAGACGGCGAGGGCTCGCGCGTAGCCGCGCAGGTAGTGCGCGTCCTGCACGATGTAGTGCCGGAAGGACTCGCGGGGGAGCGTCCCGTCGGCCAGCCCGGTGAGGAACGGGTGGGCGAGGATCGCGGCGTACACGTCCTCGACATCCGCCCAGAGGGCGTCGCGGGTGCGCCGGGCGGAGGGGGCCGGGGTCACCATGACACGGACGCTACGACGGCCCCGTCCCCGGTGGAACCCGGTTGTTTTCCTTACGCAATTGCACGGACGTTTGGCCCGGGAATTCCGGGGAACGTCCTGCTCAGCGCCCGGCCGGAGAGGTGGCTTCGAAATGAGATGTCGCTCACTCTTCCGTATGCTTGTCTCCTGCGTCCCGACACCGGTAGTCCACCATGGAACCACCAACGGGCGGCGACTCAGCGCCGAGCGCGTCGGACCGCATTTGCACTGCGGAGGTGAGTCGAATGGATCCCGCTCCGATGGATCACCACGAGAAGATGCGGCTGCGTGCCGCTGCGTTCCGGGCCACCAGGCTGTACCCGGGGCCGGTCGGTGAGCTGGTGTCCCGCGAGCTGCTCACATGGGAGGAGTTCGGGTACCGCCTGGGTGGCGAGCAGCTGGTGATGCGGCTCGTCGACCACGTGCTGAAGACACCGATCCCGCAGCCCGCCGCGGAGGCCGAGGCGGCAGCGTAGCCGGGGGCTGACGCCCGGCAGCGCAGCCGGGCGCTAACGCCCGTACGTCGCCGTCACGGTGGGGGTGCCCCCCGACACGCCGTCGGCGAGCGCGCCCGCCGTGGCCGCCAGCACGAGCATCGCGGCGAGCGTGACGAAGCTGCCGGCATATCCCACGAGCGCGATTCCGGCGCGCACCCGCGCTGCCCGTCGACGACGAGTTGCGCGGGAGGAGTGGCAGGGCAACGCGGCAGGTGCGGCCATGCCCGTGCTATCGCGCTTCGTTCGCCGGTCGTTAACCCGGGAGCGCCAGGCGGTCGCGGAGCGCACGTTTGAGCACCTTGCCCGCGGCCGAGACCGGGATCTCGTCCACCAGGTGCACCTCGCGCAGCCGCTTGTAGGGAAGCACCTGCGCGTTGACCGCCTCCATCAGCGAGGCGACGTCCGGCTCGGCGAGCCCGGGCGCCACGACGAACGCCACCGGCAGCTCGCCCGCCACGGGGTCCGGCCTCCCCACGACGGCGGCGCCGACCACGCCGGGCCGGGCGTGCAGCAGCTCCTCCAGCTCCCGCGGGTACACGTTGTAGCCCTTGTAGAGCAGCATGTCCTTCTTGCGGTCGACGATCGACAGGTAGCCGTCCCCGTCGAGGGTGCCGATGTCGCCGGTGCGCAGCCAGCCGTCCACCAGCGCGGCGGCCGTCTCCTCGGGGCGGTCCTTGTAGCCCGCCATCACCTGGGGACCGCGGATGCACACCTCGCCCGGTTCGCCCGCGGGCAGCGGCTCCAGGCCCCTCGCGTCCGGCCGGACGATGCGGATCTCGGTGTCGTCGACCGGGGGCCCGACCGTGCCCGGCTTGCGCACACCCGACCGGGCCAGCGGGGCCTGCGTGGCCACCATCGTGACCTCGGTGAGGCCGTACCCCTCCGCGATCACGACCTCCGGCCCGAACCGCGCGCGCAGCGCCTCGATCATCTCCAGTGGCATGGGCGCAGCCCCTGAGGTGATCGACCGGACCGACGACAGGTCGCGCGTGGCGAGGTCGGGGTGGCGGAGCAGCGCGCCGAAGAGCGGCGGGGCGCCACCCAGCGTCGTGACGCGGAACCGCTCGGCGTCGGCGAGGTAGGCGCCCGGGTCGAACCGGTCGTGCACGACCAGCGTGTCGCCCTTCAGCACCGGCACGTTCATCCCGCCGATGGTCCCCATGGCGTGGAACCACGGGGTGACGGTGACGGCGCACCCCGTGCCGAGCCGGACGGGCCGCTCCTCGGGCGGCTCCACCTGGTCGAGCACCAGCCCGCCCGCTCCGTCGAGGGCGGGGACCGAGCCGCTGCCCCAGCACGCCGACTGGAGGGTGTTCACCACGACGTTGCGGTGCGGCAGCCGCACGCCCTTCGAGCGTCCGGTGGTACCCCCGGTGTAGGCGAGGTGGGCCAGGTCGGTGCGCACGTCGAGCGCGATGTCGGGCGGGACCGTCGGGGCGTCGGCGTGGAACGCCTCGAAGTCCTGCGCGTCCGGCACGGCCACCGGGCTGCCCGGGTCGAGCGCCTGCGCGCGGTCGGTGGCGAGCACGAGCCGGATCCGGGTGCGCGGCAGCACGGCCGCGAGGGCGGGCGCGGCTGGTGCCCAGGTGACGGCCGCGACGGCGCCGCAGTCGGCGAGCTGCGCGCCGAGGTCGGCCGGTGGGAGCAGCGGGTTGGCCGGCGAGAAGGTGGCGCCCGCCATGAGCGTGCCGTAGTACGCGATCGGGTACTGAGGGCAGTTCGGCAGGTGCAGCGCGACGACGTCCCCGCGCCCGATCCCGGCCGCAGCCAGCGCCTGCGCGAACGCCGCCGCCCGCGCGTACAGCTGGGCGAACGTGAGCTCCCGGCCGTAGTAGTGCACGGCGACGCGCTCCCCGAAGCGGCGCGCCGAGCCCGCGAGCATCGCGCCGACCGGCACGTCGGGGTACCGCATCAGCGCACCCCGCCCGGCGTGAACGCCACCGGCAGCCGCTTGATCCCGTTGATGAACATCGACGTCAACCGGTGCGGCGGCGCGGTGGCGGCGATGTCCGGCACCCGGGTGAGCAGCTCGCGGAACATCACGGTCATCTCCCGGCGCGCCAGGTGTGCGCCCAGGCAGAAGTGCGGCCCTGCGCTGCCGAAGCCGACGTGCGGGTTGGGCGAGCGGCGGACGTCGAACGCGTCCGGGTCGTCGAAGTGCGCAGGATCCCGGTTGGCCGCCCAGTAGAACAGCGCGACCTTGTCGCCCGCGCGCATCTGCTGCCCGCCCAGGACTGCGTCGACGGCGAGCGTGCGCCGCATGTAGATCACCGGGGACGCCCACCGGACGATCTCCTCGACCGCGGTGGGGGTGACGCCGTCGAGGTCGGCCAGCCACACGGCGCGCTGCTCCGGGTGCTCGGTGAGCAGGTGCAGCCCCCAGCTGATCGCGTTCCGCGTGGTCTCGTTGCCGGCCACGACGAGCAGGATGAAGAAGCTCGCCAGCTCGTCGGGGGTGAGCCGCTCGCCGTCGATCTCCGCGTTGACCAGGGCGGACGTGACGTCGTCCGTGGGGTTCTCGACGCGGTGGCGGCCCAGCTCGCGCATCAGCTCGGCCAGGTCGTGGCCCGCCTGCACCAGCACGGCGATGATGTTCTCGGTGCTCGCGACGTACTCGGGGTCGTTCGGCCCGAGGATGACGTTGGTGCGGTCGAACACGAAGTCGTACTGGCTCGCGGGCACGCCCATCATGTCGCACACGATCTTCAGCGGCAGGCGGGCGGAGATCGCGGTGACCGCGTCGCACTCGCCCTGGTCGATCACGTCGTCGACGATGGTGCGGGCGGTGTGCCGGACCTCGTCGGTGAGCCCGGCGAGCCGCTTCGGCGTGAACCCGCGGGAGACGATGCGGCGCAGCCGGGCGTGCCGCGGGTCGTCCATGTTGATCATCGAGCCGTAGAACTCGCGGAACTCCGGCGGCTGGTCCACCACGCTCGTCGCGCCCTTGCCCGAGGTGAACACCGCGGAGTTGCGGCTGGCCTCGGCGAGGTCGTCCAGCCTGGCGAGGGCCCAGAAACCGGGCCCGCGGGGGAGCCCGATGTCCGGCTCGGGGAAGAACGGCACCGGCTCGCGCTCCCGCAGGGCGGCGAAGGCTGCGGCGCGCGCGGCGATCGGCGCCGTCCAGAACCCGATGTCGGACAGGTCCGGTCGCCCGGCCCAGGTGCTCGCCGCGGTGCTGGTGCTCAACTCCGGCCTCCCCCGATTGTGGACCCGATCACATCCACACTAGTTACCGCGGGGTAGGACTCAAGGGGCGGACACTAACGCGCCAGTTCCCGGTCAGCCGCGGCCAGCAACCCCCGCTCGTACGCGACGCTGACGGCCTCCGTGCGGCTGCTCGCGCCCAGCTTGGCCATCACCCGCGACAGGTGCACGCTCACCGTCTTCTCGCTGATGAACAGCTCGGCGCCGACCTGCCGGTTGGTGCGGCCCCCGGCCACGAGCGCGAGCACCGAACGCTCGCGGGGCGTGAGCGGGTCGGGGCCGGCCGGCTCGGGGCCCGGCGGCGCCGGCTCCAGCTGCACTCCCGCCCGCTGCGCCAGCTCCCGCAGCGCCCCCGCGAGCGGGACGGCGCCCAACGCGGTGGCGGTGGCGAACGCCGCGCGCAGGTCGGGCTCGACGAGCGCGTGGGCGCCGCCGCCCGCCAGCACGGCCTCGGCGTGCCGCATCAGCGCGTACGCCTGCCGGTAGCCGACGGGTGCGGGACCGGAGCACGGGCCCGTGCCGCCCGTCTCGTACCCGAACGAGTCGGCGACCTCCCGCCACGCGGCGGGATCGGCCGCCCCGGTGAGCCGGCTGAGCTCGGCCCGCGCGCGCCGCAGCCACGCGGTGCCCTCGGGCCCGAGCGTGCCGGCCCGGGGGAGGCCCCGTTCGGCCGCCTCCTCGGCGATCCGCACCATCTCACGCGCCGCGGCCGTGGCCTCGTCGGCCGGCTGCAGCCCGGCGGCCGCCATCTCCACGTGGGCGGCCGCGCCGAGCGCCCCGAGCAGGATGCAGCCGAGGTGCGGCGCGAGCTGGGTGTAGGGCCCGATCTCGAGGCCGGTGATGGCCTCCCGGGCCCAGCCGGCCGCCTCGCCGGGCCGGCCCTGCCAGAGCGCGGCCTCGGCGCCCGCCTGCCCCATGAGCAGGATCACCTGCTCGTCGACGGGCGCGGAGTCGCGCAGCTCCTCGAGCCGCCGCTGGGCAGGGACGAACCGGCCACGGCCCACCGCGGTGAGCAGGCTCGCCGCGGCGAGCCGGGTGGCGACGACCGCCGACACCGACTCCCCGGCGATCTCGGCGGCCGCCTCCGCGGCGTCCCACTCACCGCGCATGAACCGCGCGATCACATGGGCCACCCGCAGGTTCAGCCCGTAGGCGCTCCACGTGGTGCCGGTGGCGGCGGCGCGCTCCTCGCCCGCGGCGAACTCCGCACCCGCCTCCGCGAGCCTGCCCTCGTCGAGCAGGGAGATCCCGAGCGAGTACGTGGCGCGCAGCTCGACGGCCAGGTTGCCGGACCGCCGCGCCAACGGCTTGGCCTCACCGAGGAGCTGCCGGGCGCGCTCCGGATCGCCGCCGTACTCGGCGCACACGGCCAGCGAGACCAGTGCGTCGGCCTTGGCGGCGTCGAGGTCGCCGTCGGGGTCGGACGGCAGGTGCCTGGCCACCGCGAGCGCCGTCTCCGCCTCGGTGACCGCCTCGGCGAACCGGTCGATCCGGGTGAGCACGCGGGCGAGCGTGGTGTGGATCCAGGCGAGCTCGGACGACGGCGGTTCGCGCTCGAGCAGCTCCAGCGCGCGGCGGGCGGTGGCGAGTGCCTCCTGCTCCCGGCCCGCCAGGTCCAGCAGCCGCAGCGCGTACCGCTGCCCGATCCGGGCGGTGAACGCCGGGTCGCCGCGCTCCTCGGCGAGCTCGAGGGCCCGCCTGCCGAGCGCGATGCCGCGGTCCGGGTCGCCGGTGGTGCTCGCGCCCCACGCGGCCCAGCGGGTGACCGAGCACTCGTCGACACCGGCCACCTCCTCCGCATCGGGCACGGCGCGCCACAGCTCGATGGCCCGCTCCGCGTGCAGCAGCACCTCGGCGGGCGCCTCGCGGTCGTCTGCCTCCATCGCGGCCTGGACCGACGCGGCCAGCGCGAGCCTCAGGTCGTGGCCCGCCATCGCGTGGTGGGCGAGCTCCGCGGCCCGGCCGGGCTCGGCGACCCCGCGCGGACCGGTGCCACCCGGCACCGCGAGCAGCTCGGCGTAGCGGGCGTGCACCCGGCTCCGCTCGCCCGGCAGCAGCTCGTGGTAGATCGCCTCGCGCAGCAGGGCGTGCCGGAAGTGGTAGCCGTCGTCGGCGCCGAACGACCCCGGCTCGGTGTCGGCCGCGACCAGGACGTGGTGGGCGACCGCCTCGCGCAGCGCCTGCTCCAGGTCGTCGTCGGGCAGGCCGGAGACCGCGGCCAGCCCGCGGTGGCTCACGCGCCGCCCGGCGACGGACGCGATCCGCAGCACCCGCTGCGTGGTGGCCGAGAGCCCCTCGATGCGGGCCACCAGCACCTCGACGAGCCCGTGCGGCAGGCCGTCGGACGAGGCCGACACCAGCTCCTCGGCGAAGAACGCGTTGCCCTCGCTGCGCCGGGCGATGCGCCGCAGCTTCGACTCGGGGAGGCCGCCGTCGGCGAGCAGGCGCACCAGCGCGAGCGACTCCCTGGCGTCGAGCGGCCCCAGGTCGAGCCGCTCGACCTGCGGCAGCCGCACCAGCTCCGAGAGCAGCGGTCGCAGTGGGTGGCGCCGGTGCAGGTCGTCGCTGCGGTAGGTGGCGAGCACGACCAGCCGCTGGCCGGTGAGCCGGGAGAGCAGGAAGAACAGCAGGTCGCGGCTGGAGCGGTCGGACCAGTGCATGTCCTCCACCACCAGCAGGGCGGGAGTGGTGGCGGTGAGGTCGTCGAGCACCGACAGGACGGCGTCGAACACCTGAAGCTGGCCGAGGTCGCGCTGCTCACCGGTGGCCGCCACCCTCGCCAGCCCACCCGGCAGCAGGTGGCGCAGCGCGACGTGCCCGGCGACCAGCTCGGGACGGGTGGCCGCCAGCGCGCCGACGATCTCGGTGAACGGCAGGTACGGCAGCGCCGACTCGGCGGTGTCGAGGCAGCGGCCCACCAGCACCGTGAACCCCGCAGCGGCCGCCCGCTCGACCGCCTCGGCGACCAGCCGGGACTTGCCCACCCCCGCGTCGCCCGACATCAACAGCCCGGTGGGCCTGCCGACCGCGGCGCGCTCGAGGGCACCGCCGAGCGCCGACACCTCGTGCCGGCGCCCGACCAGCTCGATGCCGACCCCCAGCCGCGCCACGCCGGTCATCGTGACACGGCGTACCGACGTTCTGCCTCGTCATTCCGGACCGCGGGACCGGTTGGGTGTGGATCGCTCCGGGGCGTCTCCCGGCGCCTGCGGCGCGCCTGGCGGACGAGCCGGGCGAGCCGGTAGTTCTCGGCGTCGGCCAGCAGCGCGGCGCGGTGGGCTTCCGACTCGACGGACAGGTGCGGGATGTCGACGAACATGGGACCAGGCTCGGCCTGAGGGTCCGGTCGCCGCATCGGGCGATCACGTCGTGCCGGCCACATCGGCCGCGCATCGCGGGTAAGGGGTCTGCTGCCGGGCCCTTACCCCGCGCTGGCGTGCGTGAACCGGGACACGTGCCCGGGTCAGCCGATGCCTCCGGCGGCGCCGCGCGTCGTGCGGATCTGACCCGAGGATGCGCCCGATCGTCGCTCCTGCGGCGCGCGCCTGAACCGCCGATCAAGGGGAGATGGTGGTCGAACGATCGGGAGCGACCACCTGCCCTTGATCGCCGCCGTAGCACCCGATGACCTCCCGGGTGCGGGCTCGCAGGTCGTGGTGCGGGACGGCCGCGTCCGGGTCGAGCGTCCGGATCCGGGCGATCACCGCCTCGGCGCCGGGCGTGTGCAGCCCGCAGAGCACCAGCAGCTCGGGTCGGCTCACGGAATCCCTCCGCGGTCGGGTACGTTGAGCTCAGTGAACATGGATTTCGTTTTCGAGAAGGGTGGAGGATGGCGCGCAACGAGCTGCGGCCGATCGTCCGGCTGAGGTCGACCGCGGGCACCGGCACCACGTACGTGACCCGCAAGAACCGGCGCAACGACCCGGACCGGATGGTGCTGCGCAAGTACGACCCCGAGCTGCGGCGGCACGTCGAGTTCCGCGAGGAGCGCTGAGATGCGGCCCGCCGCGCGCCGACCGCCGAAGCGGAAGGCCAACCCGCTCCACGCGCGGGGGATCACCGAGGTCGACCGGAAGGACGTGACCTTGTTGCGCACCTTCGTCTCCGACCGCGGGAAGGTCCGCGCCCGCAGGGTGACGGGGTTGACGCCCCAGCAGCAGCGACGGGTGGCCGTCGCGATCCGCAACGCCCGCGAGATGGCGCTCCTGTCCCACCCGCACGCAGGGAGGGGGTGACCGTGTCCCGCCGCTGCCGGCTCACCGGGCTCGAGCCCGGGTTCGGCAGGTCCGTCCCGCACTCGCACCGCCGCACGAGCCGGCGCTCCGACCCGAACGCCCAGACCAGGCGCTACTGGTACCCCGCACAGCAGCGCCACATCCGGCTGCGGCTGGCCACGGACGCGATCCGCACGGTCGACCGGATCGGCGTCGACGCCGCGGTGGCGCGGAACCGGGTGCCCGGAGGGAGGACCTGATGGCGACGAAGGCGAAGATCGCGCGCAACGAGCACCGCAAGGCCGTGGTGGCGCGCTACGCCGCCCGGCGCGCCGAGCGGAAGGCCGTGCTCGCGCGGCCGACGGCCACCCCGGACGAGAAGGCGCGGGCCCAGCGGGAGCTCGCCCGCCAGCCCCGCGATGCCAGCGCCACCCGCGTGCGGAACCGCGACTCCGTGGACGGGCGCCCGCGCGGCCACCTGAGGGCCTTCGGGGTGTCCCGGGTGCGGCTGCGCGGGCTCGTGCACGACGGCCTACCTGCCCGGGGTGCGCAAGGCGAGCTGGTGACGGGCACCCGTTTCCGGGCGTGCCCGGGGGTTGTGTAGCATCGTCTGCGGCCGTGCGGGAGTGACCGTCCGCTCGGTCTGCCGCCCCTTTAGCTCAGTCGGCAGAGCGTCTCCATGGTAAGGAGAAGGTCTACGGTTCGATTCCGTAAAGGGGCTCTGCGGAGCGGCGAGTTCGGCTCCGCGAAGCGGCGTAGCTCAGTCGGTAGAGCAAGCGGCTCATAATCGCTGTGTCGCCGGTTCAAGTCCGGCCGCCGCTACCAGGACCCCAGAGACACACAGCAAGCAGGAGGCACCCGCGATGGCCAAGGCCACGGACATCCGGCCGAAGATCACGCTGGCGTGCGAGCAGTGCAAGCACCGCAACTACATCACCAAGAAGAACCGGCGCAACGACCCCGACCGGCTCGCCATCAAGAAGTTCTGCCCCAACTGCGGCACCCACCGAGAGCACCGCGAGACGCGCTGAGCGTGCTCGACGCCTCGTACGTCGGGAGGGCACTGCCCCCGACGGCTCCCTACCGGGTCGGCCGCGAGAAGATCCGGGAGTTCGCCCTCGCCATCGGCGAGGGCGCTTCCGTGTGCCGGGACGTCGGCGCCGCCCGGGCGGCGGGCCACCCCGACGTCGTCGCGCCGCCCACGTTCGCCGTCACGTTCACGATGCCGGCGATCGAGGCGTTCCTGCGCGACCCCGCCTTCGGCTGGGACTACCTCCGCATGGTGCACGGTGACCAGTCGATCACCCTGCACCGGCCGATCCACGGCGGCGACGACCTGGTGACCACGATCCACGTCGACGACCTCAAGACCCGCGGCGGCAGCCACATGCTGACGCTCCGCTGCGAGGTCGCCGACACCGCGGGCGAACCGGTCGCCACCACGCGGCTGCTGCTCGTCACGGCCGCCGAGGAGGCACGGGCGTGACCGAGGCCGGCGACGAGCTCCCCCCGCTGTCCGTGCGCGTCACGCGCGCCGACCTCGTCCGCTACGCCGGCGCGTCCGGCGACTTCAACCCGATCCACTGGAGCGACCGCGTCGCCGCGTCGGCGGGCCTGCCCGGCGTCATCGCCCACGGCATGCTCACGATGGCGCTGGCCGGCCGGCTCGTCACCGACTGGGCGGGTGGCCCCGCCGCGATGCGCAGCTACGGCGTGCGCTTCACCCGCCCCGTCGTGGTGCCCGACGACGACGAGGGCGCCCTCGTCGAGATCAGCGGCAAGGTCACCGCCGTCACCGAGACCGATGATGGCGAGCGCATCGCCAAGGTCGCCATCACGGCCGCGTTCGAGGGGAAGACCGTGCTCGGGCGCGCCGTCGCCGAGGTGGCCGTCCCGTCGGAGTGAGCCTCCGGTTGCCGGTGGCAGTGCTTGGGTCGATCCTCGGCCCCGCCACCATCGGCTTGACCCGGAGGGAGCACGACGTGCAGTTCGGGAAACTCGTGGACAAGGCGTGGGAGGACAAGTCGGCCGCCGAGATCCTCAAGGCACCGCCGTCCGCGCTCGAAGGACTGAGCGAGAGGCACGACGAGGCGCTGAAGGAGATCGGCATCAAGACCGTCGGCGACCTCGGCAAGTGGAAGTACGCCTCCCGCGCGGCTGCGCTCGTCGCGCTGGCCGAGCTCGACAAGTGAGGCGTCGCCGGACGGGACCCGTGCCCGTCCGGCGCCTGCCTTCGCCGCTACCTCGCCTCGGCCAGGAAGGCACCCATCCGCTCCACGCCGGTGCGCAGGTCGTCGTCGCCGAGGGCGTAGGACAGCCGGAAGAAGCCCGGTGTGCCGAACGCCTCCCCGGGCACCACCGCCACCTCGGCGTGCTCCAGCACCGCGGCCGCCAGCTCCACGCTCGTCCGCGGACGGGTGCCCCGCAGCTCCTTGCCGAGCAGCGCCTGCACAGACGGGTAGGCGTAGAACGCCCCGCGCGGTGTCGGGCACTCGATACCCGGGATCGCCCGCAGCAGGTCCACGATCGTGCGGCGCCTGCGGTCGAACGCCGTGCGCATCTCGACGACGGCGTCGAGCGGCCCGGAGATCGCCGCGAGGGCCGCGCGCTGCGGGACGTTGGCGACGTTGGACGACAGGTGCGACTGCAGGTTGGCGGCCGCCTTGACCACGTCGGCCGGGCCGGCCAGCCAGCCCACCCGCCACCCGGTCATCGCGTACGTCTTGGCGACGCCGTTGACCACGATGCAGGTGTCGGCCAGCTCGGGCACGACCACCGGCATCGAGACGGCCTCGGCGCCGTCGTAGACGAGGTGCTCGTAGATCTCGTCGGTGATCACCCAGATGCCGTGCTCGACGGCCCACCGTCCGACCGCCTCGGTGAGCTCCCGGGAGGCGACAGCGCCGGTCGGGTTCGACGGCGAGCACCACAGCAGCACCTTCGTGCGCTCGGTGCGCGCCTCCTCGAGCTGCTCCACCGACGGCAGGTAGTCGGCCTCGGGGCCGCAGACGACCGGCACCGCCACCCCGCCGGCGAGCGCAACCGCCTCCGGGTAGGTGGTCCAGTAGGGCGTGGGCAGCAGCACCTCGTCGCCCGGGTCCACCAGCGTGGCGAAGGCCTGGTAGACGGCCTGCTTGCCGCCGTTCGTGACGAGCACCTGCGACGGCGCGACCTCGAGGCCGGAGTCCCGGCGCGTCTTCTCGGCGATCGCCTCCCGCAGCTCCGGCAGGCCCGCGGCGAGCGTGTAGCGGTGGTTGCGCGGGTCGGTGCAGGCCGCCTCGGCCGCGGCGACGATCGGGGCGGGTGTCGGGAAGTCCGGTTCGCCCGCGCCGAAGCCGATCACGGGCCGCCCCGCCGCCTTCAGCGCCTTCGCCTTCGCGTCCACGGCCATCGTCGCCGACTCGGCGATGCCACCGATGCGGGCGGAGATGCGGCGGGTCGCGGGGACCGTGCTCGGAGTGCTGGCAACCATGGCAGCATCCTCCCCCAGCGGGTCGCCCGCGGCCCCGGTGCCCCACCGGGGGTGTGCGGTGACGGGAGCCGGTGTGGGGTGCCGTACACTCGACGTGCTGGGTGTACCGCACCGCGGTGCACTCCTTCGCTCGTGGGTTGGAACCCCGGGCGGAGCTGGTCTAGGGGTGTAGCTCAATTGGCAGAGCAGCGGTCTCCAAAACCGCAGGTTGCAGGTTCAAGTCCTGTCGCCCCTGCCACTGCAGGATGTGCTGGATCGGAGTAAGGGACGAACGGCGGCCGGGCCGCGGGTGAGCTGGAGGATGCGGGCGTGACTGAGGAACGCGAGGCGCGCGGGAACGGGCGGGAGCGCCCGAGCACCGCCGCCGACCGTCGGGGTCGGCGCTCCGGGCCTGCGCCCACCGGCGACACCCGGGGCGGCCGGGCCGCGGTCCGCGAGGCCCGCCCTGCGCGCGTGTCGCCGTTCGGCAAGCTCGCCCGGTTCCTGCGCGAGGTGGTCGCCGAGCTGCGGAAGGTCATCTGGCCCACCCGCAACCAGCTGGTCACCTACACGATCGTCGTGCTGGTCTTCGTGTCGTTCATGGTCGCGCTGGTCTGGCTGCTGGACTTCGTGTTCGCGCAGGGAGTCATGTACCTGTTCGGCACGTGACCACGGCCGCCACCACGCACGACACGAACGAAGGAAGCGAGAGGCACGTGACCGAGCGCGAGGCTGACCAGCTCGATGGCGCGGCGGTGTCCGCGGACGCCGTCGAGGAGCCGGCCGCGGCCGCCGACGCCGAGCTCGCGGACGCGGACGACACCACCGACGTCGACGACGGCACCACCGACGCCGACGACACCGCTGACGACACCGACGAGGTCGACAACACCACCGACGAGGTCGACGGTGCCGAGGCCGACACCACCGCCGAGGCCGATGCGGCCGAGGAGGAGGCCGACCCGATCGAGGAGATGCGCGCCGCCCTGCGCCGCGCCCCCGGCGACTGGTACGTCGTGCACTCCTACGCGGGCTACGAGAACAAGGTCAAGAGCAACCTCGAGACCCGCATCCAGACCCTGGACGTCGAGGACTTCATCTACCAGGTCGAGGTGCCCACCGAAGAGGTCACCGAGATCAAGAACGGGCAGCGCAAGCAGGTGCAGCGCAAGGTGCTGCCCGGCTACATCCTCGTTCGGATGGAGCTCAACGACCAGTCGTGGGGCGCCGTCCGCAACACCCCGGGGGTCACCGGCTTCGTGGGCGCCACCTCGCGCCCCTCGCCGCTGTCGCACGACGACGTCATCAAGTTCCTGCTCCCGAAGGTCGAGCCCAAGCAGCCGGCCGCCGCGGGGGCCGGTGCCAAGGCCGACGTCGCCGCGGGCGCTGCAGGCAAGGCGGCCGTCGAGGTCGACTTCGAGGTCGGCGAGTCGGTCACCGTGATGGACGGCCCGTTCGCCACGCTCCCGGCCACCATCAGCGAGGTCAACGTCGACGCCCAGAAGCTCAAGGTCCTCGTGTCCATCTTCGGCCGCGAGACCCCCGTCGAGCTGGCTTTCAGCCAGGTCTCGAAGATCTGACCCACGCCGCGGCAGGCAGGTCCGCGGCGCGCAGGAAAACCACGACAGGGAAACGACATGCCTCCCAAGAAGCGGAAGCTCTCCGCGATCATCAAGCTCCAGATCAAGGCGGGTGCGGCCACGCCGGCCCCGCCGGTCGGCCCCGCGCTCGGCCAGCACGGCGTCAACATCATGGAGTTCTGCAAGGCGTACAACGCCGCCACCGAGTCGCAGCGCGGCGACGTGGTGCCCGTCGAGATCTCGGTGTACGAGGACCGCTCGTTCACCTTCGAGCTCAAGACCCCGCCCGCGGCCAGGCTGCTGCTCAAGGCCGCCGGCGTCGAGAAGGGCAGCGGCGAGCCGCACCGCAACAAGGTGGCCTCGGTCACGATGGAGCAGGTGCGTCAGATCGCGCAGACCAAGATGCGCGACCTCAACGCCAACGACATCGACCAGGCCGCCAAGATCATCGCCGGCACCGCGCGCTCGATGGGCATCACCGTCAACGGCTGATCCCGGCCGCAGTACGCGTGGGAGAGCTGGCTCGGCTCGCACCACGACTTGACAAGGAACAAGAGGACAGAGCAATGGCACAGCGCAGCAAGGCATACCGCCAGGCGGCGGAGAAGATCGAGGACGGGCGGATCTACAGCCCGCTCGAGGCCGCCCGGCTGGCGAAGGAGACGTCCAGCGCGAAGATGGACGCCACCGTCGAGGTGGCGATGCGTCTCGGGGTCGACCCCCGCAAGGCCGACCAGATGGTCCGCGGCACCGTGAACCTGCCTCACGGCACCGGCAAGACGGCGCGCGTCATCGTGTTCGCCACCGGTGACAAGGCCGCCGAGGCCGAGGCCGCCGGCGCCGACGTGGTGGGCGCCGAGGACCTCATCGAGCGCATCCAGGGTGGCTGGCTGGAGTTCGACGCCGCGATCGCCACCCCGGACCAGATGGCCAAGGTCGGCCGGATCGCCCGCATCCTCGGCCCGCGCGGCCTCATGCCCAACCCGAAGACCGGCACCGTCACCCCGGACGTCACCAAGGCCGTCCAGGACATCAAGGGCGGCAAGATCAACTTCCGGGTGGACAAGCAGGCGAACCTGCACCTCGTCATCGGCAAGGCGTCGTTCGACACCGAGAAGCTGGTGGAGAACTACGGCGCGGCCCTCGACGAGATCCTGCGGGCCAAGCCCTCGGCCGCGAAGGGCCGGTACGTGAAGAAGGTCACGATCTCCACGACCATGGGCCCCGGCATCCCGGTCGACCCGAACCGCACCCGCAACCTGCTGGTGGACGAGACGGTCACGGCCTGATCGACGGATCCCCGAAGCTCCCGGTGCCCCCCCGCGCCGGGGGCTTCGTCGTGCCGCGGGGAAGTCCAGGAACGCCACGTTCCTGTCCTCCAGGTTCAGGAACGTGGCGTTCCTGAACCCCGGTCCGCCCAATCGGCCAGCACCTGCTCCACCGGCTCCGGCTCGCCGGGAGGGCCGGGAAGCTCCGTCGTCGTGCGGGAGAACCTCGGGGCCGGAGCCGCCTGGGGCACGCCGTCGCGCTCGACGATCGTGCCGCGGGCGGCCAGGTGCGGGTGGGCGGGCACCTCGGCGAAGGGCAGCACCGGGGTGACGCACGCGTCGGTGCCTGCGAACACCTCCGCCCACTCGTCCCGGACGCGGGAGGCGAAGACCTCCGTGAAGCGGGCCCGCAGCGTCGGCCAGCCTGCCCGGTCGTACTGGGCCGGCAGGTCCTCGCCGTCGAGGCCGAGCCCGGCCAGGAGCGCGGCGTAGAACTGCGGTTCGAGCGCCCCGACGGCGACGTGCCTGCCATCGGCGCAGGTGTAGGTGTCGTAGAACGGCGCGTGCCCGTCGAGCAGGTTCGTCTCGCGCGCGTCGGTCCACAGCCCCTGCCCGCGCATCCCCCACATCATCTGGACGAGCAGCGAGGCGCCGTCCACCATCGCGGCGTCGACCACCTGGCCCTGCCCGGAGCGCTGCGCCTCCCAGAGCGCGGCCAGCACGCCGACGACCAGGAGCATCGAGCCGCCGCCGAAGTCACCGACGAGGTTCAGCGGCGGGACCGGCCGGTCCCCGGCCCGGCCGACGGCGTGCAGGGCACCGGTGAGCGAGATGTAGTTGATGTCGTGTCCCGCGCGTGCGGCCAGCGGCCCGTCCTGCCCCCACCCGGTCATCCGCGCGTAGACGAGGCGCGGGTTGCGCGCGTGGCAGTCGGCGGGGCCGACCCCGAGCCGCTCGGTGACGCCCGGCCGGTAGCCCTCCAGCAGCACGTCGGCGTGCTCGACGAGGCGCAGCACGGTCTCCCGTCCCGCGGGGTCCTTGAGATCGGCGGCGACCCGGCGCCTGCCGCGCAGGGTCGGGTCGGCACCCGGCTCGCCGAGCTGGAGCCCGCCGGTCGGCCGGTCGACGCGGACGACGTCGGCGCCGAGGTCGGCCAGCACCATCGCCGCGTGCGGCCCCGGCCCGATGCCGGCGAGCTCCACGACCTTCAACCCGACCAACGGCCCTGCGTTCACGTGCCCCGCTCCTCCGGTCACTCGTTCCCCGCACCCCGCGGGCCGCCGCCGATCCGCTCCTGGCCGGGCCGACGGCACCCTACACACCGGCCCCGCTCCCGAGGAGCGATCACGCCACCGCCACCGGCTCGCTCTCCACCGCAGCGCCCGGGCGGTCGAGCTCCGCCCAGGCCGCCGCGAGCCGGTCCACCGCATCGTCCATCCGGTCCCGCCCGAGGGTGAACGGGAGCCGCAGGTACCGCTCGAACGCCCCGTCCAGGCCGAACCGGGGTCCCGCCGCGAGCAACACGTCGTGACGCCGGGCGGCGCCGGTCAGGCGGCTCGACTCGGGCCTGCCGAGATCGACCCACAGGCTCAGCCCGCCGCCCGGCCGGGACGGGCGCCAGCCGGGGAAGGTGCGGGCGAGCCTGCCGAGCAGGTGGTCGCGGGCGGCGAGCAGATCACGGCGCCTGCTCGCGACGAGGGAGCCGTGGTCGGCCAGCAGCCGGGCGGTCGTGAGCTGCTCCAGCACCGGTCCGCCGAGGTCGACGCCGGCGCGGGCGGCGGCGAGCCTGCGCACCATCGCGGCCGACGTGCGGATCCAGCCGATCCGCAGCCCACCCCAGAACGTCTTGCTCGCCGACCCGATGCTCAGCACGAGCGGGGAGTCGGCGGCGCCGTGCGCCGCCACCGGCACCACGGTCTGCCCGTCCAGCGCGAGGTCGATGAGCGTCTCGTCGATGAGGAGGGTGGTGCCCGTCCGCCGGGCCAGCTCGACGAGCCGGGCCCGGTCCTCGCCGTCGAGCAGGGCGCCGGTGGGGTTCTGGAAGTCGGGGATGAGGTAGGCCAGCCGCGGCGCGGCGTCCCGGACCGCCGACGTGAGCAGGTCGAGGTCCCACCGGCTGCCTCCGCCCGGGTCCGGCGCCATCGGGACCGGGATGGGCCGGGCGCCGCGGGTCGTCACCGCGCCGAGCGCATTCGGGTAGCTCGGGTGCTCGACGAGCACCCGGTCACCGGGCCCTGCCAGCACCATGAGGGCGAGGTGGATCCCGTGCACCCCGCCCGCCGTCACCAGTACCTGGTCCGGCGTCGTGGGAAGGCCGCTCGCGGTGTACCGGTCGGCGATGGCCGCGCGCAGGGCCGGCTGGCCGCTGAGGTCGTAGCCGTGGCCGGTGAGCAGCGCGTCGAGATCCTGGACGGCGGCCGCCGCCGCGGCCCGCAGCGCGGCGCGCGGCGCGGGGAGCGCGGCGTGGGCGAGGTCGTACAGCGGGCTGCCGCCGAGCGGTGAGAACGGGGCCGGGCCCGTGTCGTCCGGCGGCCCGGCGGGGAGCTGGGTCCAGCTGCCTGCCCCGCGCCTGCTGCGGAGCACGCCCGTGCTGCGCAGCGCCTCGTAGGAGGTGGCCACCGTGGTCCGGCTGACCGAGATGGCCACGGCGAGCTCGCGCTCCGCGGGCAGCCGCGTCTGGATCGGCAACCGGCCGTCGAGGACCAGCAGCCGGATCCGGTCGGCCAGCGCCTCGGCCAGGCCCCTCCCGCCGGGTGGCCGCCAGTCGCCGAGCAACCGCGCGAAGCTGGTGGCGCCGATGCGGCGTTCGATGTCGACCCGCTCCACGCGATCCACCTCCGGAATTGGCACTGCCAGAGCAGGCCAATCCTAGGAGCGTGCGTCAGGACCGGAGGGCGGGCGGGTCCACTCCCACTGGCCGCGCGTGAGGACCTCGACCGGGTGTCCGCCGTCGTCGCGGCGCTCGGCGCTGTAGGCATAGCGGCCGGCCTGCCAGCCCTCCTTCTCCGCCACCGCTCCCAGGTACGAGGCCGCCCACCGCTGCCACTCACCGGGTACGGCGGGAGGCGGGTCCGGCGCCTCGCAGGCGATGTCCATGAACGGGTGGAAGGTGCCGCGCAGTCCGGTCCACATCCTGACGTCCAGCCACACGGTATCCACAATGGAGTATTGGCCTACGCCGTACGGCCCAACCAATCCTCCACCTGATCGGGCTAGGCGCTGAGCAGGTCCGCGCGGCCGGCGGCCTCCAGGTGCTGGCGGTACGGGCCGAACAAGCCCTTCGCCATGGGCAGGACGGTGAGCAGCTTCGCCACCGGTCCCTTGGCCCGCACCTGACCCTTGGCGAGCGCGACCGGGAGGATCACCTTGCCGAGCCAGAACCGGTTGCCGGTGTCGGCGGACATGAACAGCTCGACGTTGGGTTCGGGGCCCGCACCCGCACCCTCGTGGACCTGCGTGTTCGGCATGTCCACCGTGAGCACGGCGTCCGGGTCGCTGTAGGTGATCCGCAGGACGATGCCGCTGGGCCGCAGCTTCTCCACCAGCACCGGGTCCTCCATCCCGCGCCGGAAGATCCCGCCGAGGAACTCGTAGACCTCCGCCTCGTCGCGAAACGCCGCCACAGCCCGCCTCCTGGTTCGTTGCCGACGGGGAAGTCTCGCCCAACCGCCGCGCGGTGGGGGACCGCACGATCGGGCCACGTCCGGCCCGCACGGGCCAACCCGTGCCGACGAACGGACCGTCGGGCGGTCGGGTACCGAGGCGCCGACGGGTCAGCGAGCGCGCCGCGGCGCGTCGTCCAGCAGGCCGTAGCGGCCGGCCAGCGCGGCCGCCTCGATCCGGTTCGCCGCGCCCAGCCGGTGCAGCAGGCTCGCGATCATCCGCTTGGCCGTCCGCTCGCTCACGAGCATGACCTTCGCGATCTCGCTGGTCTCGAGGCCCCGCGCGAGCAGCGCCCACAGCTGCAGCTCCCGGTCGTCCAGCCGCTCCACGACCTCGCCGCCTACGCGCTCCCCCGCGGCGAGCAGCGCGTCGAGCAGGTCGGGCGGCACGACGCGGACGCCCGCCGCGATCGTCAGCAGCGGGGCGACCAGCACCTCGGGATCGGCCGACTTGGCCAGGAAGCCCGCGGCCCCGGCACGCAGGGCGGCGGTCGCCAGGCCGAGGTCCTCGGTGCCGGAGAGCGCGAGGATGCGCGTGCGGGGGTAGGCCGCGGTGATCCGCCGGATGGTCTCCACGCCGCCCAGCGGGGGCAGCGCGAGGTCGACGATCGCGATATCTGCCGCCTCGCGCCCGACGAGCGCGACGGCCTGCTCTCCCGCGGTGGTGGACCCGGCCACCGCGAAGGTGTCGCCGGCGCGGGACTCGAGCAGCAGCGCGAGGCCCTGCGAGAACAGGGCATGGTCGTCGACGATGACCACGGCGTACCGGCCCTCCCGCACAGCAGGACCGTAGCCGCTCGCCCCGTCCTGGTGGGTGGGCGTCCAGCCCCCCGTTCGTGGGGTGCGCGATGGGAGATGCTGGCCCCGTGCACATCGACGGTCCCGCCGCGGTGCTGCGGTCGGTCGAGGAGCGCACCGCCGTCGTCATCCGGCTGCTGGTGGTCTGCTCGGTCGGGCTGGCGCTCGTCGTGGAGCCGGGGCTCGCACGTGGCCGGGCGCCGTTGCTCGGGGCGCTCGTGGCGGCGACGCTCGGCTACGCGCTTGTGCTCGCCATGGCCGAGTGGCGTGGCCCACCGTTGGTGCCGCCGCGGCTCGCGACCTCGATCGACGCGGCGCTCGCCCTGCTGGCCTGCGGTCTCACCGGCGGTGCGGACAGCGTGATGGTCGCGATCCTGCCGCTCGTGGTGATCGCGGTGGCGCTGCGGGGCGGTGTGGTGGTGGGCCGGCTCGGGGCCCTCGGTGTGGGTGCGGGGTTCACCGTCGCCGCGCTCGCGGGATCCGACCCGCAGGTGCCGATGGCCGACCGGTGGGCGGCGGGCGCCTGGTGGACCGGCTACCTCGTGGCGGCCGCCGTGCTCGTCGGGGTGCTGCTGCGGATGCTGGAACGCCAGTACGAGGACGCCGCGGAGTCGCGGGCGCGGGCGCGGGCCGAGCACGAGGCGTTCCTGGAGGAGCGCGACCTGCGGTCCCGGCTGCTCGCCGCCCAGCAGGCGCGGCTGGACGGCGTGCGCGTCGTGCTGCACGAGTTCCGCACGCCGGTCGCGTCGCTCACCGCGCTGTCGGCCGACCTCGCGGCCGACCGGCTCTCCGGCCCGGCCCGGGAGACGGCCACCCGGCTGCTCGCCGAGCACGCCCTGCACCTGCGCGACATGCTCGACGGCCTCGCCGATGTCGCCGTGCAGGAGGGGAGCCCTCTCGGGCGGGTGCGAGAGCGGACCGTGCGGCTCGGGGAACTGGCCGGCGCCGTGCTCGACGCGGCGGGTGTCACGCCGGAGCGGCGGGTGGCGCACGTCGAGCCGCCGGGCGCCGCGGTGCGGTGCGACCCTCAGCGGCTGCGGCGCGTGCTCACCAACCTGGTCGAGAACGCCGCCCGGCACAGCGGGGACGCCCCCGTCGAGCTGGACCTCCGGCACGCCGATGGCCGGCTCGTCGCCGAGGTCCGCGACCGCGGCCCCGGCCTGCCCCGGGGCCAGGAGGGGGTGGTGACGGCCAAGGGGGTCGCGCTGGGGGAGCGCCGGGGCACGGCAGGCCTGGGGCTGTGGATCGTGGAGGCGCTGGTGGCGGCGATGGACGGCGAGCTGCGCTTCCTGCCCAGGGACGGCGGTGGCCTCGTGGCGCACCTCGACCTCCCGATCCGGCCGCCGGCCCCCGAACCGTGAGTGGATACGAGTGCTCCAGCACCCGTATCCGCTCACGACCACCTGTGGCACCCGCGGGCCAGCGCAGGAACCCGCGGGCCGCTGTGCACCTGCGTGATCGCGGTCATGCTCTGCCCATGAAGACCACGGCAGCGGTGCTCTGGGAACTCGGCGGCAAGTGGGAGGTCGACGAGGTCGAGCTCGACGGGCCGCGCGCGGGCGAGGTGCTGGTGGAGCTCGCCGCGAGCGGGCTGTGCCACTCCGACGAGCACCTGGTCACCGGTGACCTGCCGGTCGCGTACCCGGTGGTCGGAGGCCACGAGGGGGCGGGCCGGATCGTGGAGGTCGGCCCCGGCGTGACCGAGGTGGCGGTCGGCGACCCGGTCGTCATGACGTTCCTGCCCAGCTGCGGGCGCTGCAGCTACTGCGTGCGCGGCTACACCGCCCTCTGCGACGACGGCGCGGGCGCCACGCTCGGCCCGCAGCTGGACGGCACCTACCGCTTCCACGCCCGCGGCGAGGACATCGGACAGATGTGCCTGCTCGGGACGTTCGCGAAGCACACCGTCGTGCCGGTCAAGTCCGTCGTGAAGATCGACGAGGGGTTCCCGCTGCACCTGGCCGCGCTCGTCGGCTGCGGCGTCACGACGGGCTTCGGTTCCGCCGTGCGCACGGCCGAGCTGCGGGCGGGAGACACGGCCGTGGTGATCGGCATCGGCGGCATCGGCGCCAACGCCGTGCAGGGTGCCCGGATCGCGGGCTGCCGGTACGTCGTGGCCGTCGATCCGGTGGAGTTCAAGCGGGAGAAGGCGCTCGAGCTGGGCGCCACCCACGTCGCGGCGAGCGTCGACGAGGCGTGGAACACCGTCTCGTCGATCACCCGGGGGCAGCTCGCGGACGCCGCGATCCTCACGACGGGGGTGGCGGAGGGCGCGCAGCTGCAGCCCGCGCTGCAGCTGGTCGGCAAGCGGGGGCGCGTCGTCGTCACGGCGCTGGGGCACCCCGGCGAGGACACGGTGTCGATGTCGCTGCTGGAGCTCACGCTCTACGAGAAGCAGGTGCGCGGCGCGCTCTTCGGCAGCTCGAACGGCCAGCACGACGTGCCCCGGCTGCTGGAGATGCACAACCTCGGTCAGCTGAAGCTCGCCGAGCTGATCACGCGCGAGTACGCGCTCGACGAGATCAACACCGGCTACCAGGACATGCGGGAGGGCCGCAACATCCGCGGCCTGATCCGTTTCTAGGAGGACCAGATGTCCCAGCGCACCGGCTTCACCAGCCTCCGGCGGGGCGGGATCAACTTCGACTCGTTCCCGATGCGGCTGTTCACCAAGGGCAACGGCCGCCAGTGGAACCCGGCGGACATCGACCTGAGCCGGGACGCGGCGGACGTCGCGGCGATGACCGACGAGGAGCGCTGGTGGACCTGTTCCCTCGCCGCGCAGTTCATGGCGGGCGAGGAGTCGGTCACCCAGGACCTGCAGCCGTTCCTGGGCGCGATGGCCGCCGAGGGCAGGCTCGCCGACGAGATGTACCTGACCCAGTTCGTCTACGAGGAGGCCAAGCACACCGAGGCCTTCCGCCGCTGGTTCGACGCCGTCGGCATCACCGACGACCTGAACTCCTACATCGCCGACAACGAGCCCTACCAGCAGATCTTCGCCAAGGAGCTGCCGGAGAGCCTGCAGACGCTCGCCCACGACCCGTCGCCGCGCAACCAGATCCGGGCCTCGGTGACCTACAACCACATCGTCGAGGGGACGCTGGCGCTCACCGGCTACTTCTCCTGGCAGAAGATCTGCACGAGCCGCGGGATCCTGCCCGGGATGCAGCAGATCATCAAGCACATCGGCGACGACGAGCGCAGGCACATGGCGTGGGGCACCTTCACCTGCCGCCGCCACGTCGCCGCCGACGACGCGCTGTGGGACGCCGTCGACGAGCGGATGCAGGAGCTGCTGGTGCCGGCGATGGGCGTGGTGACCGCGACGTTCGACCGGTGGGACGGCCCACCGCCGTTCGACGTCGACATGAACGAGATGGCCGAGTACGCGATGGACAAGGTCGGTCGCCGCCTCGGCGCCATCGAGACCGCCCGCGGCGCGGACCTGCGCACCATCGACGTGGATGCGAGCCCGGAGGCCCTCGAGGAGCGCTTCCACGCGGAGGACAGCGCCCAGCTGGCGGCGGTGGGCTGAGCACCCGGAGCCGGCTCGCGCCCGGGGTGCGTGGAGCGGGACGGGGTGCTCCCGCGCGTCAGCGGGCCGTGCGGCGCAGCTCGCCCGTCACGACGGGGGACCACTCGTCCACGCCGGGCGCGCGGAACCACTTGCCCCACCGGTAGCCGTCGGTGGTGGGGGTGAAGGTCGTCCGTGCCGAACCCCGTTCGGTGGTGCGTTCCAGCACGAGCTCGGCGTCGTGCCAGGTGCCCCGGCCCGCGGGTTCGGGCGGGTATCCGAAGTTGTCGAAGGAGTAGAGGAGCACCTCGCCGGTGGCCGGGTCGGTGGTGAACACGTTGAGCGCCCGGAACGCCACCGCCCCGTCGCGCTCCTGCACCTGGTGCTGTACGAGCACGCCGCCGTCGAGTCCGCGTTCGCCGCGCACCCGCCCGATGGCCGGCCCGCCCGTCGCCCACGGGGTGCTGCTGACGTCCTCGGGCCCGCTCAGCTCCCCGACGAGGAACTCCAGCTGCGCGAGAGGGGGCGGCCTCATCGAACTCCTCCGTCGAACCGGTGAACGACCCGAGCCTAGGAGGCTGCACGAGGTTCGGATCGGTCAGGACCAGCTGGGATACGCAGGCGCCGTCTCGGCGTACCGCTCCTCCCAGCTCGGCAGCGGGACGGCGGACAGGTGGGCGTCCAGCCGGTCGAGGAACGCGTGGGTGCCGGGGATGAACCCCGTGGCGTTGCGGACGGACAGGCCGCGGTGGGTGAGCGTGAGCAGCGTGCCCGCGCCGTCCTCGACGAGCTCGTAGCGGACGACGCCGTCCTCGACGATGCGCTGGCGCCACTCGTGCTCGAGCACGTGCGGCGGGTCCCACACCAGGATGCGCCCGGTCATGCGCTTCGCCCCCACCGCGGCGGGGGGATCGGCGGCCACCATCTCGATGGTGCCGCCCGCCCGCCCGTCGATGGCGGTCTCGCCGAACCACGCGCCGCGCTCGGCCGAGTCGGTGAGCGCGGCCCACACGGTCTCGACGGGGTGCGGGAGGTGGCGGCGGAAGGTGATCGTGGCGTGGTCGCCGTCGATCTCGAGCTCGCCGTACCGGTCGTCGGTCATCTGCCCTTCCCTTCTCCGTCGCTCCAGCGCGTCGAGGTGGTCGCGCCAGTACCTGCGGTAGCGGTCGAGCCAGTCCTCGATCTCGACGAGCCGGTCGGCCCGGAGCGTGTAGATCCGGCGCTGGCCGTCGGGCCGGACCTCGACGAGGCCGACCTCGCGCAGGATCCGCAGGTGCCGGGACACGGCCGGCTGGGTGAGCGTGGGCAGGCTCGCGACCAGCTCGCCCGCCGCCCGCTCCCGCTCGGCCAGCAGATCGAGAAGCGCCCGGCGATGTGGCTCGGCGACGGCCTCGAACACGTCCATGGGCAGAAGTATGATGGCGAGCGTATATACGCGTCAACAGATATGCTTTCGCGCTCGACCCGGTGACGGCCCGTGCTCGTCGGGGAGGGGTCAGGGGACCGCGAGCGACGGCGTACTGCGCCTGGTCGACCTGTTACGGTCCGATCGGAGCAACTATCGCTCCGACCCTGACTCGCGAGTAACCCGCCTCAGCGGGTGTCGTTGTCCCGTTGTGGGCAGCCGCCGCCCCAGCTCCGCGCCAGCGTCGGCACAGCCCCACCGGAAAGGTTCAGGAGGCGTCGGTGGCGGGTGTCGAGGTGAAGGTCGAAGGGCTGTCGAAGTCCTTCGGTCGCGCCAACATCTGGTCCGACGTCACGCTCACCCTGCCGCCCGGTGAGGTGTCGGTGCTGCTGGGCCCGTCGGGCACCGGCAAGTCGGTGTTCCTGAAGACGCTGATCGGCCTGTTGAAGCCGGAGCGGGGCTCGATCGTCATCCACGACACCGACCTGGTGCGCTGCTCGGAGTCACGGCTGTACGAGCTGCGCAAGCTGTTCGGCGTGCTGTTCCAGGACGGCGCGCTGTTCGGCTCCATGAACCTCTACGACAACATCGCGTTCCCCCTGCGCGAGCACACGAAGAAGTCCGAGTCGGAGATCCGGGACATCGTCGAGGAGAAGATGGCGATGGTCGGGCTCACCGGCGACGAGGACAAGCTGCCGGGCGAGATCTCCGGCGGCATGCGCAAGCGGGCGGGGCTGGCGCGGGCGCTGGTGCTCGATCCCGAGATCATCCTGTTCGACGAGCCGGACTCGGGGCTCGACCCCGTGCGCACCGCCTACCTCAACCAGCTGATCATCGATCTGAACGCGCAGACCGACGCCACGTTCCTGATCGTCACGCACGACATCAACACGGCGCAGACGGTGCCGGACAACATCGGGATGCTCTACCGCAAGCACCTGGCGATGTTCGGGCCGCGCGAGGTCCTGCTGACCTCGGAGGAGCCGGTGGTCGCGCAGTTCCTCAACGGGCGCCGCGAGGGCCCGATCGGCATGTCGGAGGAGAAGGACACCGCGCAGGCGGCCCGCGAGATGGAGGAGGCGGGCGAGCTGCAGGGCCTGCCCCCGCTCAAGCCGCAGCTGCAGCCGAGCACCGGTGTGGGGGAGCGGCACGCCGTCGGCCGCCGGCGCGAGCGGGTGCTGCAGATGCTGCACACGCTCCCGCCCGCCGCGCAGCAGGCCATCCGCGACAGCTACGCCGACGACCCCCTCTCGGCGGACCCGCCCACCGGCCCGATCGCCGCGCAACCCCTGCCGCGGCCGCGGTTCGCGGCGCGCGGCCTCGAACGCGACGAGCCCACCGAGGTGATCGGCGGCATCGATCCCGGCTACGACGATCCCTCGGCCCGTGATCAGGGACGGCGCTGAGGTAGGCCGATGACCTCCCCCGCCCCGATCACCCGTGCCCTCACGCCGGTCGGCCGGCTCTTCGGCCTCGGTGTCGCCGTGGTGCGCAACGCCTTCCGGCCGCCGTTCCAGCTGGCCGAGTACATCGAGCAGACGTGGTTCGTCACCAAGGTCTCCGCGCTGCCGACGGCCCTGTTCACGATCCCGTTCGGCGCCACGATCGCGCTGCTGCTCGCCGAGCTCACCCGCCAGTTCGGCGCCCAGAGCCAGACCGGTGCCGGCAGCGTGCTCGCGATCGTGCAGCAGGCGGCGCCGATCGTCACGGCACTGCTGATCTCCGGCGCGGGCGGCAGCGCGGTCTGCGCCGACCTGGGTGCGCGCACCATCCGCGAGGAGATCGCGGCCATGGAGGTGCTGGGCATCTCACCGATCCAGCGGCTCGTGGTGCCGCGCGTGCTCGCGATGGCCACCACGGCGGTGGTGCTCAACGGGCTGGCCAGCGTCGTCGGCGTGGCCGGTGGCTACTACTTCAACGTCATCGTCCAGGGCGGCACACCCGGGGCGTACATCGCCAGCTTCTCCGCGGTGGCCCAGGTCTCCGACATCGTCGTGAGCGAGGTCAAGGCGTTCCTGTTCGGCTTCACCGCGGGCGTCGTGGCCGCCTACCGCGGGCTCAACCCGCCGCCGGGCCCCAAGGGTGTCGGTGACGCGGTGAACCAGTCCGTCGTCATCTCGTTCGTGCTGGTGTTCCTGATCAACCTGGTGCTGACGGGCCTGTACCTCGAGCTCGTCCCGCCGAAGGGGTCCTAGAGATGGCGCTGCTGAACGGCCGGGCGCGCCGTGTCGTCAACGGCCCGCTGCACGTGCTCGACGAGCTCGGTGACCAGCTCTCGCTCTACGTGCGCGCCATCGCGTGGACGCCCCGGACGCTGCGGCGCTACCGCGGTGAGATCGGGCGCCTGCTGGCCGAGGTCAGCTTCGGGTCGGGTGCGCTCATCGTCATCCTCGGCACGGCGGGCGTGATGCTGTCGCTGTCGCTGTTCGTCGGCAGCCTCGTGGGCCTGCAGGGTTTCCGGGCGCTCGACTCGCTCGGTGTCGAGGCGCTCACCGGCTTCATCACGGCGTACTTCAACACGCGTGACATCGCGCCGCTCGTGGCGGCCGCTGCGCTCACGGCCACGCTCGGCGCCGGCTTCACCGCACAGCTCGGCGCGATGCGGATCTCGGAGGAGGTCGACGCGCTCGAGGTCATGGCCGTGCCGAGCGTGCCGTTCCTCATCACCACCCGCATGATCGCCGGGGTCGTCGCGATCATCCCGATGTACACGATCGGGCTGCTGGCGAGCTTCGCGGCGTCCCGGCTGAACGTCACGCTGATCAACGACCTGCCCGGCGGCACGTACGACCACTACTTCGACCTGTTCCTGCCGGTCAGCGACGTCCTGTACTCGTACCTCAAGGTCATCGCGTTCGCGATCGTGATCATCCTGATCCACTGCCACTACGGGTACACGGCGAAGGGCGGCCCCGCGGGCGTCGGCATCGCGGTGGGCCGCTCGGTGCGGCTGTCGATCGTCAGCACCGCGATCCTGGACTTCTTCCTCACCCTGGTGCTCTTCGGCACCGAGACCTCGGTGCGGGTGGCGGGATGAAACGTCGCCTGCAGGGGTTGCTGTTCGTCGCCGTGCTGGTGGCGCTCGTCGCGCTGTCGGTCGGCGAGTACGCCGGGGCGTTCGACCGCGGGGTGCCGGTCACGCTGCAGGTCGACCGGGTCGGCACCCAGCTCGCCGAGAAGGCCGACGTCAAGGTGCGTGGGCTGGACGTCGGGAAGGTCACCGCCGTCACCACGAAGGGCGACACGGCCACGGTCGCGATGTCGATCGACCCGGACAAGGTCGACCTGATCCCGGCGAACGTGTCCGCGCAGCTCATCCCCAAGACGCTGTTCGGCGAGCGGTACGTCGCGCTCGTCCTGCCCGACGGTCCGAAGGGGCCGCCGCTCGCGGCGGGCGACGTGATCCCGATGGACCGCAGCGCGTCGGCGCGCGAGCTGGAGCGGGTGCTCGACGGCCTGCTGCCGCTGCTCACCGCCGTGGAGCCGCAGGAGCTGGCCACCACGCTCGGTGCGATGTCGCAGGCGCTGGAGGGCCGCGGCGAGAACCTGGGGCAGACGCTGGTGCGGCTCCAGCAGCTGACGTCCGGCCTGCGCCCGGCGATCCCCGACCTGCAGGCCGACATCACCGAGCTCGCCGACTTCGCCCACAACCTGGACAAGGCCGCCCCCGACCTGCTCGACGCGCTGGAGGACTTCACCGTCACCAGCCGCACGGTGGTGGAGCAGCGCGCCCAGCTGCGCGAGCTCCTGACCAGCGTCACGGGCGCGTCCGACGACCTGCGCGCGTTCCTCGACGCCAACGGCGAGAACATCATCTCGCTCGCCGACTCGGCTCGCCCGACGCTCGCGACCCTCGCCCGCTACGCCCCGGAGTTCCCCTGCCTGTTCAACCAGCTGGCCGGGCTCGTCCCGCGGCTGGACGAGGCGTTCGGCGCCGGCACCGACCACCCCGGGCTCCACGCCACGATCGAGATCGTCGCCAGCCAGGGCAAGTACATCCCGAACCAGGACGAGCCGCGCTACCTCGACGACCGCGGCCCGCGCTGCTACCCGATCCTGACCCCGGGGCCCGACCAGCCGCCGGACGGGCCGTTCAAGGACGGCACCGAGCCGCACGCGAACCCGCCCGCCAGCACCCCGATGGGTAGCGCGGAGGAGTTCGGCGCCGTCCCCGCCTCCTACTCGGGCGCCGACATGGGCGTGCCGAACTCGCCGGGTGAGCGCCAGGTCGTGGGCGAGCTGCTCGCGCTCCAGCAGGGCACCTCGCCCGCCGCGGTCCCGGCGTGGAGCACGATGCTCGTCGGGCCGCTCTACCGCGGGACCGAGGTGAGGGTGACGTGAGTCGCATCCCGGTCGGGCCGCTGGTCAAGTTCCTCTGCCTCGCCGTGGTGGTGGCGCTGTGCACCACCGTGCTCGCACTGACGATCGCCAACTCCTCCGGTGGCGCGCGCACCTCCTACAGCGCGCGCTTCACCGACGCCAACGGCCTGCTGCCCGGCGACGACGTGCGGATCGCGGGCGTGATCGTGGGCACCGTCGACGACGTCCGGATCGTCGACCGGCGGTTCGCGGAGGTCGCGTTCAGCGTGGCGCGGGACCAGCCGCTCCCGGCGTCGGTGGGCGCGTCGATCCTCTACCGGAACCTGATCGGGCAGCGCTACCTCGCGCTGGAGCAGGGCGCGGGGCCCGCGGGCCAGACGCTGCCGGAGGGCGGCACGATCCCGGTCGAGCGCACCCACCCGCCGCTCAACCTCACCGTGCTGTTCAACGGGTTCAAGCCGCTGCTCACGGCGCTCGACCCGGAGCAGGTCAACCAGCTCGCGTTCGAGATCATCCAGGTGCTGCAGGGGCAGGGCGGCACCGTCAAGAGCCTGCTCGCCCACACCGCGTCGCTCACCAACACCCTCGCCGACCGCGACGAGGTGATCGGCCAGCTGATCGACAACCTCAACGCCGTGCTGGACACGGTCAACGCGCGCGACGGGCGGCTGTCCGAGCTCATCAGCTCGCTGCAGGCGCTGGTGTCCGGCCTCTCGGAGGACCGCAAGCCGATCGGCGACGCGATCGGGTCGATCGGCGAGCTCACGAACGTCACCGCGGACCTCCTGAAGGACGCGCGGCCGCCGCTGCGCGCCGACATCGACCACCTCGGCGACCTCGCCGAGAACCTCAACGCGCAGGACGAGCGGCTCGAGCAGACGATCAAGAACCTGCCGCCGAAGCTCAAGAAGGTCATCCGCGCCGGCAGCTACGGCAGCTGGTTCAACTTCTACCTGTGCGGGGCGAGCGGCAAGGTCGGACTCGACCCGTACATCCCGACGTTCGAGATCCCGGTGTTCACCAGCGGCCAGTCGCGCTGCGGCGCCGACCCCGACGGCGAGGACAGCGGGAACACGGACTCGCTCGCCGGGCTGCCCCTGCCCGACCTGCCCCTTCCGGGCGGCGACAGCGGTGTCCCGAAGCTGCCCGTGCCCGATCTGCCGCTGCTGTCCGACCTGTCGCTCGGGGGCAACTGATGCCGGGCACGCGCAGCCCCGTGGCGACGGCGATCATCGGCCTGCTGGTGGTCGTGCTCGTCGTGGTGATCGCGTTCAACGGGCCGGCGATCTTCGGGGGCGGCACCACGTACCGGGCCGAGTTCCGCGAGGCCGCCGGGCTCACGGCGGGGGACAAGGTCACCGTGGCCGGCGTGGAGGCGGGCCGGGTCCAGGACGTCGAGCTCGACGGCGACCACGTGCTGGTCACCTTCCGGGTGACCGATGCATGGGTGGGCGACCGCACGTCGGCGTCGATCCAGATCCGCACCCTGCTCGGCGCCAAGTACCTCGCCCTCGACCCGCAGGGCGACGAGGACCTCGACGCCGACGGGACCATCCCGCTCGCGCGCACCTCGTCCCCGTTCGACGTGGTGGACGCGTTCAACGGCCTGTCCGGCACGCTCGACCAGATCGACACCGGGCAGCTCGCGCAGAGCCTGAACACCCTCTCCGACACCTTCAAGGACACCCCGCCGGAGATCCGCGGCGCGCTCGACGGGCTCTCGCGGCTGTCCACCACGATCGCGAGCCGCGACGAGGAGATCCGCAAGCTGCTGGCGGGCACCCACGAGCTCGCGGGCGTGCTGGCCGACCGCAACGCCGACGTGGAGAAGCTGCTGAAGGACGGCAACCTGCTGCTCGACGAGCTCCAGCGCCGCCACGACGCGATCAGCCGGCTCCTCGACGGCACGATAGCGCTCTCCGAGCAGCTGCGCGGGCTCGTCGCCGACAACAAGGACCAGCTGAAGCCCACGCTGGAGCAGCTCGACCGGGTGGCCGCGCTGCTGCAGCGCAACCGGGACTCCCTCGGCGCGGGCATCCGCGACCTCGCCGTGTTCGTGCGGCTCTTCGCGAACGCCACCGGCAACGGCGAGTGGTTCGACAACTACATCTGCGCGCTGCTCCCGCCCTCGGTGGGCCCGATCAACTCCAAGGGTTGCTGATGGCACTCACCGCGACGGACCGCAGACAGCTGCAGTTCACCGTGCTCGTGGCCGTGATCGCCGTGCTCGTGGCGAGCGGCCTCTACCTCGTGCTGCAGCACCCGTCCCGGATGATCACCGCCTACTTCACGTCGGCCACCGGCGTGTTCGAGGACAACTCGGTCCGGGTGCTCGGTGTGACGGTCGGCGACATCGTCAGCATCGTCCCGGAAGGCACCCGGGTGCGCGTGGAGATGCGCATCGACGACCCCGACCTCAAGCTGCCCGCCGACGCGAAGGCCGTCGTCGTCTCGCCGAGCCTGGTCACCGGGCGCTACATCCAGCTCGCGCCCACCTGGTCCGGCGGCCCCGAGCTGCAGGACGGTGCAGTGATCCCGCTCGATCGCACCGCGGTACCGCTCGGCGTCGACGACCTCGCCCGCACCGCCACCCAGCTCGCCGACGCGCTGGGCCCGAACGGCATCAACTCGCAGGGCGCGCTGTCGAACGCCCTCGACGTCGGGGCCGCGAACCTCGACGGCAACGGGCGGGCGGTGAACGACACCATCCGCAACCTCGGGGAGCTGTCGGGCACCCTCGCCGACTCCCGCGAGGACCTCTTCGGCACGGTGAAGGAGCTCCAGTCCTTCACGTCCATGCTCGCCGCGAACGACGGCGAGGTGCGCGAGTTCAACGAGCGGCTCGCGGACGTGGCCGGGTTCCTCGCCGACGAGCGCGGCGACCTGGCCACCGCGGTGCGGGAGCTGTCCATCGCGCTCGGCGAGGTGGCCGACTTCGTCCGCGACAACCGGGACCTCGTGAAGTCGAACGTCGACCGGCTGAACGATGTCACCGAGGTGGTCGTCGACCAGCGCAAGGCCCTCGCCGAGGTCCTCGACGTCGCGCCGGACGCGCTCGGGAACCTCTCGCTCGCCTACAACGGCGCGTCCGGCACCCTCGACGCCCGCGCGGACATCAACGAGCTCACGATGCCGGTACCGGCGCTGGTCTGCGAGCTGCTGAAGCGGAGCGGGCCGATCCCGCCCGAGCTCACCGAGCCCTGCGGGAAACTCGCCCCCGTCCTCGACGGCCTCGTCCCGCTGCCCACCGCGGCCGACGTGATCACGGCGCTGCAGAGCGGGAAGCCGCCGCCCGTGCCGGGCCTCGCGCTGCCGACCGTGCCGGCGGATCCCGAGGCCCGGGGCCCGCAGCCGGCGCTGCCGCTGCCCGGCCTCCCGGGGGCGCCTGCGGGGCGGCCGGAGGGGGAGCGGACCGAGTCCACCGACAAGGCCGAGCCGTCGCCGACCGGCACGGCGGAGCGCCGCGAAGAGGACTCGGAGAAGTCCGAGAAGAACGAGGGCGAAGAGGAGCGCGAGTCCGACGAACGGCCCGGCGGACTATCCGGACTGTTCGGGGGTGGCCGGTGATCCGCCGCAGGCTCGCCGCCGTCGCGACCGCCGCCGTCGTGCTGCTCACGAGCGGGTGCGGCGTGCTGTCGGGCGGCCTGCGCGGCGTCGACCTGCCGGGCGGTGCCGATCTCGGCGACCACCCGTATCAGCTGACGATCGAGTTCACCGACGTCGTCGACCTCGTGCCGCAGTCGCTGGTGAAGGTGGCGGACGTCCCGGTCGGGACCGTCAGCGACATCAGGGTGGGCCCCGACTGGACGGCGGAGGTCACCGTGCTCGTCAACGGTGACGTCGCGCTGCCGCCCGATGCGCAGGCCAGGGTGCGCACCACGAGCCTGCTGGGCGAGAAGTTCGTCGAGCTGCTGGCGCCGCAGAACGCCGCGGCAGGCCGGATCGCCGACGGCGCCACCATCCCGCTGCTGCGCACGAGCCGGGCCGCCGAGGTCGAGGAGGTGCTCGGCGCGCTGTCGCTGCTGCTCAACGGCGGCGGCATCGCCCAGATCCGGACGATCGCCAACGAGCTCAACAAGGCGCTGTCGGGCAACGAGCCGGAGATCCGCGCGCTGCTCGACGACCTCGACACCCTCGTCGGGGCCCTCGACAGCCACAAGTCCGAGATCACCCGCGCCATCGACGAGATCAACCGCCTCGCCGGCACCCTGCGCGACCGCAAGGGGCAGATCGAGACGGCGCTCGACGACCTGTCGCCCGGCCTGCGTGAGCTGGAGGACCAGCGCGGCAAGCTCGTCGACATGCTGCAGGCGCTCGACCGGCTCTCCGGCGTCGCCACCGACGTGGTCAATCGCAGCCACGACGACGTGGTGGCCGACCTCGAGCTGCTGAAGCCGGTGCTCGCGAAGCTCGTGGAGTCCGGGCCGGACCTGGTGAACTCGCTGAGCCTGCTGCCCACGTTCCCGTTCAGCGACGGCACGATGGACGCGTTCGCGGGCGACTACTCCAACCTGTACGCCAAGATCGACCTCGATCTGAGCACCCTCCTCGAGAACCTCGCGCGCTCGGGCGAGCCGTTCCCCGGTCCCGACGGGCCGCTGGGGAAGCTGCCGCCGACGTCGCAGCTGCTCGGTCCGCTGCTCGGCCCGGAGAGCCCGTCGCTGCCGGACTTCCCGCTGCTCGGCCAGGGTGACCTGCTGCCGTTGCCCGGCGAGGTCGAACCGACCCCGACGTCCGGCTCACCGGAGCCGCCGGACGAGGACGCCGAGCCCACCCGCGAGGGCGGGCTGCTGGGCGGCCTGCTCGGAGGTGGCCGTTGATCACCAAGCTCATCCGGCTCCAGCTGGTGGCGTTCCTGCTGATCACCGTGGCCGGGGTCGGTTACGCCGGGTTCCGCTACGCGGGCTTCGGCGACCTGTTCGGGGCCACGACCTACCCCGTGCGCGTCGAGCTCGCGCGGTCCGGCGGGATCTTCACCGGGGCCGACGTCACCTACCGCGGGGTGAGCGTCGGCCGGGTCGGCCCGTTGACGATCACCCCGGACGGGGTCGAGGCCCAGCTCGACATCCAGCGCGACGCGCCCGCGATCCCCGCCGACGTCGACGCGGCCGTCCACAACCTCTCCGCGATCGGCGAGCAGTACGTCGACCTGCTCCCGGCGAGCGACGGCGGTCCGTACCTCGAGGGCGGCTCGGTGATCCCGGCGGCGCGCACGAGCACCCCGGTGCCCGTCGAGCAGCTCGTGGTGAGCCTCGACGACTTCGTCCGATCGGTGCCGCTCGACTCGCTGCGCACCGTCGTCGACGAGCTCGGCGCCGCCTTCTCCGACACCGCGCTGCCGCTGCAGAAGCTGCTCGACACCACCAACGCGTTCACCGAGGACGCCGTCGACGCGCTGCCGGAGACGGTGACCCTGATCGAGGACGGCCGCACCGTGCTCACCACGCAGAACGACGTCGCCGGGTCCTTCCAGAGCTTCAGCGAGGACCTGGCGCTGCTCGCCGACCAGCTGGCCGAGTCCGATCCGGACCTGCGCAGGCTCCTGGAGACGGGCCCCGAGGCGTCCACCCAGATCAGGGGCCTGCTGCGGGACAGCGGCAGCGGGCTCGGCGATCTCATCGCCGACCTGCTGACGATCTCCCGCGTGGCCGAGCCGCGCCAGGCCGCGCTCCGGCAGATCCTCGTCACCTACCCGGGCGTCACGACGACCACCTACACGGTCGTTCCCGGCGACGGCACCGCGCACCTCGGCCTCGTGCTCAGCAACCTCTTCGACCCGCCGCCCTGCACGCGGGGGTACGAGGGCACGAACCGGCGCCCCGGCAGCGACGTGTCGGAGGCGCCGATCAACCGCAAGGCATACTGTGCCGAACCGCACGGCAGCCCGATCGACGTGCGCGGCGCGCAGAACGTTCCCCACGCCAAGACCCCGATGCCGCCCGCAGACGCGCCGTCGGGCCCCCCGAGAGGTGGCCTCCCCGCAGGCTCCGCCCCCGTCATCCCCGACCGGGTGGGGTCGCTCCCCCCGCTCAGCTCCCTCGCCCAGATCCTCAGTTGACCCCGATTCGCACACAGGACATCCCGCGCCGACCCGACCCCGACGGAGAGCCGCATGACCGTCCTCGAGAAGCCCATCGCGCAGGAGGACCCGCCGCCCCGGCGCCGGTTCGAGATCACCCCCGTCCGCGCGGTCGCCGCCCTGGTGGCGCTCGCCGCGCTCGCCGCCCTCTTCTTCGGCGGGCGGTGGGCGCTCGACCTGGGCGACGACGGCCTGGCGCTCGCGGCCGAACGCGAGGCCGTGCTGGTGGACGCGAAGCAGGCCGCGATCAACCTCAACACCCTCGACCACCGCAACGTCGCACCCGGCCTCGACCTGTGGGAGCAGACCTCCACCGGCACGCTGCTCGACGAGTTCCGCGCGAACCGGGCCGAGTACGAGCAGGTCGTCACGAAGGCCAAGCGGGTCACCGTCGCCACCGTTCCCGACGCCGCCGTCGCCGAGCTGGACGTGCGCGCCGGCACCGCCCGCGTGCTGGTGGCGGTCGACGTCGAGGTCACCCCGGAGGGCCAAGCCCCCGTCGTCACCCGTCAGCGGCTCGAGCTCGAGATGACCCGCACCGACCAGGGCTGGAAGGCGAGCCGGGTGGCCCCGGTCCGCACGCCGAGCTGACAGGAGCACCCCGAATGCCCCCTCGTCCCCGCTCCCCGCGTCCCCGCCCGACCCCGTCCCGCCGCCCCCGGGTGGCGGGCATGGCGCCCACCGTGCCCCGCCCGTCCGAGCACGCCGAGGAGGCCGCGGAGACCAGGGCGGCCACGCCGGCGCCCGAGCACCCCGCGGAGGCCCCGCCGGCCGGCAAGGGCAAGCCGAAGCGGCCGCGCCCGAAGGCCGACCCCGGCGTCGACGGGACCGAGCGCCTGCCGGTCGTCGACGACGAGAAGCCGGCGAAGCCGGCGGGCCGGGCGCGCAAGAAGCCGGCTCGGTCGACCGTGGAACCCGCCGATCCCGAGGTCGACGGGACCGAGCGCCTGCCGGTCGTCGACGACGAGAAGCCGGTGGAGCCCGCGAGCACGCGCAAGAAGCGGGCGCCCCGACGCGCCGAGGCCGCCACCGAGGCCGCGGACGACGGTGTGGACAACGACACCGGCGCGGCTCCGGAGGCCGGTCGCGGCGCCCGGATGGTCGCGCTGGTGCGCCGCCGGGCGGTCCCGCTGCTCGCGGTGGCGGCGGTCCTGCTCGCCGGCGTCGCCGTGTTCGCGGGCATCCAGGACGCGCGGCTGCGCGGCACCCCGGCGGCCCAGAACACCGCGCTGGTGGACGTCGGGACCACCGCCGAGGTGGCCGGGCAGCTGTCCGACGCGGTCGAGACCGTGTACTCGTTCGACTTCACCCGGCTCGACGAGAACGAGAACGCCGCTCGGAACGTGATCACGCCGGAGTTCGCGGCCGAGTTCGACCGACTGTTCGGCGAGGTCAGGGCGCGCGCTCCGGAGCAGCAGGCGGTGGTGTCGGCCACGGTCACCCACACGGCGGTCAAGGAGATCACCGGCGACCGCGCCGTCGTGGTGGCGTTCGTCGACCAGCAGGCCACCCGCGCCGCCCCGGACGCGCAGTCCCAGCAGCTGGCCGCCGCCGGCAGGCTCACGGTGACGGGCGAGCGCGTGGACGGCCGCTGGAAGATCGCCGCCGTCACGCCCCTCTGACCGACCCGACGGGCCGCGGACGTCCCCGATCCGCGGTGCCGTATCCTGGACGACGGTTCCACCGAAGACCGCAGGTCTGTGCCCTTCACGGGGCACACGAAGGCCCCGCATCCGCGGGCGGCCCGCGCAGGAGGACGAGGTCATCGCGGGGTGCGCCGTCGCGCGCATCCCTGCCACGCCCCGTGCGCTCCTGCGCCGGGGCGTTCGTCGTTTCCGAGGTCGTCGGCGGATGCGAACCGCAGGAATCCACACCGACCACGACGAGAGGAGGCGAGGATGGCCCGACCCGACAAGGTCGCGGCGGTCGAGGAGATCGCCGAGAAGTTCCGGGGCGCGTCCGCCTCGGTGGTCACCGAGTACCGCGGCCTGACGATGTCGCAGCTCACCACGCTGCGCCGGTCGCTCGGCGACGGTGCGACGTACCGCATCGCCAAGAACACGCTGGTCAGGCGCGCTGCCGAGGACGCGGGCGTCAACGGCCTCGAGGATCTGCTCGTCGGCCCCACGGCGATCACGTTCATCACCGGTGAGCCCGTCGACGCCGCCAAGGCGCTGCGCGAGTTCGCCCGGGCCAACCAGGGCCTGGTGATCAAGGGTGGCTTCATGGACGGTCGCGCGCTGACCGTCGCCGAGGTCAACCAGCTCGCCGACCTGGAGTCCCGCGAGGTCCTGCTGTCCAAGCTGGCCGGCGCGATGAAGGGCACCATGGCGAAGGCCGCGGGCCTGTTCGCCGCCCCTGCCTCGCAGGTGGCCCGCCTGGCACAGGCGCTGGCCGACAAGCGTGCCGAGGAGGAGGGCGGCGGCGCCGCCCCCACCACCGAGGCCTGACCCCCACCCCCAGCTCAGCAACACCCAGAGAGGCACCACCATGGCGAAGCTGTCCACCGACGAGCTGCTCGAGGCCTTCAAGGACCTCACCCTCATCGAGCTCTCGGAGTTCGTGAAGAAGTTCGAGGAGACCTTCGACGTCACCGCGGCCGCCCCGGTCGCCGTCGCGGCCGCCGGCCCGGCTGCCGCGGGCGCCCCGGCCGAGGCCGCCGAGGAGAAGGACGAGTTCAACGTCGTCCTCGAGGCAGCCGGTGACAAGAAGATCCAGGTCATCAAGGTCGTCCGCGAGCTCGTCTCGGGCCTGGGCCTGAAGGAGGCCAAGGACCTCGTCGAGAGCGCCCCGAAGCCGATCCTCGAGGGCGTGGCCAAGGACGCGGCCGACGCCGCGAAGACCAAGCTCGAGGAGGCCGGCGCCAAGGTCAGCCTGAGCTGACCTCGCGCTCCGCGCACCGCACGAACGGCACTTCCATCCGACAGGTTCGGACGGAAGTGCCGTTCGTGTGTCCGGGGTGTTCAGCCCCGGGCGCGCAGCTCCCGCCGGAGCAGCTTGCCGGTGACCGTCTTCGGGATCTCGTCCATGAACTCCACCTGCCGCGGGTACTTGTAGGCCGCCATCCGCTCCCGGCAGAACGCGATCAGCTCGGCCTCGTCCGCGCTGCGGCCCGGCCGGAGGCTGACGTAGGCCTTCACAGTCTCGCCGCGGTACTCGTCGGGCACGCCCACCACCGCGGCCTCGCGCACGGCCTCGTGCTCGTAGAGCACGTCCTCCACCTCGCGCGGCCACACCTTGTAGCCACCGGCGTTGATCTGGTCCTTCTTCCGGTCGACGATGTAGAACCAGCCCTCGGCGTCCATGTAGCCCACGTCGCCGGTGTGCAGCGCCCCGCCCGGGATGGCCCGCTCGGTCTCCTCGGGCTTGTTCCAGTAGCCGGACACGACCTGGGGGCCGCTCGTCACGATCTCGCCGATCTCGCCGGGCGGGAGCTCCTCGCCCTCGTCGCCGAGGATGCGCACGACGGTGTTGTAGATCGGCACGCCGACCGACAACGCCCCCGACGCGTCGTCGACCGGCGCCTCGGCCCCGGCGGGCACGCCGTGCGACGGCGACGTGGTCTCGGTGAGCCCGTAGATGTTGTGGATGTACTGCCCGAACGCCGCGGAGAACGCCTTCACCGTCGACGGCGGGATCGGCGCCCCGCCCGACCAGATCTTCTCCAGGGACGCCAGTGCGTCGCGCTCGGCGTTCGGCGCGTTCATCAGCGCGATGAACACCGTGATGGACCCGACGGTGAAGGTGGGGCGCTCCTCGCGGATCACGTCGATCGCGAGCGAGGGCTCGAACCGGTGGAACAGCACGAGCGGCGCCCCCAGCAGCAGCGCGGTGGTGACGCCCGCGATGAGCCCCGTGATGTGGAAGAGCGGCGCCACCCCGAGCACGACGTCGTCGCCGCCGAGGCTGCACCACTCGCGGTAGGCCTGGCTGTTGAACACCACGTTCCCGTGGGTGTTCATGGCGCCCTTGGGCGGGCCGGTGGTACCCGACGTGTAGGTGAGGCACGCGGTGTCGTCCGGGGTGAACGACACCGGGGGAGGGACCTGGCCGCGGAACCGGGCCGTCAGCTCGACCATGTCGACCGTGCCGGGGACGTCGATGCGTGCCGACCCGCCGAACGCACGCGGGTCGTCCAGGCTCTGGTGGTCCAGCTCGGACGTCGTGACCACCGTCCGCACCCCGGTGCGCCCCACCACCTCGGCCGCGACGTCGCGGTAGAGGCTCTGCAGGCACACCAGCACCCGCGCGTCCGAGTCGGTGAGCAGGAGCTCGAGCTCGCGCTGCCGGTTCATCGGGTTGATCGGCACCGCGATGCCGCCCGCCTTCCACGTGCCGAGGAGCCCGATGACGAACTGCGGCACGTTCTGCAGGTACAGCGCCACCCGGTCGCCCGCCGCGAGGCCGGAGTCGAGGAGGCCGACGGCGAACGCGTCGGACAGCTCGTCCAGCTCGCGCAGCGTGATCCGGCCGTCGAAGTACCGCACGGCGTCGCCGTCCGGGTTGCGCCTCACCGCGGCGCGGAACATCGCCAGCGCGTCGCTGTGCTCCAGCTCGATGTCGTGCGGTTGCCCCGCGTCGTAGCGCGCCAGCCACGGCCGCTCGTCGTACGTCTTCGCTGCGGACACCATCGTCCCTCCCAGCCTCGGCCCGGTGCACGATCGTCAGCCGCCCCGTGAGACGGTGTCAAGGAGCGTCGTGGGCACCGTCCCCGGGGCGAGCCCGCGAACGGAGGTGACGGTGGCGACACGGTCCGGCGACAGGCGGATGACGGGAACGCGCGGCCGCACCCGGCGGATCCGCCCGTTCGGCGGTCCCCTGAACGGGCCGAAGCCGGTCGACGAAAGGCCCCTCAGGCCCAGGAGCTGCGGCTCCCTGCCGCTCGTCCCGCGAAAAGGACCACTTACCGGCGCGTAGAGTCTTGACGGGATGCGCCCGTCAGGTCACTCTTAGGTCTCGATGGTTGTCTCGGCGACCTGTCTCGACAGCGGCTGCATTTGCAGCTAGACTGCCTCTTTGCGCTGCCCTCGTCCAGCTGCGCGCGCGCTCAGAGGAGTCCTCCCGCTCCAGGGTGTCCCTTCCGGGCTCACGTGCGTGCCGGCGATGGCTGCGCCATGACAACAGACGGCGTGCGTCGGATCCCACCATCCGCGAGCCCGCTCGGCCCGGACCTCCCGCCCGGGGCGGACGAGCAGACGGTATCGCGTGGAGCCGGTGCCCGCCAGAACGAGAGCGCAGTTCTCGGAAGGACGCATCTTGGCTTCGTCCCGCGCCACCAGCCCCCTCGCGACCCCCGCGCCCGCTGCCGTCTCGGCCAACCCGAATTTCCCCGGTGCACCCACCCGGGTCACCTTCGCGAAGATCCGTGAGCCGCTCGAGGTGCCCGACCTCCTCGACCTGCAGATCCAGTCCTTCCAGTGGCTGGTCGGCGACGAGGCCTGGTTCCAGCGCCGGATCGACGCCGGGGACGACAACCCGGTCGGAGGGCTCGAGGAGATCCTGCAGGAGATCTCCCCGATCGAGGACTTCTCCGGCTCGATGTCCCTGTCGTTCTCCGACCCTCGCTTCGACGAGGTCAAGGCCTCCGTCGAGGAGTGCCGCGACAAGGACATGACCTACGCCGCCCCGCTGTTCGTCACGGCGGAGTTCACCAACAACACCACCGGCGAGATCAAGAGCCAGACGGTGTTCATGGGTGACTTCCCGGTGATGACGGACAAGGGCACCTTCATCATCAACGGCACCGAGCGCGTCGTCGTCTCGCAGCTCGTGCGGTCGCCCGGCGTCTACTTCGACCACACGATCGACAAGACCACCGAGAAGGACGTCTACTCGGTCAAGATCATCCCGAGCCGGGGTGCGTGGCTGGAGTTCGACGTCGACAAGCGCGACACCGTCGGCGTCCGCATCGACCGCAAGCGCCGCCAGCCCGTCACCGTGCTGCTCAAGGCGCTGGGCTGGACCAGCGAGCAGATCCGGGAGCGTTTCGGGTTCTCCGAGACGATCCTCGCCACGCTCGAGAAGGACCACACCGCGGGCCAGGACGAGGCGCTGCTCGACATCTACCGCAAGCTGCGCCCGGGCGAGCCGCCCACGCGTGAGAGCGCCCAGACGCTGCTCGAGAACCTGTTCTTCAAGGACAAGCGCTACGACCTGGCCAAGGTCGGCCGGTACAAGGCCAACAAGAAGCTCGGCCTGGACATCGACATGCCGGTGGGCACGCTCACCGAAGAGGACATCGCCACCACCATCGAGTACCTCGTCCGGCTGCACGCGGGCGAGACCACGATGACCAGCAGCGCGGGTGTCGAGATCCCGGTCGAGGTCGACGACATCGACCACTTCGGCAACCGGCGCATCCGCACGGTCGGCGAGCTGATCCAGAACCAGGTCCGCGTCGGCCTGTCGCGCATGGAGCGCGTCGTCCGCGAGCGCATGACCACGCAGGACGTCGAGGCCATCACGCCGCAGACCCTGATCAACATCCGCCCGGTCGTGGCGGCGATCAAGGAGTTCTTCGGCACCTCGCAGCTGTCGCAGTTCATGGACCAGCACAACCCCCTCGCCGGGCTGACGCACAAGCGCCGGCTCAACGCGCTGGGCCCGGGCGGGCTGTCCCGGGAGCGGGCCGGCATGGAGGTGCGCGACGTGCACCCCAGCCACTACGGCCGCATGTGCCCGATCGAGACCCCTGAGGGCCCGAACATCGGCCTGATCGGGTCGCTGTCCACGTACGCGCAGGTCAACCCGTTCGGCTTCATCCAGACGCCGTACCGCAAGGTGGAGAACGGCCGGGTCACCGACCAGATCGACTACCTCACCGCCGACGAGGAGGACCGCTTCGTCGTCGCGCAGGCCAACGCCCCGCTCGACGACGACGGCAACTTCCAGGAGGACCGGGTCCTCGTCCGCCGCAAGGGCGGCGAGCTCGACTACATCTCCCCGGACGGCGTCGACTACATCGACGTCTCGCCGCGGCAGATGGTGTCGGTGGCCACCGCGCTGATCCCGTTCCTCGAGCACGACGACGCCAACCGCGCGCTGATGGGCGCCAACATGCAGCGCCAGGCGGTGCCGCTGCTGCGCAGCGAGGCCCCGCTCGTCGGCACGGGCATGGAGCTGCGCGCCGCGGTCGACGCGGGCGACGTGCTGGTGGCCGACAAGGCCGGTGTGGTCGAGGAGCTCTGCGCCGACTACATCACGGTGATGGCCGACGACGGCACGCGCACCACGTACCGGCTCAACAAGTTCCGCCGGTCCAACCAGGGCACGTGCAACAACCAGAAGCCGATCGTCGACGAGGGCGACCGCGTCGAGGCCGGCCAGGTCATCGCCGACGGGCCGTGCACCGAGGACGGCGAGATGGCCCTCGGCAAGAACCTGCTCGTGGCGATCATGCCGTGGGAGGGCCACAACTACGAGGACGCGATCATCCTCTCGCAGCGTCTCGTGCAGGACGACGTGCTCACGTCGATCCACATCGAGGAGCACGAGATCGACGCCCGCGACACCAAGCTGGGCGCCGAGGAGATCACCCGGGACATCCCGAACGTCTCCGAGGAGGTCCTGGCCGACCTCGACGAGCGCGGCATCATCCGCATCGGTGCCGAGGTGCAGCCGGGCGACATCCTGGTCGGCAAGGTCACGCCGAAGGGCGAGACCGAGCTCACCCCGGAGGAGCGCCTGCTGCGCGCGATCTTCGGTGAGAAGGCCCGCGAGGTGCGCGACACCTCGCTCAAGGTGCCGCACGGCGAGAACGGCAAGGTCATCGGCATCCGCGTCTTCTCCCGCGACGACGAGGACGAGCTGGCGCCCGGCGTCAACGAGCTGGTCCGCGTGTACGTGGCGCAGAAGCGCAAGATCCAGGACGGCGACAAGCTCGCCGGCCGCCACGGCAACAAGGGCGTGATCGGCAAGATCCTGCCCGCCGAGGACATGCCGTTCCTCCCGGACGGCACCCCGGTCGACATCATCCTCAACACCCACGGCGTGCCGCGCCGCATGAACATCGGCCAGATCCTGGAGACCCACCTCGGGTGGATCGCCAAGTCGGGCTGGGAGGTCGAGGGCGAGCCGGAGTGGGCGTCGAAGATGCCCGAGGAGCTCTACTCGGTGCCGCCGGGCACGAGGACCGCCACCCCGGTCTTCGACGGCGCGCGCGAGCACGAGATCACCGGGCTGCTCGGCTCCACCCGGCCCAACCGCGACGGGGAGCGCATGGTCGGCCCCGACGGGAAGGCCACGCTGCTCGACGGGCGTTCCGGCGAGCCGTTCCCGTTCCCGGTGGCCGTCGGCTACATGTACATCCTGAAGCTGGCCCACCTGGTGGACGACAAGATCCACGCACGGTCCACCGGCCCGTACTCGATGATCACGCAGCAGCCGCTGGGCGGTAAGGCCCAGTTCGGCGGCCAGCGGTTCGGCGAGATGGAGTGCTGGGCCATGCAGGCGTACGGCGCCGCATACACCCTGCAGGAGCTGCTCACCATCAAGTCCGACGACGTGGTGGGCCGCGTGAAGGTGTACGAGGCCATCGTCAAGGGCGAGAACATCCCCGAGCCGGGCATCCCGGAGTCGTTCAAGGTGCTCCTCAAGGAGCTCCAGTCGCTGTGCCTGAACGTCGAGGTGCTCTCCAGCGACGGTGCGGCGATCGAGATGCGCGACACCGACGACGAGGACCTCGAGCGGGCCGCGGCGAACCTGGGCATCAACCTGTCCAGCCGTCCCGGCTCCGACTCGATGACCGTCGACGACGTCGTCAACTGACCGCCCAGAGCCGAGATACGAACGAAGGACACGATTTTGCTCGACGTCAACTTCTTCGACGAGCTGCGCATCGGCCTGGCCACCGCCGAGGACATCCGCCAGTGGTCGCACGGCGAGGTCAAGAAGCCGGAGACCATCAACTACCGCACCCTCAAGCCGGAGAAGGACGGGCTCTTCTGCGAGAAGATCTTCGGTCCCACCCGCGACTGGGAGTGCTACTGCGGCAAGTACAAGCGCGTCCGGTTCAAGGGCATCATCTGTGAGCGCTGCGGCGTGGAGGTCACCCGCGCCAAGGTGCGCCGCGAGCGGATGGGCCACATCGAGCTGGCCGCCCCGGTCACGCACATCTGGTACTTCAAGGGCGTCCCGAGCCGGCTGGGCTACCTGCTCGACCTGGCTCCCAAGGACCTCGAGAAGATCATTTACTTCGCCGCGTACGTGATCACCTCGGTGAACACGGAGCTGCGCCACCAGGACCTCTCCACGCTCGAGAACGAGATGAACGTGGAGCGCAAGCGGGTGGAGCAGCGCCGCGACTCCGACCTGGAGGCCCGGGCCCAGAAGCTCGAGACCGACCTGGCCGAGCTGGAGGCGGAGGGCGCCAAGAGCGACGTCCGCCGCAAGGTCAAGGAGGGTGGCGAGCGCGAGATGCGCCAGCTCCGCGACCGCGCCCAGCGCGAGCTGGACCGGCTCGACGAGATCTGGACCACCTTCACCAAGCTCGACGTCCAGCAGCTGATCGCCGACGAGGGGCTCTACCGCGAGCTCTACGACCGCTACGGCGACTACTTCACGGGGGCGATGGGCGCCGAGGCGATCCAGACCCTGCTGCAGAACTTCGACATCGAGGCCGAGGCCGAGAACCTGCGGGAGACCATCCGCAGCGGCAAGGGGCAGAAGAAGCTCCGCGCGCTGAAGCGGCTCAAGGTCGTCGCGGCGTTCCAGTCCACGGGCAACAGCCCGATGGGCATGGTGCTCGACTGCGTCCCGGTCATCCCGCCGGACCTGCGCCCCATGGTGCAGCTCGACGGTGGCCGGTTCGCCACCTCGGACCTCAACGACCTGTACCGCCGGGTCATCAACCGCAACAACCGCCTCAAGAGGCTGATCGACCTCGGCGCGCCCGAGATCATCGTCAACAACGAGAAGCGGATGCTGCAGGAGGCCGTCGACGCGCTGTTCGACAACGGCCGCCGCGGCCGGCCGGTCACGGGTCCGGGCAACCGCCCGCTCAAGTCGCTGTCCGACCTGCTCAAGGGCAAGCAGGGCCGGTTCCGCCAGAACCTGCTCGGCAAGCGCGTCGACTACTCGGGCCGTTCGGTCATCGTGGTCGGCCCGCAGCTCAAGCTGCACCAGTGCGGGCTGCCCAAGGGCATGGCGCTGGAGCTGTTCAAGCCGTTCGTGATGAAGCGGCTGGTCGACCTCAACCACGCGCAGAACATCAAGTCCGCGAAGCGCATGGTGGAGCGCGGCCGCTCGCAGGTGTGGGACGTGCTCGAGGAGGTCATCTCCGAGCACCCGGTGCTGCTCAACCGCGCACCCACGCTGCACCGCCTCGGCATCCAGGCCTTCGAGCCGCAGCTGGTGGAGGGCAAGGCCATCCAGCTGCACCCGCTGGTCTGCGAGGCGTTCAACGCCGACTTCGACGGCGACCAGATGGCGGTGCACCTGCCGCTGTCGGCCGAGGCGCAGTCCGAGGCCAGGGTGCTGATGCTCTCGAGCAACAACATCCTGTCGCCCGCGTCGGGCCGGCCGCTGGCCATGCCCCGCCTGGACATGGTCACGGGGCTGTACCACCTGTCCCGGGAGCGCGAGGGCGCTCCGGGCGCGGGCCAGGTGTTCTCCTCGCCCGCCGAGGCGATCATGGCCTACGACCGCAAGGTGCTGCACCTGCAGGCGCCGGTCAAGATCCGCCTCACCGGGGTGGTCCCGCCGGCCGACGTCGTCGCCACGCTCGAGGCCGACGGCTGGCAGCCCGGCGACCCGTGGCTCGCCGAGACCACTCTCGGCCGGGTCATGTTCAACGAGCTCCTGCCGGCGGACTACCCGTACGTCAACGAGCCGCTGCCCAAGAAGCGCCAGGCCACGATCATCAACGACCTGGCCGAGCGGTACTCGATGACCGAGGTCGCGCAGGTCCTCGACCGGCTCAAGGAGGCGGGCTTCTACTGGGCCACGCGCTCCGGCGTCACCCTCGCCATCTCCGACGTCATCGTGCCTGCCAACAAGCAGGAGATCCTCGACGGCTACGAGGCCAAGGCCGACCAGATCAACAAGCGCTACCAGCGCGGTGCCCTGTCGCACCAGGAGCGCAACGACGAGATGGTCAAGATCTGGACCCAGGCGACCGAGGAGGTCGCCAAGGCCATGGAGGAGAACTTCCCCGAGGACAACCCGATCCCGACGATCGTGAAGTCGGGAGCGGCGGGCAACATGACCCAGGTCCGGCAGCTCGCCGGGATGCGTGGTCTGGTGGCCAACCCGAAGGGCGAGTACATCCCCCGTCCGATCAAGTCCAACTTCCGCGAGGGCCTGTCGGTGGGTGAGTACTTCATCTCCACCCACGGCACCCGCAAGGGTCTGGCCGACACGGCGCTGCGCACCGCCGACTCGGGCTACCTCACCCGGCGCCTGGTGGACGTGTCGCAGGACGTCATCGTCCGCGAGGTCGACTGCGGCACCGAGCGCAGCATCACGATGCCGGTCACCGAGGAGCTGTCGGACGGGCGCCTGATCCCGCACCGCTACCTGCGCACCTCGGTGTACGCCCGGTCGTCCGCCGAGGACGTCACGGGGCCCGACGGGCAGATCATCGTGCACCGCGGCGACGACCTCGGCGACCCGGCGCTCGACGCGCTGGTCGCGGCGGGCGTCCGGCAGATCAAGGTGCGCAGCGCGCTCACCTGCGCGTCGGCCACCGGGATCTGCGGGATGTGCTACGGCCGCTCGATGGCCACCGGCAAGCTGGTGGACGTCGGCGAGGCCGTCGGCATCGTGGCGGCGCAGTCGATCGGTGAGCCCGGCACGCAGCTGACGATGCGCACGTTCCACCAGGGCGGCGTCGCCGGTGACGACATCACCACCGGTCTGCCCCGTGTCACCGAGCTGTTCGAGGCTCGCGTGCCGAAGGGCAAGGCGCCGATCGCCGACGTCGACGGCCGGATCTCGATCGAGGACGGCGACCGGTTCTGGAAGATCACCCTCACGCCGGACGACGGCGGCGAGGAGATCGTCTACGACAAGCTGTCGAAGCGGCAGTGGCTCGCGATGACCGTCGTCGACGGTGCGGAGCGGCCGCTGTCCGACGGCGACCACGTGCACGTGGGCCAGCTGCTGCTCGAGGGCACGGCCGACCCGCACGAGGTGCTGCGCGTCATGGGCCCGCGCGAGGTGCAGCTGCACCTGGTGCGTGAGGTGCAGAAGGTGTACCGCACGCAGAGCGTGGACATCCACGACAAGCACATCGAGGTCATCGTCCGGCAGATGCTCCGCCGCGTCACGATCATCGACTCGGGTTCCACGGAGTTCCTGCCGGGTGCGCTGGCGGAGCGGTCGGAGTTCGAGACCGCCAACCGCCAGGCGGTGGCCGAGGGCGGCGAGCCGGCCTCGGGTCGTCCGGTGCTGATGGGGATCACGAAGGCCTCGCTGGCCACGGAGTCGTGGCTGTCCGCGGCTTCGTTCCAGGAGACCACGAAGATCCTCACCGATGCCGCGATCAACGGAAAGCGCGACAAGCTCGTCGGGCTCAAGGAGAACGTGATCATCGGGAAGCTGATCCCGGCTGGCACCGGCATCAACCGGTACCGCAACATCCAGGTCCAGCCCACGGAGGAGGCCCGCGCGGCCGCCTACGCGCTGCCGAGCTACGACGACGGCTACTACAGCCCCGACGTGTTCGGCACCGGCACCGGTGCCGCGGTGCCCCTGGACGACTACGACTTCGGGCGCGACTACCGGTAGGTAGTGCGGTCCGGCACGGGGGCGACGGCCCCCGGGCCGGATGCCCGATGCCCATGAACGGGGCCGGACACCTCTCTCCCGTGGAGGTGACCGGCCCCGTTCGTGCTTTCTCGGTACGAGCGGCTCTCTTGTCCGAGAGAGCGGTACGAACGTCCAGTTGGTACGAGCCGCTATCGCGCCAACGTGCCTTCGACCGGGTAGCCGTCCAGGCGCACCACGTTCGCCGCGCCCTCGGTGAGCCGGATGAACAGGGGGAGCAGCAGGCGGCTCGACAGCGCCCGGTACGTGCGGTTGCGGCTGCGGATCTTCGCCGCGGTCGGCGGGGCGAGGAAGGGCCCTGCGTTCCTCGCCTGCTTCTGGCCCGCGGTGGCGCCCTTGCGCAGCGCGGCCTCGTACCGGGCGAGGGCCGTGGCGTGGTCGCCGTTCGCGAGCTCGGCAGCCAGGACGTACGCGCCCGTCATCGCCAGCCCGGTGCCACCGCCGCCGGGCCCCGCGGCCCACGCCGCGTCGCCGACCAGCGCGATGCGCCCCCGCGACCAGCGATCGAGGCGGATCTGGGCGAACCGGTCGAACCACAGGTCGGGGGCCGATGCGAGGTCGGTGAGGATCCGCGGCACCTCCCACCCGGCGCAGGCGAACCGCTCGGTCACGATTCCGACGATCCGCTCGCGGTCACGGCGGTCGTACCCCAGTGGCGGGGCGGAGAACACCAGCCCGACGCCCGCCGTCGCGCGGTCGCGGCCGCTCGACACCATCACCCCCAGGCCCGGCTCGTTGTAGAACAGCCCGGAGTGGTCGAGGCCCCAGTGGTTGGGGCCGCTGAAGCCCGCCTGGTAGAAGCCGAGGAACGTCGAGTGCCGCTCCTCGGGGCCCCAGGCGAGGGAGCGCACCCCGGAGTGCGTGCCGTCCGCCCCGACCACGAGGTCGAAGCGGCGCGTCCCGCCGCTCTCGAAGGTGACGTCGACGCCGCCCGCGTCCTGCGCGAGCCCGGTGATCGAGTCGCCGAACACGTACTCGGCGTCCTCGCGGGTGCGCTCGTACAGGATGCACGCGAGGTCGCCGCGCTGGATCTCCACCTCGCCGCTCATGAACGCGGCTGGCAGCGTCGCGAGCGCCCGCCCTGATCCGTCGACGACGACCTGCTCGCCCATCCCGGTCTCCGCGGCCCGCACGGCGTCGACCAGGTCCATCCGGCGCAGCAGGTCCATCTGGGCGCCGCGGAAGTCGACGCCGTGGCCGCCGGTCCGCAGCCGGGGCGCCTGCTCGACGACCGTGACGTCGACGCCACGGCGGAGCAGCCAGTACGCCAGCGTCGGCCCCGCCACGCTCGCGCCGGAGATCAGGACGTGCATGTCGTTCTCCCTCGTTGTGGTGTCGGAGCCGGACGGTACGCACGTCTTGCCCAGTTGGTCAATCCAGATGGTCAAACCAGTTGGGCAAGGGCTGCGCTAGCCTTCCGCCCATGGGGAACCGCGAGGACCTCCTCGCCGGCGCGATCACGTGCCTCAAGGAGAAGGGCTGGGCCCGCACGACGGTCCGGGACATCGCCGCGGCGGCAGGCGTCAGCCACGCCGCGATCGGCTACCACTTCGGGTCCCGGGAAGCGCTGCTGACCACCGCGCTCATCCAGGCGATCGACGAGTGGGGCAGCGAGATCGACAGTGCGCTCTCCGCGCGCGGGTCAGCGGGGTACGAGGCGTTCTGGGACGAGGCCGTGCGGTCGTACGCCACCCACCGCCCGATGTGGCGCGCCACCATCGACGCGCTCCTGCAGACCGAGCACAACCCGGCCCTGCGGACGCAGCTGTCCGACGGGCAGCGGCAGGGCCGGGAGGGGATCGCGGCGCAGCTGCTCGGCATCGAGGAGGCGCATGTCAGCGAGGAGCAGGCGCGCACGATCGGCGCCGTGCAGTCGGCGCTGATCTCGGGGGTGCTGATGCAGCACCTGCTCGACCCGGCGACAGCTCCGACGGGCGCCGAGGTCGTGGCCGGCCTGCGCGCGCTCGGGGCCCTGGCCGCCCCGGACCCCGGCGCCGACGAGCCCTCACGCACCCCCTCGCCGCCGGCGGGACCCGTCGACGCGTAGCGCGACCGGCGACCGGGAGGGGGAGCCGCGTCGGGCTGCGTGGGCGGCTACCGGCCTGCCTCGTACTCCGCCGGGTCGAAGTGGCGGGTGCGGAGGGCGTACTCGCGCATCGTCCCGGGCCAGTTGTTGACCACCCGTCCCGTCGCGGTGCGGTACCAGTTGCGGCAGCCGGTCCACACCGACCGGGCGAGGCGCCGCTGGATCTCGGCGTCGTAGCGCGCGGCGACCTCCGGGCGCACGGCGAGGGTGCGCACCCCGGAGCGCAGCAGCTCGAGGGCCTGGCGCACGTAGCCGATCTGGCACTCCAGCATGTGCACGATCGAGCCGGAACCGAGGTTGGTGTTCGGGCCGTACAGCAGGAAGAGGTTGGGGAACCCGGGCACGGCGATTCCGAGGTGGGCGGCAGCGCCGTCGCGCCACCGCTCGGAGAGCTCCTGCCCGCCGGTGCCGAACACCTTCATCGGGCCAGGAAGTCGGTGGCGGCGAAGCCGGTGCCCAGGATGATCACATCCGCCGGGTGCTCGGCGCCGTCGGCCGTGCGCACGCCGGTGGCGGTGACGCGGGCGATCGGCTCGGTGACGACGTCGGCGTGCGGGCGGGCCAGCGCCGGGTAGTAGTCCGACGAGATCAGGATGCGTTTGCACCCGATCGGGTGGTCCGGGGTGAGCCGGGCGCGCAGTGCGGGGTCGCGCACCTGGCCCCGCCGCAGCGCTGCCGAGGCGAGCCGGAACGGCAGCGCGGCGGCGCGCACCGAGGTGAGGCCGAGCGCGCCCATCTCGAAGAACGCGGACCAGAAGGCGCGGGCGCAGGCACGGTTGCCCGGCCGCGGGGCGCCGTACGCGCGGTCCGGTTTCGGGATCACGTGCGGCGCGGAGCGCTGGAACACCGTCAGGGCCGCCACCCGGTCGACGATCGCGGGCACGAACTGGATCGCGCTCGCGCCCGTGCCGATCACGGCGACCCGCTTGCCGTCGAGCTCGACGCCGTGGTCCCACTCGGCCGAGTGGAAGACGGACCCGGCGAACCGGTCGAGGCCGGGGATCGCCGGGCGGGCCGGCCGGGAGAGCTGGCCGCAGGCCGGCACCAGCACGTCGGCCTCGATCGGGTCGTCGCCTGCCGGCGCGAGCCGCCAGACGGAGCGGGCCTCGTCCCAGCGGGCCTCGGTGACCTCGGTGCCGAGGCGCAGGTGCTCGGTGAGCCCGTGCTCGCGCGTGAGCCGCTTCAGGTAGGCGAGGATGTCCGCCTGGGGGGAGAACCGGCGGGTCCACTCGCTGCCGGGCGCGCCGGAGAACGAGTAGAGGTGCGACGGGACGTCGCAGGCCGCGCCCGGGTACGTGTTGGCCCGCCAGACGCCCCCGACGTCGTCGGCGCGGTCGAGGATCGTGAGCTCGCCGGGATCCGTCCACCCGGCGGCACGCAGGGTCATGCCCAGCCCGATCCCGCCGAACCCCGCCCCGACGACGGCCACCCGCGGGTTGCGCCCGCCACCGCAGTCCCGCCGGATCGCTGCGCCGAGCGCGGCCACCGCCTCGTCGGCCTCGCGGAGCATGCCCGCGAACACGGGGTAGGCGTGCCACATCCCGGCGGTCCGCAGGTGGTCCACCGCCCCGCCCGCGTCCCGGATCCGCGCCACCAGCGCGTCCGAGTCGCCGAGCAGGATCTCCTCGGTGCCGGCGACCACGTGGACGGGCGGGAGGCCGGCGAGGTCCGCCTCGAGCGGCCGCAGCTCCGGCGAGTCGGCGGCGCCGCGGTAGCGGGCGGCGGTGTCGGGGAGCCATGCGGGGTCGAGCATCGCGTCGGTGGCGGCGTTGGCCCGGAGCAGGGGCGAGCCGAGGTCCAGGTCGAGCCACGGGGAGATCAGCCCGATCGATCCCGGCAGCTCCTCACCCGCCGCGCGCAGCCGCAGCACGAGCGCCATGACGATGCCCCCGCCCGCGGAATCACCGGCCACCGCGATGCGTTGTGCTGGATGCGTTGTGCTGGATGGCCTGCGTCGCGCAGGGCGCGGTAGGCCGCGGCCACGTCGTCCACGGCGGCGGGGTAGGGATGCTCCGGTGCCAGCCGGTAGTCCGGCAGGTGCACGGGGGCGCAAGCGGCCCGGCTCAGGTGCGCGGCGAGCGCCCGGTGCGAGGTCGGTGACCCGACCTGGTAGCCGCCGCCGTGCACGTACAGCACCTGGTGCGGGCCGGTGGCCCCGCGGGCGGCCACGCGCTCGGTGGGCACCCCGCCGAGCGCTCCACGGCTGCGCCGGGTGCCGCGCGGGAGGGGGCGACACGACCGGTGACGTCCAGCAGGGGGCGTCGCACGGAGAGCGGGAGACGAGGGGAGAGCAGTGGACGCACGACGCCGCGGGTGAGCTGCCGGACGACGCGACGGGGCAACCGCATACCGGACGGTAACTTGTGTCGGGGGACAGCGGAACGCCCCAGCAGGATGGCCGTCACCTGCGACGAGCGGGGGTTGTCGCGCGGCGAGCGGGCGCGTCCCCTTGCGGAGGCCGCCTCCTTCAGGCACCCTGCGGGTACCGACAGGCGCTGACCAGGACCCGTTTTGACCCCTGTTCGACGGGGCGGGTAACCTGTTGTCTTGCGCTCGGCCACGGTCGGGCCGATCTGCGTGCCCGTCGGTCGCCCGACCTCGGGGGCGCGGGCCCTGGCCCCCGTGAGGTCCCAGATCTCATCGTTCGGTGCCCGGGTGGCAGTACGCCCGACCTCGGGGACACGCCCGACCTCGGGGGCCGGGCAGCCCGCACAGCACCAGAACCACACGACGAAGCTCAAGAACCACCGACGGGAAGAAGTAGACGGTTCATGCCCACGATCCAGCAGCTGGTCCGCAAGGGCCGTCAGGACAAGGTCGGCAAGACCAAGACCGCAGCGCTCAAGGGGAGCCCGCAGCGGCGCGGCGTGTGCACCCGCGTGTACACCACCACGCCCAAGAAGCCCAACTCCGCGCTGCGCAAGGTCGCACGCGTGCGGCTCTCCAGCGACATCGAGGTCACCGCCTACATCCCGGGTGAGGGGCACAACCTCCAGGAGCACTCGATCGTGCTGGTGCGCGGCGGCCGGGTGAAGGACCTGCCCGGCGTCCGCTACAAGATCATTCGCGGCTCGCTGGACACCCAGGGGGTCCGCAACCGCAAGCAGTCCCGCAGCCGATACGGCGCGAAGAAGGAGAAGAGCTGATGCCGCGCAAGGGAGCGGCGCCGAAGCGCCCGCTGGTCTCCGACCCGGTCTACGGCTCGCCGCTGGTCACCCAGCTGGTGAACAAGGTCCTCAAGGACGGCAAGCGGTCGCTCGCAGAGCGCATCGTGTACGCCGCCCTGGAGGGCACCCGGGAGAAGACGGGCACCGACCCGGTCGTCACGCTCAAGCGCGCCATGGACAACGTGAAGCCGGCTCTCGAGGTCAAGAGTCGCCGCGTGGGTGGCGCCACCTACCAGGTCCCCGTCGAGGTGCGCGCCGTCCGGCAGACCACCCTCGCCCTGCGCTGGATCGTCTCGTACGCAGGCCAGCGCCGCGAGAAGACGATGGTCGACCGGTTGATGAACGAGCTGCTCGACGCGAGCAACGGGCTGGGCGCCAGCGTGAAGCGGCGCGAGGACATGCACAAGATGGCGGAGTCCAACAAGGCCTTCGCCCACTACCGCTGGTGACGGGCCGATCGTCCGCGCCAATCCGAGGGAGAATCTGAAGTGGCACGGGACGTGCTGACGGACCTGGGCAAGGTCCGCAACATCGGCATCATGGCGCACATCGACGCCGGCAAGACCACCACCACCGAGCGGATCCTGTTCTACACCGGGATCAACTACAAGATCGGTGAGGTCCACGACGGCGCGGCCACCATGGACTGGATGGAGGAGGAGCAGAAGCGCGGCATCACGATCACGTCCGCCGCGACGACCTGCTTCTGGAAAGACCACCAAATCAACTTGATCGACACCCCGGGGCACGTCGACTTCACCGTCGAGGTGGAGCGCAACCTGCGGGTGCTCGACGGGGCCGTCGCCGTCTTCGACGGCAAGGAGGGCGTCGAGCCGCAGTCCGAGCAGGTCTGGCGGCAGGCCACCAAGTACGACGTCCCGCGCATCTGCTTCGTCAACAAGATGGACAAGCTGGGCGCGGACTTCTACTTCACGGTCGGCACCATCCAGGACCGCCTGGCTGCCAAGCCGCTCCCGATCCAGCTGCCCATCGGCTCGGAGAACGACTTCATCGGCGTCATCGACCTGGTCCAGATGCGCGCGCTCACCTGGCGCGGCGAGGTCCAGAAGGGCGAGGACTACGCCGTCGAGGAGATCCCGGCCGACCTGCGCGAGCGCGCGGAGGAGTACCGCACCGCGCTCGTGGAGGCCGTTGCCGAGACCGACGACGAGCTCATGGAGCTCTACCTCGGCGGCGAGGAGCTCACGGTCGAGCAGATCAAGCACGGCATCCGGCGGATCGTGAACCAGCGCAGCGCCTACCCGGTGCTGTGCGGCTCCGCGTTCAAGAACAAGGGCGTGCAGCCCCTGCTCGACGCGGTGATCGACTACCTGCCGTCGCCGATCGACCTGCCCCCCGTCGAGGGCGTGCTGCAGGACGGGGAGACCCCGGCCAGCCGCAAGCCCGAGAAGGACGAGCCGTTCTCGGCGCTGGCCTTCAAGATCTCCGCGCACCCGTTCTTCGGCAAGCTGACCTACATCCGGGTCTACTCGGGCCGGGTCGCCGCCGGTTCGCAGGTCATCAACTCGACCAAGGACCGCAAGGAGCGCATCGGGAAGATCTTCCAGATGCACGCCAACAAGGAGAACCCGGTCGACGAGGCCCTTGTCGGTCACATCTACGCGGTCATCGGGCTGAAGGACACCACCACGGGCGACACGCTCAGCGACCCGCAGTCGCCGATCGTGCTCGAGTCGATGACGTTCCCGGACCCGGTCATCCAGGTCGCGGTGGAGCCGAAGACGAAGGCCGACCAGGAGAAGCTCTCCACGGCCATCCAGAAGCTGGCCGAGGAGGACCCGACGTTCCAGGTCTCCACGGACGACGACTCGGGCCAGACGATCCTCGCCGGCATGGGTGAGCTGCACCTCGAGGTGCTGGTCAACCGGATGAAGAGCGACTTCAAGGTCGAGGCCAACATCGGCAAGCCGCAGGTCGCCTACCGCGAGACCATCCGCCGGACGGTGGAGAAGTACGAGTACACGCACAAGAAGCAGACCGGTGGTTCGGGTCAGTTCGCCCGCGTCATCATCAAGCTGGAGCCGCTCGACACGGCCGACGGTGCGCTGTACGAGTTCGACAACAAGGTCACCGGCGGGCGCATCCCGCGGGAGTACATCCCGTCGGTCGACGCCGGTGCCCAGGACGCCATGCAGTACGGCGTGCTGGCGGGCTACCCGCTGGTCGGCATCAAGCTCACGCTGCTCGACGGTCAGTACCACGAGGTCGACTCGTCCGAGATGGCGTTCAAGGTCGCAGGCTCGATGGCGCTCAAGGAGGCTGCGCGCAAGGCCGACCCGGCCCTGCTCGAGCCGATGATGGCCGTCGAGGTCACCACGCCCGAGGACTACATGGGCGACGTGATCGGCGACCTCAACTCCCGCCGTGGTCACATCCAGGCCATGGAGGAGCGGGCCGGCGCCCGCGTCGTCAAGGCGCTGGTGCCGCTCTCGGAGATGTTCGGCTACGTCGGCGACCTGCGGTCGCGGACCCAGGGCCGGGCGAACTACACCATGGTCTTCGACTCCTACGCGGAGGTCCCGACCAACGTGGCCAAGGAGATCATCGCCAAGGCCACGGGCGAGTAAATGGGGTGTGCCGCGGGCCGGTAAGGTCCGCGGCCCATTCCGAGCACCACCACCAAGACCTGCCGTCAGCACGGCGGACAAGAAGAAACCAGTCCAGGAGGACCCTGCAGTGGCGAAGGCGAAGTTCGAGCGGACCAAGCCGCACGTCAACATCGGCACGATCGGTCACATCGACCACGGCAAGACCACGCTGACGGCGGCTATCACCAAGGTTCTGCACGACAAGTACCCCACCCTCAACGAGGCGTCGGCGTTCGACCAGATCGACAAGGCTCCCGAGGAGCGTCAGCGCGGTATCACCATCTCGATCGCGCACGTCGAGTACCAGACCGAGAAGCGGCACTACGCGCACGTCGACTGCCCCGGTCACGCCGACTACATCAAGAACATGATCACCGGTGCCGCCCAGATGGACGGCGCGATCCTGGTGGTCGCCGCCACCGACGGCCCGATGCCGCAGACGCGTGAGCACGTGCTGCTCGCCCGCCAGGTCGGCGTGCCGTACATCGTGGTGGCGCTGAACAAGGCCGACATGGTCGACGACGAGGAGATCCTCGAGCTCGTCGAGCTGGAGGTCCGGGAGCTGCTGTCCTCGCAGGAGTACCCGGGCGACGACCTGCCGATCGTCCGCGTCTCGGCGCTGAAGGCGCTCGAGGGCGACGCCGAGTGGGCCGACAAGCTCATGGAGCTCATGAACGCCGTCGACGAGGCGATCCCGGAGCCGGTGCGCGACACCGAGAAGCCGTTCCTCATGCCCGTCGAGGACGTCTTCACCATCACCGGTCGCGGCACCGTGGTCACCGGCCGCATCGAGCGCGGCATCGTGAAGGTGAACGAGACCGTCGAGATCGTGGGCATCCGCGAGAAGTCGACCTCGACCACCGTCACCGGTGTCGAGATGTTCCGCAAGATCCTCGACGAGGGTCGTGCGGGCGAGAACGTCGGCCTGCTGCTCCGCGGCGTCAAGCGCGAGGACGTCGAGCGCGGCCAGGTCGTCGTGAAGCCGGGCTCGATCACCCCGCACACCGAGTTCGAGGGCCAGGTCTACATCCTGTCCAAGGACGAGGGCGGCCGGCACACGCCGTTCTTCAACAACTACCGCCCGCAGTTCTACTTCCGCACCACGGACGTGACGGGCGTCGTGACCCTGCCGAGTGGCACCGAGATGGTCATGCCCGGCGACAACACCTCGATGAGCGTTCAGCTGATCCAGCCGATCGCCATGGAGGAGGGCCTGCAGTTCGCCATCCGCGAGGGTGGCCGGACCGTCGGCGCGGGCCAGGTCACGAAGATCAACAAGTAAGACCCCCCGGTCGAGGGCGCCACGCTCACGTGTGGCATCCTTGACGGGTTGCGCGTAGGGCCGCGGCGCGCCCGGACTCTGGTCCGAGTGCGCCGCGCTCACGCTCAGCCCCTGAGCACGGCTACCCCCCAGGGGGACGCAAGTGACCGGGGGACCGGTATGAGGTCAGGGCGCGACACACCCGACCTCGTGGACCGGAGCCACCACGAGTGAGACCTGAAAAGGGCTCCTCGTGCGTGCACCGCCCCGGAGCACGCGTACATGAGCGGCAGGAAGAAGAGGACGACCGACGACCATGGCGGGACAAAAGATCCGCATCAGGCTGAAGGCCTATGACCACGAGGCCATCGACGCCTCCGCGCGCAAGATCGTCGAGACGGTCACGCGCACGGGCGCTCGGGTCGTCGGGCCGGTGCCACTGCCGACGGAGAAGAACATCTACTGCGTCATCCGCTCGCCGCACAAGTACAAGGACTCGCGCGAGCACTTCGAGATGCGCACCCACAAGCGGCTGATCGACATCCTCGACCCGACGCCGAAGACGGTCGACGCGCTCATGCGCATCGACCTTCCCGCAAGCGTCGACGTCAACATCCAGTAGGGCTTGGACCGATGACCGAACGAAAGATCACCGGGATCCTGGGCACGAAGCTCGGGATGACCCAGGTCTTCGACGAGAACAACCGGGTGGTCCCGGTCACCGTGGTCCAGGCGGGCCCGAACGTGGTGACGCAGGTCCGCACGCCGGAGACCGACGGCTACACGGCCGTGCAGCTCGCCTACGGCGCGATCGACCCGCGCAAGGTGAACAAGCCGCGCACCGGCCACTTCGCCAAGGCGGGCGTCACGCCGCGCCGGCACCTGGTCGAGCTCCGCACGGCCGACGCGGGTGAGTACACGGTCGGCCAGGAGATCACGGCCGAGGTGTTCGACGCCGGCGCGACGGTCGACGTCGTGGGCACGAGCAAGGGCAAGGGCACCGCGGGCGTCATGAAGCGCCACGGCTTCGGCGGCCTCGGCGCGAGCCACGGCACCCAGCGCAAGCACCGGTCGCCGGGCTCCATCGGCGGGTGCGCCACGCCGGGCCGGGTCTTCAAGGGCCTGCGGATGGCCGGTCGCATGGGCAACGTGCGCACCACCACGCAGAGCCTCACGGTCCACCGCGTGGACACCGAGAACGGCCTGCTGCTGATCAAGGGTGCGATCCCCGGTCCGCGCGGCGGCCTCGTCCTCGTCAAGACGGCTTCGAAGGGTGGTGTGCAGTGACCTCCGTCGACGTCCTGTCCCCCGAGGGCAAGAAGGGCGGCACCGTCGAGCTGCCGGACCACGTCTTCGACGTCACGGCCAACGTGCCGCTGATGCACCAGGTCGTGGTGGCGCAGCAGGCGGCCGCCCGGCAGGGCACGCACGACACGAAGACCCGCGGCGAGGTGCGTGGCGGCGGCAAGAAGCCGTACCGCCAGAAGGGCACCGGCCGCGCCCGCCAGGGCTCCACGCGTGCGCCGCAGTTCGCGGGTGGTGGCACCGTCCACGGCCCCACGCCGCGCGACTACACCCAGCGGACGCCCAAGAAGATGAAGGCCGCCGCTCTCCGCGGTGCCCTCTCGGACCGGGCCCGCGCCGGGCTGGTGCACGTGGTGTCCTCGGTGGTCACGGGTGACACCCCGTCCACCAAGTCGGCCCGCAAGGCGATCGAGGCCGTCACCGGCGACGCCGCGCAGCGCGTGCTCGTGGTGCTCGGCCGCGAGGACGAGACGGCCTGGCTGTCGCTGCGCAACCTGCCCACGGTGCACCTGATCGCGCCCGACCAGCTCAACACCTACGACGTGCTGGTCAACGAGGCCGTGGTGTTCACGCAGGAGGCGCTCGACGCGTTCCTCGCCGGCCCGGTCGCCACGTCGAAGAAGGCGTCGGTGCGGGCGGCCGCGCGGGAGAGCGAGACCGTCGAGCCCGCGCCGGGCACCGAGGAGGGCCCCTACGGCCCGCAGAGCCACGCGCCGCTGGCCGACGGCTCGCAGCCGGAGGGCTTCCCGGTGAAGGGCAACGCCGACTCGATGCTCTACCACGTGCCGGGCAGCTCGTTCTACGCCCGCACCGAGGCGGAGGTCTGGTTCGCCTCGGCCGATGCGGCGGAGGCGGCGGGGTTCGCGGCGCCGCCGTCGCAGCGCAAGGAGGCTGACAAGTGATCCCCGATCCGCGGGACATCCTGCTCGCGCCGGTGGTGTCGGAGAAGAGCTACGGGCTGCTCGACGAGCGCCAGTACACCTTCGTCGTCGCCCCGGACGCGAACAAGACCGAGATCAAGATCGCCGTCGAGAAGGTGTTCGGGGTCAAGGTGCTCAGCGTCAACACGCTGAACCGCCCGGGCAAGCGCAAGCGCACCCGCACCGGCTACGGCAAGCGCAAGGACACCAAGCGCGCCATCGTCACGCTCTCCGAGGAGAGCCGGGCGATCGACGTGTTCGGCGGCCGGGCGAGCTGAGGGGCTGACGACACACATGGGCATCCGTAAGTACAAGCCGACGACCCCGGGTCGCCGCGGGTCGAGCGTCTCGGACTTCGCCGAGATCACGCGCTCGACGCCCGAGAAGTCGCTGATCCGTCCGCTGCACAGCAAGGGCGGCCGCAACGTGCACGGGCGGGTCACCACCCGGCACCAGGGCGGTGGCCACAAGCGCGCCTACCGGCTGATCGACTTCCGGCGCAACGACAAGGACGGCGTCCCGGCCAAGGTCGCGCACATCGAGTACGACCCGAACCGCACCAGCCGCATCGCGCTGCTGCACTACGCCGACGGCGAGAAGCGCTACATCGTCGCGCCGGCGAAGCTCAAGCAGGGCGACACCGTCGAGGCCGGCCCCAGGGCCGACATCAAGGTGGGCAACAACCTGCCGCTGCGCAACATCCCGACCGGCACCGTGATCCACGCGATCGAGCTCCGCCCCGGCGGCGGCGCGAAGATCGCGCGGTCGGCCGGCTCGAGCGTGCAGCTGGTGGCGAAGGACGGCCCCTATGCGCAGCTGCGCATGCCGTCCGGGGAGATCCGCAACGTCGACGTGCGCTGCCGCGCCACCGTCGGCGAGGTGGGCAACTCCGAGCACTCCAACATCAACTGGGGCAAGGCGGGCCGCATGCGGTGGAAGGGCAAGCGCCCCACCGTCCGCGGTGTCGCGATGAACCCGGTCGACCACCCACACGGCGGTGGTGAGGGCAAGACCTCGGGTGGTCGCCACCCGGTCAACCCCGCGGGCAAGCCGGAAGGCCGCACCCGCCGCACCAAGCCGTCCGACAAGATGATCGTCCGCCGGCGCCGTACCGGCAAGAAGCGCTGAGCAGGGAGGTAAGAGATGCCGCGCAGCCTGAAGAAGGGCCCGTTCGTGGATGACCACCTGCTCAAGAAGGTGGACGCCCTCAACGAGTCGGGCAAGAAGACGGTGATCAGGACCTGGTCCCGCCGTTCCACCATCATCCCGGACATGATCGGCCACACGATCGCGGTGCACGACGGCCGCAAGCACGTGCCGGTCTTCGTCTCGGACTCGATGGTGGGTCACAAGCTCGGGGAGTTCGCGCCCACGCGCACCTTCCGGGGCCACATCAAGGACGACCGCAAGGCGCGCAGGCGATGAGCGAGCTTGCGAGCGAATCATCGAACGCAGCGCCTGCGCGCAGCGCCCGCCCGAGCCCGGCGAGGGCGTGCGGGGCGCGGGCTGACGGAGCAGAGGAGTAGACGTGGCTGAGACCACAGAGACCCCTGCCGCCGCGCCCGCACGGGCGCGCGCGGTGGCGCGGTACGTGCACATGTCGCCCACCAAGGTGCGGCGGGTCGTCGCGCTGATCAAGGACCGCCCGGTCCAGGAGGCACTCGACATCCTGCGGTTCTCGCCGCAGGCGGCGGCCCAGCCGCTGTTCAAGGTCGTGGCGAGCGCCGCGGCCAACGCCGAGAACAACCTCGACCTGGACCCCGACACCCTCGTGGTGGCGGCGGCCTTTGCCGACGAGGGCCCGACGCTCAAGCGCATCCGGCCGCGGGCCCAGGGCCGCGCCTACCGGATCCGCAAGCGCACGAGCCACATCACCGTCGAGGTCGAGTCCCAGCCGGCGAAGTCCGGCCGGGGTGCCCGCGGTGCGAAGGGGAGGGCCCGCTGATGGGTCAGAAGATCAACCCGCACGGGTTCCGGCTCGGCATCACCACCGACTGGAAGTCGCGCTGGTATGCCGACAAGCAGTACGCCGAGTACGTCAAGGAGGATGTCGAGATCCGCCGCATGCTCTCCAAGGGCATGGAGCGGGCCGGCATCTCGAAGGTCGAGATCGAGCGCACCCGGGACCGCGTGCGGGTGGACATCCACACCGCGCGCCCGGGCATCGTGATCGGCCGCCGTGGCGCCGAGGCCGACCGCATCCGCGGCCAGCTCGAGAAGCTGACCAAGAAGCAGGTCCAGCTGAACATCCTCGAGGTGAAGAACTCGGAGTCGGACGCCCAGCTCGTCGCCCAGGCGGTGGCCGAGCAGCTGTCCAACCGCGTGGCGTTCCGCCGCGCGATGCGCAAGGGCATCCAGTCCGCCATGCGCAGCCCGGTAGTGAAGGGCATCCGGATCCAGTGCTCCGGTCGGCTCGGCGGCGCGGAGATGTCGCGCTCGGAGTTCTACCGCGAGGGTCGGGTGCCGCTGCACACGCTGCGCGCCGACATCGACTACGGCCTGTTCGAGGCCCGCACCACGTTCGGCCGGATCGGCGTCAAGGTGTGGATCTACAAGGGTGACGTGGTCGGAGGCCGCCGCGAGGCCGCCGCCGCTGCGGCCGCCCCGGAGCGTCCGCGCCGCGAGCGCCCGCAGCGTCGCCGTTCGGGTGCGTCCGGCACCACCGGCTCGGGCACCGAGGCCGGGCGGGCCGCCGCCGAGCAGTCCGCGGGTGGCGGTGCCACCGCGACCGCCACCGCCACCGCTGAGAACGAACAGGGTGGGAGCTGAGCCATGCTGATCCCACGCAAGGTCAAGCACCGCAAGCAGCACCGGCCGCACCGCACCGGTATGGCCACCGGCGGCACGCGGGTCACCTTCGGCGACTACGGCATCCAGGCGCTCGAGCCGGCGTACGTCACGAACCGGCAGATCGAGTCGGCCCGTATCGCCATCAACCGGCACATCCGCCGTGGCGGCAAGGTCTGGATCAACGTGTTCCCGGACCGCCCGCTCACCAAGAAGCCCGCCGAGACCCGCATGGGTTCCGGCAAGGGTTCGCCGGAGAAGTGGGTCGCCAACGTCAAGCCCGGCCGGGTCGTGTTCGAGATGAGCTTCCCGAACGAGCAGACCGCTCGTGAGGCGCTGCGTCGCGCGATCCACAAGCTGCCCATGAAGTGCCGGATCGTGACCCGTGAAGGTGGTGACATCTGATGGCCGCAGGCTCGACCGCCGCTGCCGAGCTGCGCGAGCTCTCCGACGAGGAACTCGTGCTGCGGGTGCGGGAGGCCAAGGAGGAGCTGTTCAACCTCCGCTTCCAGATGGCAACCGGGCAGCTGGACAACAACCGGCGGCTGCGTACCGTCCGGCACGACATCGCGCGGATCTACACGATCATGCGTGAGCGCGAGCTGGGCCTGTCGGCCGCCCCCGATGAGAGTGGCGAGGGCGCGGCATGAGCGAGACAGGCAACACGCCGCCGAAGTCGGTGGAGCGTGCGGAGCGGAAGGTCCGTGAGGGCCTCGTCGTCTCCGACAAGATGGACAAGACGATCGTGGTCTCGCTCGAGGACCGCGTGAAGCACCGCATGTACGGCAAGGTCATCCGCCGGACCAGCAAGGTGAAGGCGCACGACGAGGCCAACACGGCCGGCGTCGGCGACCGCGTCCGGCTGATGGAGACCCGCCCGCTGTCGGCCACGAAGCGCTGGCGGCTGGTGGAGATCCTGGAGAAGGCGAAGTGATCCAGCAGGAGTCGCGGCTGCGCGTCGCCGACAACACCGGTGCCAAGGAGATCCTGTGCATCCGGGTGCTGGGCGGCTCCGGGCGCCGGTACGCAGGCATCGGCGACGTCATCGTCGCCACGGTGAAGGACGCCATCCCGGCCGCCGGGGTGAAGCGCGGTGACGTCGTCAAGGCCGTGATCGTGCGCACGGTCAAGGAGCGGCGGCGCCCGGACGGCAGCTACATCCGGTTCGACGAGAACGCGGCGGTGCTGATCCGGGACAACAACGAGCCGCGAGGGACCCGCATCTTCGGCCCGGTGGGGCGCGAGCTGCGCGACAAGCGGTTCATGAAGATCATCTCCCTCGCCCCGGAGGTGCTCTGACATGAAGATCAAGAAGGGCGACACCGTGCAGGTGATCGCCGGCAAGGACAAGGGCGCGAAGGGCAAGGTCATCCAGGCCTACCCGGACACGCAGCGCGTGCTCGTCGAGGGTGTCAACCGGATCAAGAAGCACACCCGGATCACCCAGAACCAGCGTGGCGCGCAGTCCGGCGGGATCATCACCACCGAGGCGGCCATCCACGTCTCGAACGTGATGCTGGTCGACGGTGACGGCAAGCCCACCCGCGTCGGCAAGAAGGTCACCGACGAGGGCAAGCGCGTCCGGATCTCCCGGCGTTCCGGGAAGGAGATCTGAGATGACCACCGCAGAGCGCGTGGCGCCGCGCCTCAAGCAGCGCTACCGCGACGAGATCGCAGGCGAGCTGCGCGAGCAGTTCTCCTACGCCAACGTCATGCAGATCCCCGGCGTCGTGAAGGTCGTCGTCAACATGGGTGTCGGCGACGCCGCCCGCGACGCGAAGCTGATCGACGGCGCGGTCCGCGACCTGGCCACCATCACCGGCCAGAAGCCGCAGATCCGCCGGGCCACCAAGTCGATCGCGCAGTTCAAGCTGCGCGAGGGCATGCCGATCGGCGCGAAGGTCACCCTGCGCGGCGACCGGATGTGGGAGTTCCTCGACCGCCTGCTCACGATCGCGCTGCCGCGCATCCGCGACTTCCGCGGCCTCTCGGGCACGCAGTTCGACGGGCGGGGCAACTACACGTTCGGGCTCACCGAGCAGTCGATGTTCCACGAGATCGACCCGGACACGATCGACCGGCCGCGCGGCATGGACATCACGGTCGTCACCACGGCCACGACCGACGAGGAAGGCCGAGCGCTCCTGCGCAAGCTCGGTTTCCCCTTCAAGGAGGCGTGAGATGGTCGCGACGCTAGCTCGGCTTCCCCTACTGCCTTTCTGGGAGGCGTGAGATGGCCAAGAAGGCTCTCATCATCAAGGCCGCGCGCAAGCCGAAGTTCAAGGTGCGGGGCTACACCCGCTGCCAGAAGTGCGGCCGGCCGCGTGCCGTGCTGCGCAAGTTCGGCCTCTGCCGCGTCTGCGTCCGGGACATGGCACACGCGGGCGAGCTGCCCGGCGTGAACAAGTCCTCCTGGTAACCCCTTTCGCCGCAGGCCCCCGGGAGGGGAACCACGGTGGGAAAGTGACTCTCGATCCATGACGATGACCGACCCCATCGCAGACATGCTCACGCGTCTGCGCAACGCCAACTCGGCCTACCACGACCGCGTGGTCATGCCGCACTCGAAGCTCAAGGTCGCGATCGCGGAGATCCTCCAGAAGGAGGGCTACATCGCCTCCCACGACGTGGAGGACGCCGAGGTCGGCAAGAACCTGGTCATCGAGCTCAAGTACGGGCGCAACCGGGAGCGCAGCATCGCCGGCCTGCGGCGCGTGTCGAAGCCCGGCCTGCGGGTGTACGCCAAGCACACGAACCTGCCCCGGGTCCTCGGCGGCCTCGGCGTCGCGATCATCTCGACGTCCAGCGGCCTGCAGACCGACCAGCAGGCGAAGAAGAACGGCGTGGGCGGGGAAGTCCTCGCCTACGTCTGGTGAGGGGGTAGAAGACATGTCCCGTATCGGGAAGCTGCCCGTCGCCGTGCCTGCCGGGGTGGACGTCACCATCGACGGCCGCACGGTGACCGTGAAGGGCCCCAAGGGCACCCTGTCGCACACCGTGATCGAGCCGATCACGGTCGAGCGCGGCGACGACGGCGCCATCCTCGTGAAGCGCCCTGACGACGAGCGCAAGAGCAGGGCGTACCACGGCCTCACCCGCTCTCTGGTCAACAACCTGGTCGTCGGCGTCACCTCCGGCTACGAGAAGAAGCTGGAGATCGTCGGCGTCGGTTACCGCGTGGCGCTGAAGGGCTCCAACCTGGAGTTCGCACTCGGTTTCAGCCACCCCGTCGTGGTCGAGCCGCCGGAGGGCATCACCTTCGCGGTGGAGGCGCCCACCCGGTTCTCGGTCAGCGGCATCGACAAGCAGCTGGTCGGCGAGACCGCCGCCAACATCCGCAAGATCCGCAAGCCCGAGCCGTACAAGGGCAAGGGTGTGCGGTACGCGGGCGAGAACGTCCGCCGCAAGGTCGGAAAGACGGGTAAGTGATGGCTGAGACGACATCAGGAGCGACTCTTTCTGCGAACGCCCGCAAGCGCACCGCCTCCCAGGTGGCGGCGAAGCGGCGCACCGCGATCGGCCGTCGGCACGCCCGCCTGCGGAAGAAGGTCATCGGCAGCGCCGAGCGCCCGCGCCTCGCCGTCAAGCGCAGCTCGCGGCACATCGTCGTGCAGCTGATCGACGACGTCGCCGGCCACACGCTCGCCTCCGCGTCCTCGCTCGAGACCGACGTCCGCGCGCTGGACGGCGACAAGAAGGCCCGCGCGGCGAAGGTCGGCGAGCTGGTGGCAGCCCGGGCCCGCGAGGCCGGCATCACCGCCGTCGTCTTCGACCGGGGCGGCTACGACTACCACGGTCGGATCGCTGCGCTGGCCGATGCGGCCCGCGAGGGCGGGCTGGAGTTCTGATGATGTACACGAAGATGGAAGGGAACGTCTGATGCCGGGACGCACACGGCGTGACGGCGGGGGCCCTGGGGGCGGCGACAACCGCGACCGCCGGGACCGCCGGGACGGAGGCCGTGGCGGGGCGGCCCAGGACAAGACCCCGTACATCGAGCGCCTGGTCACGATCAACCGCGTGGCCAAGGTGGTCAAGGGCGGCCGGCGCTTCAGCTTCACCGCCCTGATGATCGTGGGTGACGGCGACGGCATGGTCGGCGTCGGCTACGGCAAGGCCAAGGAGGTGCCGGCGGCGATCGCCAAGGGCGTGGAGGAGGCGAAGAAGAACTTCTTCCGCGTCCCGCGCATCGGCGGCACGATCGTGCACCGCGTGCAGGGCGAGGCCGCAGCAGGCGTCGTCATGCTCCGGCCGGCGAGCCCCGGTACCGGTGTCATCGCCGGTGGCCCGGTGCGTGCCGTGCTGGAGTGCGCCGGCATCCACGACGTCCTCTCGAAGTCGCTCGGCAGCGACAACGCGATCAACATCGTGCACGCCACGGTCGACGCGTTGAAGCAGATCCAGCGGCCGGAGGAGGTCGCGGCGCGCCGCGGCCTGCCGCTCGAGGACGTCGCCCCCGCCGAGATGCTGCGGGCCCGTGCGGCCGCCGCGCAGGGTGCGAGGTCGTGATGGCCGGGAAGCTCGTGATCACCCAGGTGCGCAGCACCATCGGTCGCAAGCAGAACCAGCGCGACACCCTCAAGTCGCTGGGCCTGCGCAAGATCCGCCAGACGGTCGAGCGGGACGACACCCCGCAGATCCGCGGCATGATCCACACCGTCCGTCACCTCGTGACGGTCGAGGAGGTCGGCTCCTGATGACCACCATCAAGATCCACCACCTCCGCCCCGCCCCGGGGGCCAAGACCGACAAGACCCGGGTCGGGCGCGGCGAGGGCAGCAAGGGCAAGACGGCGGGCCGCGGTACCAAGGGCACCAAGGCGCGCAAGACCGTCTCCCCCGCCTTCGAGGGTGGCCAGATGCCGCTGCACATGCGGCTGCCGAAGCTCAAGGGCTTCAAGAACCGGTTCCGCGTCGAGTACCAGGTGGTGAACGTGGGCGACCTCGCCCAGCTGTTCCCCGAGGGCGGCACCGTCGGCCCCGACGAGCTCGTCGCGGCCGGCGCCGTGCGGCGCAACCAGCCGGTGAAGGTCCTCGGCAACGGCGACATCGACGGCGTCGCGCTCACGGTGAGCGCACACGCGTTCTCCGGCAGCGCCCGCGACAAGATCACGGCGGCCGGCGGCAGCGTCACGGAGCTCTGAGGAGCTCCCGCCTGTTCGGTGCGGACCGGGGCACAGCCGCCCCGGTCCGTGCCGAACCGGTGGAGCGCCCGCTGTTAGAGTCGTTCCCGCCCGGGTTCGTCGAAGGCCACCGGTAACCCGGACGGCGTCGCATCCCTCGCGACGGATCGGGTCCGCCGTCGAGCGGGCCACCCAGTACAGGAGGATCACCGAGTGCTCAGCGCTTTTCGGTCGGCACTGACCACGCCTGACCTGCGGAAGAAGATCCTCTTCACGCTGATGATCGTCGCGGTGTACCGCCTCGGCTGTTCGATCCCGTCGCCCGGGGTGTCCTACCCGAACATCCAGGAGTGCCTCGAGCAGGTCCAGGAGAGCGACAACGCGAGCATCTACTCGCTGATCAACCTGTTCTCCGGCGGCGCGCTGCTGCAGCTGTCGATCTTCGCGCTCGGCATCATGCCGTACATCACCGCGAGCATCATCATCCAGCTGCTCACGGTGGTCATCCCGCGCTTCGAGCAGCTCAAGAAGGAAGGGCAGTCGGGTCAGAACAAGCTGACCCAGTACACCCGCTACCTCACGATCGCGCTCGCCATCCTGCAGGCCACCGGCATCGTCGCCCTGGCCGACCGCGGGCAGCTGTTCACCAACTGCTCCCTCCCGGTGATCCCCCAGTCCGACATCTTCACGCTGTCGGTGATCGTGGTCGTGATGACAGCGGGCACCGCGGTCATCATGTGGCTCGGCGAGCAGGCCACCGAGCGCGGCATCGGCAATGGCATGTCGCTGCTGATCTTCACCTCGATCGCGGCCCGGATCCCGGGCGAGGGCGCCAACATCATGCAGAACGGCGGCCTCGTCTTCGCCGGCGTCTGCGTCTTCGGCCTGGCCATCATCGCGAGCGTGGTCTTCATCGAGCAGGGCCAGCGCCGCATCCCGGTGCAGTACGCCAAGCGCATGGTGGGACGCCGCATGTACGGCGGCACGTCCACCTACCTGCCGCTGAAGGTCAACCAGGCCGGTGTCATCCCGGTCATCTTCGGTTCGTCGCTGCTGTACCTGCCGGACCTGGTCTCCCGGCTGGCCGGCAGCACCGGCGGCTGGTTCCAGCAGTTCGTGCAGACCTATCTCGTCGACCAGTCGAGCTGGGTGCACATCACGCTCTACCTCGCACTGATCATCTTCTTCACCTACTTCTACGTCGGCATCACGTTCAACCCCGAGGAACGGGCCGACGAGATGAAGAAGTTCGGCGGGTTCATCCCCGGGATCCGCCCGGGCAGGCCCACTGCGGAGTACCTGCAGTACGTCCTGTCCCGCATCACCCTGCCCGGCTCGCTGTACCTCGGCATCATCGCCGTACTGCCGAACTTCTTCCTCGGCATCACCGGCTCGGGCCAGAACCAGAACTTCCCCTTCGGGGGTACCGCTGTGCTGATCATGGTCGGAGTGGGCCTCGACACCGTCAAGCAGATCGAGAGCCAGCTCATGCAACGCAGGTACGACGGTTTCCTGCGTTAACGTCGACTGGTCGGTCGGGTTCGGTTCGTCGTCGAGTTCAGGAGGTCGGTGTCGCGTGCGTCTTCTTCTGGTCGGTCCACCAGGCGCGGGCAAGGGCACCCAGGCGGTGCGTCTCGCGGAGCGTCTGGACGTGCCGCACATCTCCAGCGGGGACCTGTTCCGCGCCAACCTGCAGCCCGGGGCGGAGACCCCCATCGGGCTCGAGGCCAAGCGCTACATCGACGCGGGCGACCTCGTGCCCGACAGCGTCACGATCGCGATGATGCGGGAACGCCTCGCCGAGGACGATGCCGCCAAGGGCTTCCTCCTCGACGGCTTCCCGCGCAACCTGAGCCAGGCCAACTCGCTCGAGCAGCTGCTCGCCGAGCGCGGCGAGGACATCGACCAGGTCGTCGAGCTCCAGGTGCCGGAGGAGGAGCTGGTGCAGCGCCTGCTGAGCCGGGGCCGCACCGACGACACCGAGGACGTCATCCGCCGCCGCCAGCAGGTCTACCGCGAGGAGACGGCGCCGCTGCTGGAGCACTACCGCGACCGGCTCGTGACGATCGACGCCGTCGGCGCCGTCGAGGAGATCACCGACCGGCTGTCCGACGCGCTGCGGGACCGGGTGCAGGGGAACCGGTGAACGGGGGGCGCCGCGGCGTCCGCGGGTTCCTCGCGCGCTGGCGGGGCCGGGACATCGAGCTGAAGACCCCGGGTGAGCTGGACGCAATGCGCTCCGCGGGTGCTCTCGTCGCCCGCACGCTCGCCGCGGTCGTCGAGGCGGCGAAGGCGGGGGTGAGCACCGGCGAGCTGGACGCGCTCGCCGAGCAGACCATCCGGGACGGCGGCGCCGTCCCGTCGTTCCTGGGCTACCACGGCTACCCGGCATCCATCTGCGCGTCGGTGAACGAGCAGATCGTGCACGGCATCCCGGCCGCCACCCAGGTGCTCGCGGACGGCGACCTGATCTCCGTCGACTGCGGGGCGATCCTCGACGGCTGGCATGGTGACGCCGCCGTGACGATCCCGATCGGCGCGGTGTCGGCCGCCGACCTCGCGTTGTCGGCGGCCTGCGAGGAGTCGTTGCACGCCGGGATCGCCGCCGTGCTGCCCGGCGGGCGCCTCACCGACATCTCGCACGCCGTGCAGGTGGCGGCCGAGGCAGCGGGCGAGCGCGACGGCGTGCGCTACGGCATCGTCGCCGAGTACGGCGGGCACGGTATCGGCACGTCGATGCACATGGACCCGTTCCTGCCCAACTACGGCGACCCCGGCCAGGGCCCGCAGCTCGTGCCCGGCATGGCCCTCGCGGTGGAGCCGATGCTCACCGCGGGCGACCCGGAGACCCGGGAGCTCGACGACGGCTGGACGGTGGTGACCGCCGACGGCAGCCGGGCGGTCCACTGGGAGCACAGCGTCGCCATCACCGACGACGGCCCGAGGATCCTCACCCTGCCCTGATCCGCACGTTGGAGCCGCACTGCTGATCCGGCGCGTCCAGGCCGGCACCGTGGCTCCAAGGTGCGCGTTCCGGGCCGCACACGTCACACTCCTCCCCTGATCGGGCGCGCACTGGGCTAGGCTCCGGTCTTGTGAATACAGAATCCACAGTACCGCGGCGGACCACCGTCGGGGTGCCGCGCGAGTCTGCCGCCGGGGAGCGCCGGGTCGCCCTGGTGCCCAAGGTCGTCGAGAAGCTCCGCACGCGTGGTGTGGACGTCGTGGTCGAGGCCGGCGCCGGACTCGGCGCGCTCATCCCCGACGAGCTGTTCACGCAGGCAGGCGCCACCGTCGGGGACCCGTGGTCGTGCGACGTCGTGGCGAAGGTGAACCCGCCCACCACCGAGGAGATCGGCAGGCTGGCCAGCGGCAGCACGTTGATCGGGTTCCTCGCGCCGCTCACGTCACCGGAGACGGCCGACGCGCTGGCGACGGCGGGCGTGCAGGCGTTCGCCATGGAGGCCATCCCGCGCATCTCCCGGGCGCAGTCGATGGACGCGCTGTCGTCGCAGGCGAACGTCACCGGCTACAAGGCCGTGCTGCTCGCCGCGGAGCACAGCACCCGCTTCTTCCCGATGCTGACCACCGCGGCCGGCACCGTCAAGCCGGCCACCGCGCTCGTGCTCGGCGTGGGCGTCGCGGGGCTGCAGGCGCTCGCCACCGCGAAGCGGCTGGGCGCGCGCACCACGGGCTACGACGTGCGGCCCGAGGTGGCCGACCAGGTGCGCTCGCTCGGTGCGCAGTGGCTCGACCTCGGCATCGAGGCCGCGGGCGAGGGCGGGTACGCCCGCGAGCTCACCGATGACGAGCGCGCGGAGCAGCAGCGGCGCCTCGAGGAGGCCATCACCGGATTCGACGTCGTCATCACCACGGCGAACGTGCCCGGCCGCAAGGCGCCCACGCTGGTCACGGGCGCGGCCGTGAAGGGCATGCGCCCCGGCAGCGTGGTCGTGGACCTGGCAGGGGAGAGCGGCGGCAACTGCGAGCTCACCGAGCCCGGCAAGGTGGTCGTCAAGCACGACGTCACGATCGCGGCGCCGCTCAACCTGGCGGCCACGATGCCCGAGCACGCGTCGGAGCTGTACGCGCGCAACGTCTCGGCGCTCCTCGAACTGATGCTGGACGACTCCGGCGCCGTCGCGCCGAACTGGGACGACGAGGTGCTCGCGAAGTCCTGCGTCACCCGAGGGAGGGACTGATGGAAACCGGGCTTCTCGCGAACCTCGCCATCCTGGTGCTGGCGGGCTTCGTCGGCTTCGCCGTGATCTCGAAGGTGCCCAACACGCTGCACACGCCCCTGATGTCGGGCACCAACGCGATCCACGGCATCGTGCTGCTCGGCGGCCTCATCGTGCTCGGGCACCTGGAGAACCCGTCGGTGGTCGACGCGATCCTGCTCGTCGTCGCCATCGCGTTCGGCGCGATCAACGTGATCGGTGGCTTCCTCGTGACCGACCGGATGCTCGGCATGTTCAAGACCAAGCCGCAGGCACCGGCCGCCGACAAGATCGCGTCGAACGGGAAGGGCGACTCCTGATGGGCGCTCTCGTCGCGGTCCTCTACATCATCGCCTTCGCGCTCTTCATCTACGGCCTGATGGGCCTCACCGGCCCGAAGACGGCGGTGCGCGGCAACTGGATCGCCGCCGTGGGCATGGGCATCGCGGTGGTCGCCACGCTGCTGCAGGTGCGGCACAACTGGATCCTGATCGTCGTCGGCCTCGTGATCGGTGCGGCCCTGGGCGTGCCCTCCGCGCGGCAGGTGAAGATGACCGCGATGCCGCAGATGGTGGCGCTGTTCAACGGCGTCGGCGGCGGGGCGGTCGCGCTGATCGCCTGGTCCGAGTTCCGCACCACCGAGGGCTTCTCGGCGGAGCCCGGCCACGTCGTCGTCGCCTCGTTGTTCGCGGCGATCATCGGGTCCATCTCGTTCTGGGGCTCGCTGATCGCCTTCGGCAAGCTGCAGGAGATCCTGCCCGGCCGCCCGATCGGGCTGGGGAAGGCCCAGCAGCTGGTGAACGGCCTGCTGCTGGTGGGCGCGGTGGCCTGCGCCGTGGTGGCGGGTCTCGGCGGGGCGCCGCAGATCTGGATCGTCCTGTTGCTCGTGCTCGCCGCCGTGCTCGGCGTGCTCGTCGTGCTGCCCATCGGCGGGGCCGACATGCCGGTGGTCATCTCGCTGCTCAACGCGCTCACGGGCCTCTCGGCCGCGGCAGCCGGTCTCGCGCTGGACAACACCGCGATGATCGTCGCGGGCATGATCGTGGGTGCGTCCGGTTCGATCCTCACCAACCTGATGGCCAAGGCGATGAACCGGTCGATCCCGGCGATCGTCGCGGGCGGGTTCGGCGGCACGTCGGCCCTGCCGGGCGCCGACGACGGCGTGGAGCGCACCGTGAAGTCGACGTCCGCGGCCGACGCGGCGATCCAGATGGCCTACGCGGCGCAGGTGATCGTCGTGCCGGGCTACGGGATGGCGGTGGCCCAGGCCCAGCACGCCGTCAAGGAGATGGCCGACCTGCTCGAGGCCAAGGGCGTGGAGGTCAAGTACGCGATCCACCCCGTGGCCGGCCGGATGCCGGGGCACATGAACGTGCTGCTCGCCGAGGCGGACGTCTCCTACGACGCGCTCAAGGAGATGGACGACATCAACGGCGAGTTCAGCCGCACCGACGTCACGTTGGTGATCGGGGCGAACGACGTCACGAACCCGGCGGCCCGCACCGACCCGAGCTCGCCGATCCACGGCATGCCGATCCTCAACGTCGACGAGTCGAGGTCGGTGATCGTGCTCAAGCGCTCGATGAGCAGCGGCTTCGCCGGCATCGACAACCCGCTGTTCTACGCCGAGAACACCTCGATGCTCTTCGGGGATGCGAAGAAGAGCGTGGCCGAGGTGACGGAGGAGCTCAAGGCCCTCTGACCTAGCTCAACGCCCTCTGACCCTATGCCGTGAGTGGATACGAGTGCTCCAGCACTCGTATCCACTCACGGCTCGTCGTGGGCTCAGCAGCAGCGGCTGCCCGGCTTCACGTCCGCCCCCGCCATGCGGCGGCGTTCGAACTCGCGGCGCGAGAGCGGGGGAGCGTCCCCGTGCTCGCGCGCGTGCCGCTCGAGGTAGCGCTCGTACTGCGTCTCGCCGGTGAGCTCGCGCAGGTACCAGCGCACGCCCCGCCATGCCCTCGCGAGCGTGGTCACGACCGTTCCCCGGCCGCCGCGAGCGCCCGCTTCTCCGCCGCCGTGGCGATGAGCCCGGACGGTGCCACGATGTTCGACGGAACGGCGGGCACCTCGGAGTCGGGCAGCGGTTCGGACGAGGTGAGCGCCCGGTACCACACCCACAGGGCGTTCACGATCACGATGATGATCAGGACCGCGAACAGGATCGACAGCACGCCGTCGACCGTGGAGTTCACGACCACGGTGTGCATCTCGTCGATGTTCTTCGCGGGCCCGAGCACCTGGCCCTGCTCCAGCGCCGCCGCGTACTTGTCGCGTTGCGCGAAGAAGCCGAGCTTCGGGTCGGGCGAGAACACCTTCTGCCAGCTCGCCACGAGCGTGACGGCGGCGTCCCACGCGAGCGGGATCAGCGTCACCCAGGCGTACTTCCCGCGACCCGTCTTGATCAGGATCGTGGTCGCCACCGTGAGCGCGACCGCCGCGAGCAGCTGGTTGGCGATGCCGAACAGCGGGAAGAGCTGGTTGATCCCGCCCAGCGGGTCGGTGACACCCGCGTAGAGGAAGTACCCCCACGCGAGCACGACGACCGCGCTGGTGATCCACTGGCCGGGCTTCCAGTTCGCGTTCGCGAACGGCTTGTAGACGTTGCCGATCGTGTCCTGCAGCATGTAGCGCCCGACACGGGTGCCCGCGTCCACCGTGGTGAGGATGAACAGGGCCTCGAACATGATCGCGAAGTGGTACCAGAACGCCTTTAGCGCATCGCCGCCGAACGCGCCGGAGAAGATCTCCGACATGCCGACCGCCAAGGTGGGTGCCCCGCCGGTGCGGGCCACGAGGGTGCTCTCCTGGACCGCGGCCGCCGCTGCGGACAGATCCTGCGGCGTGATCGTGAACCCGAGGTTGTTCACGGCCTCGGACGCGGACTCCACCGTGGTGCCGAGCAGGCCGGCGGGTGCGTTCATCGCGAAGTAGAGCCCTGGGTCCAGGACGCAGGCGGCGATCAGGGCCATCACCGCGACGAAGGACTCCATGAGCATCGCGCCGTAGCCGATGAGCCGGACCTGCGACTCCTTCTGGATCAGCTTCGGCGTCGTTCCCGACGAGACGAGCGCGTGGAAGCCGGAGAGCGCGCCACAGGCGATCGTGATGAACACGAACGGGAAGAGCGACCCGGCGAACACCGGGCCGGTGCCGGTGAAGGCGAACTGGGTGAACGCCTGCGTGTTCATCACCGGCGCCGTGACGATGACCCCGAGCGCGAGCAGGGCGATCGTGCCGACCTTCATGAACGTCGACAGGTAGTCGCGCGGCGCGAGCAGCATCCAGACCGGCAGCACCGACGCCGCGAAGCCGTAGATCACCAGCCAGATCACCAGCGTGCGCGGGTCGAGGGTGAAGGCGTTTGCCCAGCTCGAGTTCTGCACCCACCCGCCCGCGATGATCGCGAGCAGCAGCAGCGCCACGCCGATGACGCTCGTCTCGATGACGCGTCCCGGGCGGATGCTGCGCAGGTAGAAGCCCATGAACAGGGCGATCGGGATCGTCATCGCGATGGAGAACGTGCCCCACGGTGAGTGCGCGAGCGCGTTCACGACGACGAGCGCGAGCACCGCGAGCAGGATGATCATGATCGCGAACACGGCGACGAGGGCCGCGACACCACCGACCACGCCGATCTCGTCGCGCGCCATCTGGCCGAGGCTGCGGCCGTCGCGGCGCATCGAGAAGAACAGCACGACCATGTCCTGCACGGCGCCGGCGAAGATGACGCCGAAGATGATCCAGATCGTGCCCGGCAGGTAGCCCATCTGCGCGGCGAGCACCGGGCCGACGAGGGGACCGGCGCCCGCGATCGCGGCGAAGTGGTGGCCGAACAGGACGCGGCGGTCCATCGGCTGGAAGTCGGTGCCGTTGTCCAGGCGTTCGGCGGGGGTCGCGCGGTTGTCGTCGGCCTGCAGCACCCGTTTGACGATGAACCGCGCGTAGAAGCGGTAGGCGATCGCGTACGACCCGAGCGCGGCCACCACCAGCCAGATCGCGGAGACGTTCTCCCCGCGCGAGATGGCGAGCACACCCCACGCCACCGCGCCGATGACGGCAACGGCGGTCCAGATCAGCACGGAGCGCGGGTTCATCCGCGACCGTGCCTCGGTGAGCGTCATGCCGTGCCTCCCGGAACCAGCCGGGGTTCCAGCCTCTCCAACATCACATCTCCTCGCCCTCCGCGGCGCCCTCGCCGCGGTCCGAGCAGTAGTTGCCGACGCCCGTCATCCGGTTGACAGCCTGGGCCGACTTTCCCGGGTTCCCGGTCGGGGAGGCATGGACACGGGACGAACCGCCTGATGAGGTGTGGGGGCCATGGACGAGCCGCTGGCCACTGTCGCCTTCATCGCCGTGCTCGGCGTGACGTCGATGCTGGCGTTCTCCGCCCGCTGGTTCCACCGCCGGGACGTGCTACCGCACCTGGAGGGCTGGGCGCTGGCGGACCGGCGGTTCGGCACGGGCGTCACCTGGTTCCTGCTCGGCGGCTCGATCTTCACCGCGTACACGTTCGCCGCCGTGCCCGGCCTCGCCTACGGCACCGGAGCGCTGGGCTTCTTCCCGCTCGCCTACACGGTGATCCTCTGCCCGATCCTGTTCGTGCTGCTTCCCCGGCTGTGGACGGCGGCGCGGCAGACCGGCGCGGTGACGGTGGCCGACTACGTGCGTGCGCGCTACGACTCGCCCGCGCTCATGCTCGTGGTCGCGCTCACCGGCGTGCTGGCGACGATGCCCTACATCGCGCTGCAGCTGCTCGGCGTGCGGGCGGTGCTCGCGGCGGGAGGGCTGTACCCGGAGGGCCTGGTGGGCGACCTCGCCCTCACGGCCGTCTTCGCCGTGCTGGCCGGCGCTACCTTCCGCAGCGGGCTGCGGGCGCCCGCGGTGATCTCGCTGGTCAAGGGCGTGCTCGTGTTCGGGGCGGCGTTCGGCGTGGTCGGGGTGGCCGTCGGGCGCCTCGGCGGCTTCGCGGCGGTGTTCGACGGCGCCGAGCGGGAGCTGGGCCCCGGCGGCGGGCTGCTGCTGGACCCCGCACTGCACCCGGCCTTCGCCACGCTCGCGCTGGGCTCCGCCCTCGCCCTCCCGATGTACCCGCACGTGCTCACCGCGGCGTTCGCCGCCGACAGCCCCGACACGCTGCGCCGCAGCACCGTCGCCATGCCCGCGTGGACGTTCGTGCTCGGCCTCTTCGGGCTGCTCGGCATCGCCGCGCTGGCGGCCGGCATCACGGCGCCGGTGGGCAACGCCGAGGTGGCCGTCCCGCTGCTGGTCAGGGACCTGCTCCCGGAACTGGCGAGCGGAGCGGTGTTCGGGGCGCTGGCCGTCGGTGCGCTGGTGCCGGCGGCGGTCATGTCGGTGGCCGTCGCCGCGCTCTTCACGCGCAACGTCTACGTCGAGTTCTTCCTGCCGCGCGCCACGCCGAAGCACGAGGTGAAGGTGGCGCGCTGGGTGTCGCTGGTCGCCAAGGTGGCGGCGCTCGCCTTCGTGTTCGGGCTGCGCGAGCAGGACGCCATCAACCTGCAGCTGCTCGGCGGGATCTGGATCCTGCAGACGTTCCCGGCCGTGGCGTTCGGGCTGTTCACCGGGTGGTGGCACCGCTCGGCGCTGCTCGGCGGGTGGGCGGCGGGCATGGTCGTCGGCACCGTGCTCGCGGTGGCGGGAGGGTTCACCTCCGTGGTCGCGATCGGGCCGGTCCTGGTCTACGTCGCCGTGATCGCCCTCGCGGTGAACCTCGCCGTGTCCGCGGTGCTCACCCCCGTGTTCTCCGGGCGCGGCACACCGCGGGCGGGGGTGGCGACGTGAAGGACATCCACACGGTCGTGCGGGGCGCCGAGGCACGGCCCGATCCGGATCGCGACCGCGAGGAGGCGATCGCGGAGCTGTTCGAGATCCACCACCTGCCGCTCGTGCGGCTGGCGGTGCTGCTCGGCGCCGACGACGCCGAGGACGTCGTCGCGGAGGCGTTCTACCAGCTCTACCGCCGCTGGCGACGGCTGCGCAGCCCCGAGGCGGCGGCGACGTACCTGCGCTCCGTGGTGGTGAACCTGACGCGGATGCGCATCCGCCACCTGCAGGTGGTGCGCAGGCACGCGGCCCGGGACGGCGCCGAACCGGTGCACGCCGCATCCGGTGAGGAGCGCGCGGTGTTGCGGGACGACCAGAAAGCGCTGGTGGACGCGGTGCGCGCGTTGCCGGCCCGGCAGCGGGAGGCGTTGGTGTTACGGTTCTGGCTCGACCTGCGCGAGAGCGAGATCGCAGACGCGATGGGCATCACCGTGGGTTCGGTCAAGGTGCACGTCTCCCGCGGGATGGCCGCGTTGTCCCGCGTGCTCGAGGAGCGCAGATGACCACACCTGGCGCCGACGAGCGGCTGCGCGAGGCGTTCGACGCCCTCGCCTCGGGTGTGCGGGCCGACCCGGGGGCGTACCGGCGGGCGAGCGCCGGCTGGCGGCGCCGGCACCGGCGCAGGCGGCTCCTGCTCGCGATCCTCGCCGCGCTGGTGTTCACCGCGGCCGACGCCGTCGGGCTCTGGGCGCTCAGCCAGGCCGATCCGAACACCCACGTGATCTTCTCCGGCCCGGTGAACCGGCCGGTGGCGCCGGACCAGGTGGACCGCATCGGCCAGCCCTGACCGGCCGACACCCGGCCGCCGAGCACCGTCCGCGCCCGTGCCGGCCGCCACCTCCCGGGCCCTCCGGGTGAGCTCGACCGGCACGTGCAACCGCGCCTCCGGCAACAGGCCGACCACCCGGTCCCCGAGCACACCACGAGCGCGCGGCCGGCCACGGGGCGGCGACCTCGTCCGGCAGCCGGACGCGGACGCCGCCGGCGCCGAGCAGCACCCGCATCGGCAGTGCCTGGTAGGTGTGCCACCGGTTGCGGGACCGCGCTACGGCTGCCGGTTCAGCGAGGTCGCCCGCCCCGCCTGCTCGGCGAGCTGGTCATGGGTGCGCACGGCGACGACGCAGACGATGCTGACGACAGCGGCGAGCGCCACGTACAGCGTGACCGGGAGCGACGAACCCGCGCGGTCGAACAGCGCCGTGGCGATGAACGGGGCGATGCCGCCGCCGATGATGCCGGAGAACTGGAAGCTGAACGAGGTGCCGGTGTAGCGCGTCTCCGGCGGGAACACCGTGGAGACGAGCCCGGCGTACGGCGCCCAGATGGCCATTCCGGCGATGCTGAAACTCAGCACCATCGCCACCGACGCCAACGCCGGGCTCCCCGTGTCCAGCAGGGGGAAGAAGGCGAACGCGCTGACGACGAGTCCGACGAGTCCCCAGACGAGCACTCTCCGGGTCCCGACGCGATCGGCGAGTGCGCCGAACAGCGGGGTGGTGACCAGCGCCAGGCCGGCCGCCACCATCGTGGCCACCAGAACGGCTCCGCTCGACATCACGCCCGAGGTCGTCACGTAGGTGATCGAGAAGACGGTGAAGACGTAGAACCCGACATCCACGCCGAGCCGGCATCCGACCGACAGCACGAAGTTCCCGGGCTGGCTGCGCAGCACCGAGACCAGTGGCGCCCGCTCGGGCCGGGCGTCCTTTATGCTCTCGACGAACTCGGGCGTCTCGGTGATCCGCAGCCGCAGCCAGAGCCCCACGACCAGGATCGAGGCGCCGAGCAGGAAGGGAACCCGCCAGCCCCACGCCAGGAACGCGTCCTTGTGGACCAGGGTTGTCGCGAGCGTGAACGAGCCGCCCGCGAGCAGGAGCCCGAGCGGATCTCCGGCCTGCGGGATGCTGCCCAGCAGCCCCTTGCGCTTCCCGCCGGGCAGCTGCTCGATGGCCAGCAGGACCGATCCGCCCCATTCCCCGCCGAGCGCGAGCCCCTGCGCGATCCGGCACAACGCCAGCAGGATCGGCGCCCACACACCGATCTGGGCGTAGGTGGGCAGCAACCCGATCGCGCAGGTGGCCACGCCCATCGTGACGAGGGTGGCCAGCAGCACGCGACGACGGCCGATCCGGTCGCCGAAGTGGCCCGCGATGACCGCGCCGATGGGTCGCGCCACGAAACCGACCGCGAACGTCGCGAACGAGCTGAGGAGGCCGGCGATCGGCGAGCTGTGGGGGAAGAACAGCTGCGGGAACACGAGCGCGGCCGCCTGGCCGAAGATCATGTAGTCGTACCACTCCAGGGTGCTGCCGGCCAGGCTCGCTCCCAGCGCGCGTCGCCTGAGCCTGTCCCGGCTCGGTGTCATGGCTGGCCTTCCAGTGCCGTCTCGGATACCGCCTTCAGCGATCGACACAGGATGCTCGGCGACCGTCACCGGGTACATGGGGCAACGAACCAGGCTTCATTAGCATGCTTTTGTGTCGTTGTCACAAATCCATCGCTCACTCGTGGAATCGGCCGCGGAGATCAGCGAGGAGGTCCTCGACAGCGTCTGGGGAATCCCCGGCTACGACACGACCCACATGCCCCGCGAAGATCTGTCGCGGCGGATACCCGTCTCCATCCAGGCGCTGCTGGACTCCCTCCGGGACGAACGGCTCACCGATCCGGCTCGCGAGGTCGCACGGGAGATCGGTTACAGCCGAGCGCTGTCGGGCGTGCCCATCGAGGCCATGCTCCAGTCCTGGAGCACGTCCGAACGGATCTGCGTGCAGCACGTGCTGCGCCACGCCGAGGAGTTCGCCGGCCCGGACGTGCGGCGCGCCATCGCAGTGCTCAACGTGGTCTTCGCCGAGGTGGCCCGGCATTCGGCCGACTCGTACCGCCGCACCCAGGCCGAGGTCACCGCCTACTACGACCGGCTCACCACCGACCTCGTCGCCCGCCTGGTCGGCGAGCAGCAAGCGACGCCGGACGAGATCCGCAAGCAGGCGCAGGCCATCGGCAGCGATCCCACCCGCCCCCACGCCGCGGTCGTCGTGGTGGTCGCCGCTCCCGACGCAGGCCTCGACCTGCGCGTGGAACGGCATCTGCTCGCCGTGCTGGCCGGGCACACCGCGGGCCGCATCCTCGTCGGCCGGCTCGACCAGCACCTCGTCCTGCTCTGCCCCCTGCCCGGCGACGATCACCGGGCGCTGCACGCGCTGCTGCACCGCGCGGTCACCGATCCCCACCGACCGGGCTCGTTCCTCCTCGGCACCAGCGGCGACGGGGCGCCCCTGGACGCGATCACCGACGTGTGCGTGAAGGCCAGGCAAGCAGCGCAGGTCGGCACGAAACGCGGCTGGACGGACTGCGTGGTGACCTTCGAAGACGTCGGCCTCGACGTCATGCTGACCCGCAGCCCGGACACGACCGCCGCGATCATCGCAGCGCTGGACCCGCTGCGCGGGCGCCCCGAGCTCCTCGCCACCCTGCGGGAGTACCTGCGCAACGGCATGTCGGCGCGCGCGACCGCGCGCGCCCTCTACCTCCACCCCAATACCGTCCCCTACCGGCTGCGCAGCATCGAACAGCTCCTCGGCCGCCCGCTGACCGACGTCACCGGCCTCACGGACATCCTCATCGCCCTGCACGAACTCGAGCTCAACCAGCGCGCGGTGTGAGGCGCGCCGGGTGCGTGGAACGCCCCCGGGGGCAGGCGAGTGCGCGCCTGACGTCGCGGGTCCGGGACGATCGCCGCTCAGCCCGGCGCCTGCCGCCCCCGGTGCCGGCGCATGAGCTCGCGCACGTCGGCGACGGGCCCGAGGTGGCGGAGCTTGTCCGGGTTGATGACCGACCGGATGGTCTGGACGGCGCCGTCGGCCACGTCGAGCACGAACACGTTCGTGATCTTCCCGTCCGGGTCGAGCACCAGCGCCCCCGGGCGCCCGTTGATCTCGCGCAGCCGCATCGTGATGCCCATCTCGCGCATCTGGCGCCCGACGTTGGCGAACAGGCGCGACACCTTGTCGACCCCCACGATCGGCTCCATCCACTGCGGCGCCTTGCCGCCGCCGTCCCCGTGGACGACGACGTCGGCGGCCAGCATGCCGACCAGCTGGTCCACGTCGCCGTCGGTGACCGCGGCGAAGAACCGCTGGGCGAGCTCCTGCTGCTCCTGGCGGGAGGCGTCGAACCGCCGCCTGCTCTCCTCGAGGTGCCTGCGGGCGCGCGTGGCGAGCTGGCGGCTGTTCGCCTCGCTCTTGCCGACGATCCGGGCCACCTCGTCGTAGCCGTAGCCGAACACGTCGTGGAGCAGGAAGACGGCCCGTTCCACCGGGTTGAGCCGCTCCAGCACGAGGAGGAAGGCCATCGACAGCGAGTCGGCCTGTTCGGCGTGCCCCGCCGGGTCCTCGGTGTCGTCGGTGAGCAGCGGCTCGGGGAGCCACTGCCCGACGTACGACTCGCGCCGCACCCGGGCCGAGCGCAGGTGGTCGATCGCCAGCCGGGTGGTCACCGCGGAGAGGTAGGCCCGCGTCGACTCGATGCGGGTGCCCTCCGCGAGCGCCCGCTGGTGGCGGAGGTAGGTCTCCTGGACGATGTCCTCGGCGTCGCTGACGGTGCCGAGCATCCGGTAGGCGATCGAGAACAACAGCGGACGCAGCGCCTCGGCCGGTTCGTCCAGCTCGGTCATCCGCGCGCCTCCCGGGGGGCCACCGGGTCGGTCAGCCCGTGGCGGAAGCCGTCCCGCCAGCTGGCCCACGCCGGTCGCCAGTCCAGCTCGCGCTTCGCCTTCTCGTTGGACGCGCCCCTGCCCTCGGTCATCCAGCGGACCACGACCTCCCCCGCCAGCGGCCGGGCGAGCCACACCGGCAACCGCATCGGCGGCTTCGCGCCCACCGCGTCGGCGAGGTGGGGCAGCCACTCCGCCACCGGCGCCGGGTCGTCGTCGACGATGTTGTAGACGCCCGCCCCGCCCCGCTCCACAGCGGCGACCGTAGCGGCTGCGGCGTCGTCGAGGTGGATGAACGACCACACCCCCGTGCCCGCGCCGACGATCGGCATCTTGCGTGCGCGGACCAGCTCGACCATCGACTCCGACGCCCCCGGGCCGTAGAAGTTGCCGTAGCGCAGGACGATCCCGGTGAGGGGCGCCTCGGTGACGGCGCGCTCCAGGAACCGGATGGCCGCCATGCTCTCGCGCTGCGCCGTCGCGGGCTCGGGGTCGAGGGGGTCGTCCTCGGACTTCACCGGTCCGCCGGTGCGGCTGTTGTTCCACCCGGTGTAGCTCTGCGCGACGACCTTCCCGACGCCGCTCGCCTTCGCCGCGGCGAGCAGGTGCCGTGTCCCGGCCGTCCGCAGCGCGTTGGTCGTGGCGAACCAACGGTCGAACCGGCGGAGGTCCGCCGCGGCGGCCAGCGCGGTCATCTGGTGCACGATCACGTCCGGCTGCGCCTCGGCCACCGCCTGCCCGACCGCGGCCCCGTCCAAACCGTCCACCACCACCGGACGGGCACCGAGGGCCCGCAGCTCGCCGGTCCTGCCTGCGCTCCGGGTCGTCGCGGTCACCTCGTGCCCGCTCGCCACCAGCCGCGGCACCAGCCGCCGGCCCAACGCACCCGTCCCACCTGCGACGAAGATCCGCATCGCGGCTTCCTCCCACTCCCTCGACTCTTGCCACCGGAGACGAAGCACCGCGCGAACCGGTGACAGTGGCGTGCGTCGCAGCCGGGCACGGGGCGTGCCGAATCACGTCGTTGACGCCGGTCGTCGCGGCAAGGAGCGTTCTGGCGAGCCCGTCGACGGGCATTCAACGGAAGGGACAGGCCGGTGGCCATCCGCCATGTCATCACGATCCGCGTCGCTCCGGGCAAGGCGGCGGAGTTCGCCGCCATCTTCACGGCCGTCCGGGAGACCGCACTCCAGGAGGACGGCTGCGAGCAGTACGAGCTCTTACAGAGCCTCGACGACCCGGACACCTTCGTGCTCCTCGAACGCTGGGCGAGCCAGGAGCTGCTGGAACGGCACATGGAGGCGGAGCGTGCGCGCGACTCCTCCGCCATGGATGCTCTCGTGGCCCTCTGGGCGCCCGGGGTGACGCCGACGATCGAGCGGTTCGAGGTCTGACCGAGCGAGCGGCACCATCGCCGGCCGGCATCTCCGGCTGTAGACGGGTTCCACCCCTGGCCGCAGGCACGACGATGGCAAGATCGGCAGAATCGTGACACCAGCCACACGTAGGGAGTGCTGCCGAATCACCGCATCGGCTGGGCGATCACGAGGTGGCGATCCGCTGCGGTGGGCGCACCGTGCCCGACCGGTCGCGGCCTGCCTCCTGCCTCGTCCTGGCCCGGCGCGCATTCGCCCCGATTGATCACGACGCGACCGTTGGATGAGTGGCTGGGTGGGTGCACCAGCCACCAAGGCCCCTGACGATCGTTCGGTGCGTTCCGCGGAACGCCGGGGGTGTCCGCAGCCGCCGGATCGCCCGGTCGATCGCGAACGCCCGATCTTGATCGGCCGGATCGGGGCGACAGCTGCTTACTCCTACCTGCCCGCCGCCTCAGCGCGTCGCCAGGGCGTCGGCCTCCGCCGGGTCCGCCGGCGCGTCGAGCGGGTGGGCGATCTCGTCGGCGGGCAGCCGCCAGCCGAGGATCGCGGCGACGGCGAGGAACACCGGCACGAGCCCGGCCAGCACGAACGTCATCGGGATGCCCAGCAGCTCGCCTGCGGGCCCGGCCACGGCCATCGAGACCGGCATGAGGGCGAGCGAGACGAAGAAGTCGAGGCTGGAGACCCGCCCGAGCAGGTGGGGTGGGACGCGCCGCTGCAGCAGCGTGCCCCAGATGACCATCGCGGCCGAGCCGGTGAACCCGACGACGAAGGCGGCGACCGCCATGACCCACAGGTGCGTGGTGAGGCCGATCAGCGCGAGCGGGGCGGCGCCCGCTCCCCACAGGAGGTTCATCACCGTGAGGTAGCGGCGGGGGAGCCGCCACGACGACACGACGAGCGACCCGACCGCACCGCCGATCCCGAACGCGCCCAGCACGAGCGCGAAGCTGCTGGCTCCGCCCCCGGTCTGGTCGCGCACCGCGAAGGGCAGCAGCACCTCGAGCGGGCCGAGCAGCACGAGCACGTAGAGCGTGGCGAAGGCCAGCGTGGCGAACAGCCAGCCGGTGCGGAACAGGTAGCGGAAGCCCTCGGCCAGGTCGCCGAGCACGGAGGTGCGCCCGGCCGTCGGCGCGACGGCCACCCGGCGCATGGCCACCAGCGTGACCGCGGCGATCGCGTAGATCCCGCCCGCGAGCAGCAGCGCGCTGCTCGGGGCGAAGGCGCCGACCAGCACGCCCGCGAGCGCCGGACCGAGCGCCTGCTGGGCCACCGGGCGCAGCGTGCCCTCGACGCCGTTGGCCGCGAGCAGCTCGTCGGCGGGGAGCAGGGTGGGCAGGATCGCCGAGTACGCGGGGAAGAAGAAGGCCTCCGCGGCGCCGAGCACGAACGCGATCACGGCGAGGTGCCACAGCTGCATCACGCCCGTGGCCGCCAGCAGCCCCGCCGCGGCGGCGGCGGCGACCCGGACGCCCTCGACGCCGAGCAGGACGGCCCGCTTGGGCAGCCGGTCGGCGGCGACACCGCCCCCGAGCGCGCTCACCAGCAGGCCGACGGCGGTGGCCGTGGCCACCAGCGAGAGCTCGGCCGGGCCGCCACCGAGCGCGATGACCTGGTACACGCCGGCGACGAGCCACAGCCCGCTCGCGAACAGCGACGCCGCCATGGAGGTGACCAGCAGCCGGTACTCGCGGTGGCGGAACGGGCGCAACGGCCGGGGCAGGCGGGTGTCGGGGCGTAGGGTCATCACCGATCCACGGGACTATGTGAAGGCGGGTCGAGGTCAAGGGACGGTAACGGCCCACACCGACAGGATCATCCCGTTTCGGACACGGCCGCCGGGTCGGCCCAACCCCGGGAGCGTGCCCGCGAGCAACGGTCGTACACTGGTCTTTCGGCGCGCCTACTGGCGCCGGTTCCGTCGTGCCTCCCGCACCTCACGGTCCCGGAGCAGCGACGTGCCCATGCACGGAACGAAGAGTACGTCCACCTGTCACGAATCGCGGAGGACATGGCCAAGAAGGACGGGGCGATCGAGGTCGAAGGCCGGGTCGTCGAGCCCCTGCCGAACGCGATGTTCCGCGTGGAGCTGGAGAACGGACACCGGGTCCTCGCACACATCAGCGGCAAGATGCGTCAGCACTACATCCGGATCCTCCCCGAGGACCGGGTCGTGGTGGAGCTGTCGCCGTACGACCTGACCCGCGGCCGCATCGTCTACCGCTACAAGTGACGACCGAACAACCGAGAGAGCGACGGACGTGAAGGTCCAGCCGAGCGTCAAGAAGATCTGCGACAAGTGCAAGGTGATCCGCCGTCACGGCCGGGTCATGGTGATCTGCGAGAACCTGCGCCACAAGCAGCGCCAGGGCTGATCACCCCTCGTCGCACCACATAGAGGAACCCAGCGCACCTACCGCGCCACACGGGCGCCACCACCCCCGGAACCAGGCCGGGGCCCGGCAGTGCTGATGGCCGACCCTGCAAGCAGGTCGGCTGTGAGTCACCCGGGGCGGGCGCTGGGAAGACCTGGCGAACACGACAGGAGAACCCCGCCGCATGGCACGACTCAGCGGCGTCGACCTCCCCCGCGAGAAGCGGATGGAGATCGCGCTGACCTACATCTACGGGATCGGGCGCACCCGCTCCAAGGAGATCCTGGACGCCACGGGCATCAGCCCGGACCTGCGTTCCCGGGACCTCTCGGACGAGGACGTCGCCGCCCTCCGCGAGTACATCGAGACCAACTACCGCGTCGAGGGCGACCTGCGCCGTGAGGTGCAGGCCGACATCCGGCGCAAGATCGAGATCGGCGCCTACCAGGGGATCCGGCACCGCCGGGGCCTGCCGGTGCGCGGCCAGCGGACCAAGACCAACGCCCGCAGCCGCAAGGGTCCGAAGAAGACCGTCGCCGGCAAGAAGAAGGCAGGTAAGAAGTAATGCCGCCCCGCAGCCGTGCCGCGGCCGGGCCCAAGAAGGTCCGCCGCAAGGAGAAGAAGAACGTCGCCGTGGGCCAGGCCCACATCAAGAGCACGTTCAACAACACGATCGTCTCGATCACCGACCCCGCCGGTGCCGTGATCGCGTGGGCCTCCGCGGGCCACGTCGGCTTCAAGGGCTCGCGCAAGTCCACGCCGTTCGCGGCGCAGATGGCCGCCGAGAACGCCGCCCGCAAGGCCGCCGAGCACGGCATGAAGAAGGTCGACGTGTTCGTGAAGGGCCCCGGCTCCGGCCGGGAGACCGCGATCCGTTCGCTGCAGGCCGCCGGCCTCGAGGTCGGCACGATCTCCGACGTCACCCCGCAGCCCCACAACGGCTGCCGTCCGCCCAAGCGGCGCCGGGTCTAGGGGAAGGGAGTAACAAGATGGCTCGTTACACCGGCCCCATGACCCGCAAGTCCCGCCGGCTGAAGGTCGACCTCGTCGGCGGCGACCAGGCGTTCGAGCGCCGTCCCTACCCGCCCGGCCAGCACGGCCGGATCCGGATCAAGGAGACGGAGTTCCTCCTGCAGTCGCAGGAGAAGCAGAAGGCCAAGTTCGCCTACGGCGTGCTCGAGAAGCAGTTCAGCCGCTACTACGTGGAGGCGAACCGTCGCCAGGGCAAGACCGGCGACAACCTGCTGCAGATCCTGGAGTCCCGGCTCGACAACGTCGTGTACCGGGCGGGTCTCGCCCGCACCCGGCGGATGGCGCGCCAGCTGGTGGCTCACGGCCACTTCCTCGTCAACGGCGAGAAGGTGAACATCCCCAGCTACCGGGTGTCGAAGTTCGACATCATCGACGTGCGGCCCAAGTCGCTCGGCACCGACCCGTTCATCATCGCCAAGGAGCTGCTCGGCGACCGCCCGGTCCCGGCGTGGCTCCAGGTGGTCCCCTCGAACCTGCGCATCCTGGTGCACCAGCTCCCCGAGCGGGCCCAGATCGACACGCAGGTCAACGAGCAGCTGATCGTCGAGCTCTACAGCAAGTAGCGCTCGAGCTCCCCCGGCCCCGCAGGGTGGGGCCGGGGGCCTCACTGCGGCATCAAATAGCGGTTGCCGCAGGGTGTTAGGAGGCACCACACCCATGCTGATCTCTCAGCGCCCCACCCTCGCCGAGGAAACGGTCGTCGACACCCGCTCCCGGTTCGTCATCGAGCCGCTGGAGCCGGGCTTCGGCTACACGCTGGGCAACTCGCTCCGGCGCACGCTGCTCTCCTCGATCCCCGGCGCCGCCGTCACGAGCATCCGCATCGACGGCGTCCTGCACGAGTTCACCACCGTGCCCGGGGTCAAGGAGGACGTCACCGACATCATCCTGAACCTCAAGGAGCTCGTGGTCAGCTCCGAGGAGGACGAGCCGGTCACGATGTACCTGCGCAAGCAGGGCCCCGGCACCGTCACCGCGGGCGACATCGTGCCGCCCGCCGGTGTCACCGTGCACAACCCGGACCTGCACATCGCCACCCTGAACGACAAGGGCCGCCTCGAGGTGGAGCTCGTCGTCGAGCGGGGCCGCGGCTACGTGCCGGCCATGCAGAACAAGGCCACCGGCGCCGAGATCGGCCGCATCCCGGTCGACTCGATCTACTCGCCGGTCATGAAGGTCACCTACAAGGTCGAGGCCACCCGCGTCGAGCAGCGCACCGACTTCGACAAGCTGGTGCTCGACGTCGAGACCAAGCCCTCGATCACCCCGCGAGACGCGCTGGCCTCGGCCGGCAAGACCCTCGTGGAGCTGTTCGGGCTCGCGCGCGAGCTCAACGTCGACGCCGAGGGCATCGAGATCGGGCCGTCGCCGCAGGAGGCCGACACCATCGCGGCCTTCGCGATGCCGATCGAGGAGCTGGACCTCACCGTCCGCTCCTACAACTGCCTCAAGCGCGAGGGCATCCACACCGTGGGCGAGCTGGTGGGCCGCAGCGAGGCCGACCTGCTCGACATCCGCAACTTCGGCGCCAAGTCCATCGACGAGGTCAAGATGAAGCTCGTCGGCCTCGGCCTGTCGCTGAAGGACAGCCCGCCCGGATTCGACCCGTCGGCCGCCGCCGTCGAGTACGGGTCCGAGGCGTTCGACCCCGACCGCTTCGGGGACGACGGCCAGGACTACGCAGAAACGGAGCAGCTGTAGCCATGCCTCAGCCCACCAAGGGGCCCCGCCTCGGCGGGTCGCCCGCGCACCAGCGGCTGATCCTGGCCAACCTGGCCACGGCGCTCTTCGAGCACGGTCGGATCACCACGACCGAGGCGAAGGCGCGCCGGCTGCGTCCGTACGCGGAGCGGCTGATCACGAAGGCCAAGCGGGGCGACCTGCACAACCGCCGCGAGATCCTCAAGCTGATCCGGCGCAAGGACGTCGTGCACCGGCTCATCGAGGAGATCGGCCCGTTCTTCTCCGATCGCAACGGCGGATACACGCGGATCACCAAGACGCTGCCGCGCAAGGGCGACAACGCCCCCATGGCGGTGATCGAGCTGGTCTCGCAGAAGACCGTCACCGACGAGGCCGACCGGGCCCGCCGGGTCGCGGCGTCGCAGCAGCGCCAGGAGACGGCGGCCGCCCCGGCACCCGCCGAGGAGACCGCGCCCGCGGAGGAGACGGCCACCGAGGCCGTCGAGGAGAGCGCCTCCACCGAGGACGCGCCCTACGGCGAGGGCAGCCACGCCCCGCTGGAGGACCCGGCCGAGGCCCCGGAGGGCTTCCCGATCAAGGGCAACGAGGACTCGAAGCTGTACCACGTGCCCGGGTCGTCGCACTACGACCGCACCGTGGCCGAGGTCTGGTTCGCCACTCCGGAGGCCGCCGAGGCCGCCGGTTTCCAGCTGCCCGCCGCCCAGCGTGAGGACTCCGACTCCGAGGAGTCCTGACATCACGCAGTCCCCGATCGAGCCCGCCGCCCACCTGGACGGCGGGCTCGACGGCGTTCCGGGGGCGGCCTCCGGCGCGCGCTTCCGGCTCGACGTCGCCTACGACGGCACCGACTTCTCCGGGTGGGCGCGCCAGCCCGCCCGCCGCACCGTGTGCGGGGTGCTCGAGGACGCGCTGGGCGTCGTGCTGCGCGAGCCGGTGGCGCTCACCGTGGCCGGCCGCACCGACGCCGGCGTCCACGCCACCGGCCAGGTCGCCCATGCCGACCTCCCCGCGGGGCTGGATCCGGGCCGGCTGGTGCGCAGGCTCGCCCGGCTCCTGCCGCCGGACGTGCGCGTGCGTGCCGTCACGCCCGTGCCCGATGCGTTCGACGCCCGCTTCTCCGCGCTGCGCCGCCACTACCGCTACCGGGTGGCGACGGCGCCGTACGGCGCGGAGCCGCTGCGCGCCCGGGACACGCTCTCCTGGCCCCACCCGCTCGACCTCGACGCCGTCCGTGCCGCCTCGGCGGGGCTGCTGGGCGAACACGACTTCGCCGCGTTCTGCAAGCGGCGGGAGGGCGCGACGACCGTGCGGGCGCTGCAGGAGCTCACCTGGGCCCGCGATGCCGACGGCGTCGTGCAGGCCGCCGTCGCCGCCGACGCCTTCTGCCACTCGATGGTGCGCAGCCTCGTCGGCGCGCTGCTGGACGTGGGGCGGGGCAGGCGGGCGGCGGACTGGCCGGCCGGCCTGCTGCGGCGCTCGGAGCGGGCCAGCGAGGTGACGGTGGCGCCTGCCCACGGGCTCACGCTGGTGGCCGTCGACTACCCGCCTGCGGCCGAGCTCGCCGCCCGCGCGCACACCACCCGGCGGCTGCGCGTGCCCCCGGACCTGAGAGCTGATTAGGCCGAACGGGTTACGTTCGTCCGCTCCGCCCACGTGTCACCTGGAGTTTCCCCAACGGGCAATTCCCCCGAAGAGGGAGGACACGTACGGTGACGCCGACTCGATCGTTTCACCCGATGGATCGAGCCTCACCTGTTGCGCCCCTGGGAACGGAGACGCCTTGACGATGACGCCTGAGGTCCGGCTTGGGGAGTCGGGTCGCGCCACCGCCGCCTGTGGAAGCGTCTCCCTGGACGTCGGCCGCAACCCGGTACCCCACATCGCCCCGCGCACGGTCACATCGGCGCAGCTCGACCATGCCGTGCGCCAGCTGCGGGAGCGCCGCGGGCGGCCCGCGGCGGAACAGATGCAGGCCGTCCTGCGGGCGCTCGACCTCACCGTCGTCCCCGACAACGAACATCGGCGTTAACCCTCGCGCCGAGGCGTTGCCTCGGGCCGTCGCCTGGTCGAGAGTGATCCGGTGACTGTCGAGCCCTCACCCGCTGCCACCGCCGAGGACCGCAAGTACGGCGATCGGGTGACCGCCGTCGAGCCCGGTGGGAACGAGCCGATCCCCGCCGCCGAGCGGCACGGCAGGCCGCGCCAGCTGTTCTGGACGTGGACGTCGCCGAACCTCGAGTTCGCGACGGTCTTCGTCGGTGTGCTGTCCGTCTCGGCGTTCGGGCTGACGTTCCCGCAGGCCGTCGCGGCCATCCTGCTCGGCAACGCGCTCTCCGCGCTGGCCCACGGCGCGCTCTCGGCGCGAGCCCCGTCGATCGGGGTGCCGCAGATGGTCCTCGGCCGGGCGGCCTTCGGCTACCGGGGGAATGCCGTGCCGTCCGCGCTGATGACGATCACGTCCGGCTTCGGGTGGTTCGCGGTGAACAGCGTGAGCGCCGCGTTCGCGCTGGAGTCCCTCACGGGCATGCCGGCGGCGGCATGGCTGGTGGTCGTCGTGCTGGTGCAGATCGCGATCGCCTTCTTCGGCCACAACCTCGTCCAGGCGTTCGAGCGGTTCGCGTTCCCGGTGCTCGCGATCGTGTTCGCGGTCGGCGCGGTGATCGTGCTCGCGCGGTCCGACCCGTCCTTCGTGCCGCCGGACGGCGGCACCGGGGGGCTCGGCGGGTTCCTGCTGACGGTCGGGGCGGTCGTCGGCTACACCGCGGGCTGGACCCCCTACGCGGCCGACTACGCGCGCTACCTGCCCGCCGACTCCTCGCGGTCGCGCACCGGCCTCGCGGCCGGGCTGGGCCTCTTCGGGTCCACGACCGTGCTGATGATCGTGGGCGCGGCGTCGGTCAGCGCCACCGCGGCCGCGGGCGTGGGGTCGGACAACCCGGCCACCGCGTTCGTCGGCGTGCTGCCGGGCGCGCTCGCGGCGCTCACCCTGCTGGCGATCGCGCTCGGTGCGGTGGCCGCGAACGTGCTGAACGTGTACTCGGGCGCGATGGCGTTCCTCAGCCTGGGCGTGAACGTGCCGCTGCGCTGGGCCCGTGCCGTGGTGGCGCTCGCGTTCGGGGTGGTCGGGTTCGTGATCGCGCTGGTCGCGCTCGCCGACGCCGCGCACAGCTACGAGGCGTTCCTGCTCGTCATCGTCTACTGGATCGGGCCGTGGCTCGGCGTGGTGCTCACCGACCAGTACCTGCGCCGGCGCGGGGTGCGGGTCGGGATGCTCTACGACCGCGGCTACCGCAACCACGTGGGCGTCGTCGCGCTGCTGGTGGGCATCGTGGTCTCGGTGCCGCTGTTCTCCAACCAGGCGCTGTTCACCGGCCTGGTGCCCGCGGTCGTGCCCGGGGTGGGGGACGTGACGTTCATCGTCGGGTTCGTACTGGCGGCCGCGGTGTACGCGCTGTTGTTCCCGCGGCTTGCGGGCCGGCCCGCCGGGACCGCAGAGTGACCGCCGTGGCCATCGATCCCGCTGCCCTGCTCGACGTCGCGCTCGACGAGGCGAAGGCCGGCCTCGACGAGGGCGGCATCCCGATCGGGGCGGCCCTGTTCGCCGCCGACGGCACCCTGCTGGGCCGCGGGCACAACCGGCGCGTGCAGGACGACGACCCGTCGATGCACGCCGAAACGGCGGCCTTCCGCGCCGCGGGCCGACAGCGGGACTACCGCAGCACGATGATGGTCACCACGCTCTCGCCCTGCTGGTACTGCTCGGGGCTCGTGCGCCAGTTCGGGATCGGTGCCGTGGTGGTCGGCGAGGCGCGCACGTTCTCCGGCGGGCACGACTGGCTCGCCGAGCACGGGGTGGCGGTCACCGTGCTCGACGACGAGCGCTGCGTCGCCCTCATGACCGACTTCATCGACGCCCGCCCCGAGCTGTGGTACGAGGACATCGGAGAGGTCCCATGATCCCCACGATCGACCTGGCCGCCTGGCGCGCCGGGGACCCGGCGATCGGCCCCACCGTCGACGACGCGCTGCAACGGGCCGGCTTCCTGCTGGCGGCGGGGCACGGCGTGGACGACGCCCTCCGCGCGGAGGTGCGGGCCGCCGCGCGGCAGTTCTTCGCGCTCCCCTCCGAGGTCAAGCAGAAGTACTCCGTGCGGATCGGTGGCCGGGGCTGGCTCGCGCCCGGAGTGGAGGCCAACGGCAACGTCGAGGGTGTGCAGACCCCGCCGGATCTCAAGGAGTCGTTCGCGGTGGGGCCGGAGACCCCCACCGGTGACCCGGCGGTCGACCCGGTGTGGTTCCCGCCGAACGTGTGGCCGGCCGAGGTGCCGGAGCTGCGTGCCGCCGTGGGCCGCTACGTCGCGGCGATGACCGCTGTGTCCCGCGAGCTGCTGGAGCTGTGCGCCACCGCGCTCGGCCTGCCGCGGGACGCGCTGACCGCGCTCGCGCGGCATCCCACCTGGACGTTCAACATCAACCGCTACCCGCCGCTCACCGAGGTCGGCGAGCCCGCTCCGGGCCAGTTCCGGATCGGCGCCCACACCGACTTCGGCACGGTCACCGTGCTCGACCGCGAGCCGGGCGCAGGCGGGCTCCAGGTCGACGTCGACGGTGCCGGCTGGGCCGACGCCCCGTACGACCCGGCGGCGTTCACCGTCAACATCGGAGACCTGCTCGCGCACTGGACCGGGCTGCGCTGGCGTTCGGGCCGGCACCGGGTGCTCCCGCCCCAGCCGGACGCGCCGAACGAGGAGCTCGTCTCGCTGGTGTTCTTCTTCGAGCTCGACCACGACGCGCTGGTCACCCCGCTCCGACCGCCGCTGGGGCGGCGAGCGGACCTCGACCCGGTGGTGTCCGCCCCGTTCCTCCGCGAGCGGTTGGACGCGATCTCCGTGGGCTAGTGTCCCGAGTCGAAAGTCCACCACGCATCTCGACGGCCCAGCTCCACGCTGAGCGCACCGGCGAACCGGCCGAGTACGCCCGGTACGAGGCCGGCTCGCCGGCGCACTCAGCGAGAACCTGGATCCGCCGATATACGCACCGAACTTCCGACT
>NZ_BAABJO010000020.1:0-147392 GCF_039543345.1 Pseudonocardia adelaidensis | reverse complement strand
CACCCACCCCCACACGGTCGAGCTCACCGTCGAGAACACCGGCGAGAGACTCGCCCCCCAGCTGATCGCCACCCTCGCCGAGCCGTTCCGCCGCGGCACCGACCGCATCCGCACCGACCACGCAGGCGTCGGCCTCGGCCTCGCGATCGTCACCAGCATCACGCGGGCGCACGACGGAACCCTCACCCTCACCCCCCGCCCCGCGGGCGGGCTCCGCGTCACGGTCCGGCTGCCCGCCGCGCCGCACCCCGGCAGATGAGGATCGCTGCCGGTCAGTGCAGGGACGCGGTGACCGTTCGCAGCTCCTGCAGTGCGGCCAGCGCGTGGTGCGCGAGCTCGGTGCCGTCGTCACGATCACCCTCCGCCCAGCGGGCGTAGCCCTGCTTGAACGCCAGGACCCCCAGCTCGCCCAGCAGGTGCGCGGCCAGATCGGGGACGCCGCGGGCGACGAGCGCGGTGCTCATGGCGGCCGCGAGACCGACGTGCTTGAGGGCGTCCCGCTCCTGGAGCTCGGTGCTGGCCGCCACCGCTGCGGTGATACGGGGGCCGAGCTCGCGGTTGGCCGGCCCGAGTGCGTTCGATGCGCGTTCGAGTCCGGCCGCGACCGCCTCCAGCGGGCTGGCGCCCGCGGGTGCCGCGGCGATCCCCTCGGCCAGCAGCCTGCTCAGGGTTTCCTGGCCGGCGACGAGGACCTCACGCTTGTCGGAGAAGTGCCGGAAGAACGTGCTCCTGGTGACCCCGGCGCGCTCGGCGATCTCCGCCACCGTGGTGGCGTCGTAGCCCTGCTCGGTGAAGAGGTCGACGGCCGCGACGACGAGGCGTTCGCGTGCCCCCGGTTGCCATCGGGCCATGGTCGCTGGCCCTCGAGTCCGCGCCGGCGGGCACGGCCTGGCACGCCGTGGCCGACGAGGGCGACGCGGTCCGGGACATCGCGTCGGTGATCGGCCGGCGGCTGGGCATGCCCGTCGAGGCGGTGCCGCAGGAGAACTTCGGCCCGTTCGGTCCGATCTTCGCGATGGACCAGCCCGCCACCAGCACCCACACCCGCGACGCGCTCGGGTGGAAGCCCACCCACCCGAGCCTCCTCGAGGATCTGGAGAACATCAGGCCCTGAACGCCTCGGGCCGTCCGTCAGCTCGGACCCTTGCGCCCCACGAGGTGGAAGACCCGGCTGAGCCGGCGGTAGGGATCTCGCCGGGCGGCCTCGAGCTCGACGGCGGCCGCTGCCGCCACCTGCTCCGAGTCGTCCGGGTCCAGCTCGGCCCCGCTGAAGTCGAGCCAGTCGACGAACAGCCACACCCCGTACCAGTCCAGCGGCTCCACACCGCGGTTCCGCAGGGTCGCGCTGAGCTCCTCCACGGTGTCGGCCCGGGTCGGCACGCCCAGCACACCGATCTCGGTCCTGGCGTCGAACGCCGCCAGCGCGTCGTCCCACCGCCGTTCCAGGGCCGGGCGCACCGCCGAGGCGTCGGCGTTGCCGGCCATGATCGAGACGATGCCGCCGGGAGCGGCGCACCGGCACAGCTGGTCGACCACCGGCTCCGGCTGCTCGAGGTAGCCGAGTACGCCATGGCACAGCACGGCGGCGAAGCGCTGCCCGCTCACCGCCTCGTCGGCGTTCTCGCCGTCGGCCTGCAGGAGGGCGACCCGGCGCTGTGCCGCTTCGGGCAGGCGGTGGAGCCGCTGCCGAGCCTTGTCCAGCATGGCCGGCGACGGGTCGAGCAACGTCACGTCGTAACCGGCACCGGCCAGCGGGAACGACTGGTGGCCCGCTCCGCCGCCGACGTCGAGCACGGACGCGGGAGGCGGCGGCAGGTGCTCCAGCAGCTGCTGGTGCATCACGTAGGTGCGCACGCGCCCCTTCACCGAGGCGTACGCCTCGTCGGCGAACTGGCCGGCCAGGTTCGCCCAGGTGTCGTCGCCCATCGCCGCACGGTAGTGGGCCGGGACGCGGAACGGCCCTCGGGACCAGGTCCCGAGGGCCGTTGCGCGACCTCGCTAGTGTCCCGGACCGGACTTCCGGTCCGGGACACCGGGATCAGGCGACGTCGTACCGGTCGAGGTCCATCACCTTGGCGAACGCGGCCGCGAAGTCGCGCACGAACTTCTCCTGCGCGTCATCGCTGCCGTAAACCTCGGCGAGGGCCCGCAGCTCGGAGTTCGAGCCGAACACGAGGTCGACGCGGCTCGCGGTCCACTTGACCTCGCCCGTGGCCCGGTCGCGCCCCTCGAAGGTCTCCGCGTCCTCCGAGGCGGGCTTCCACGTGGTGTCCATGTCGAGCAGGTTCACGAAGAAGTCGTTGGTGAGCGACTCGGTGCGGGAGGTGAACACGCCCAGCGGGGACTGCTGGAAGTTCGCCCCGAGGACGCGCAGGCCGCCGACGAGGACGGTCATCTCGGGCGCGGTGAGGTCGAGCAGGTTCGCCCGGTCGAGCAGCAGGTACTCCGACGGCAGCGGGTTGCCCTTCCCGCGGTAGTTGCGGAACCCGTCGGCACGGGGCTCGAGCGGCGCGAACGACTCCACGTCGGTCTGCTGCTGGGTGGCGTCGGTGCGGCCCGGGGTGAACGGCACCTGCACCTCGTGGCCGGCGTTGCGGGCGGCCTGCTCCACGCCGGCGACGCCGCCGAGCACGATGAGGTCGGCGAGGGAGACCTTCTTGCCCCCGGTCTGGGCGCTGTTGAAGGACTCCTGGATCCCCTCCAGCGTGGTCAGCACGTGCGACAGGGTGTCGGGGTCGTTGACCTCCCAGCCGCGCTGCGGCTGCAGGCGGATGCGGGCGCCGTTGGCGCCACCGCGCTTGTCGCTGGTGCGGAACGTCGAGGCCGAGGCCCACGCGGTGGACACGAGCTGGGCCACCGACAGGCCGGAGGCGAGGATCTGCTGCTTGAGCGCGGCGATGTCGGCCGCGTCCACGAGCTCGTGGTCGACGGCGGGCAGCGGGTCCTGCCAGATCAGCGTCTCCTGCGGGACCAGCGGTCCGAGGTAGCGCTGGATCGGGCCCATGTCGCGGTGGGTCAGCTTGTACCAGGCCCGGGCGAACGCGTCGGCGAACTCGTCGGGGTTCTCGTAGAACCGGCGGGAGATCGGCTCGTAGACGGGGTCGAACCGCAGGGCGAGGTCGCTGGTGAGCATCGACGGGGCGCGGTTGAGCTTGCCGTCCTCCGGGTCCGGCACGGTGTTGCGGGCCTTGCCGTCCTTCGGCGTCCACTGCTTGGCGCCGGCCGGGCTCTCGGTCAGCTCCCAGTCGTACTCGAACAGGTTGTGGAAGAACCAGTTGCTCCACTGGGTCGGGGTGGGCGTCCAGGTGACCTCGAGCCCGGAGCCGATGGCGTCCCGGCCCTTGCCGGTGCCGAACTCGCTCTTCCAGCCCAGCCCCTGCTCCTCGAGCGGCGCGCCCTCGGGCTCGGGGCCCTTGTGCGACTCCGGGGCCGCACCGTGGGTCTTGCCGAAGGTGTGGCCGCCGGCGATGAGCGCGACGGTCTCCTCGTCGTTCATCGCCATGCGGCGGAACGTCTCGCGGATGTCCCTCGCCGAGGCCAGCGGGTCCGGGTTGCCGTTCGGGCCCTCCGGGTTGACGTAGATCAGGCCCATCTGGACCGCGGCGAGGGGGCTCTCGAGCTCGCGGTCACCGGTGTAGCGCTCGTCGCCGAGCCACGTGCGCTCGGGGCCCCAGTAGACGTCCTCGTCGGGCTCCCACACGTCGGCGCGACCGCCCGCGAAGCCGAAGGTCTTGAAGCCCATGGTCTCCAGGGCGCGGTTGCCCGCGAAGATCATCAGGTCGGCACACGAGATCTTGCGGCCGTACTTCTTCTTCACCGGCCACAGCAGCCGGCGCGCCTTGTCCAGGTTGACGTTGTCCGGCCAGCTGTTCAGCGGCGCGAAGCGCTGCATGCCCGCGCCCGCCCCACCGCGGCCGTCCTCGATCCGGTACGTGCCGGCGCTGTGCCAGGCCATCCGGATCATGAGCGGCCCGTAGTGGCCGAAGTCGGCGGGCCACCAGTCCTGCGAGGTGGTCAGCACCTCGTCGACGTCCCGGGCGAGTGCGTCGAGGTCGAGGGTCTGGAACTCGGCGGCGTAGTCGAAGTCCGCGCCCATGGGGTCGGAGGCGGGCTGGTGCTTGCGCAGGATCTTGAGGTTGAGCTGGTTGGGCCACCAGTCGCGGTTGCCGGCGCCCTCCGTCGGGTGGTTGCGGCGCCCGGCCGAGATCGGGCACCCGCCCGCGCTCTCCTCGTTGACCTCGCTGAGCACGGAGTTGTTGCCGGTTGCGTCGTGACTGTCAGACACGGGAATCCTTCCGGGAATCGGTGGCGGTGGTGGAGCAGGTGGGGCACAGCCCCCGGTAGACGACCTCGGCCTCGTCGATCGTGAAACCGTGGTCGTCGGACGGGGTCAGACAGGGTGCGGGCCCGACGGCGCAGTCGACGTCGGCGATGGCGCCGCACGACCGGCACACGATGTGGTGGTGGTTGTCGCCGACGCGCGCCTCGTAGCGCGCCACCGAGCCGGGCGGTTCGATGCAGCGCACCAGATCCGCCGCGGTGAGGGCGCGCAGCACGTCGTAGACGGCCTGGTGGGACACCTCGCCGAGATCGTCGCGGACAGCTGCGATGATCGAGCTCGTGTCGGCGTGCGGATGGGCGTGTACCGCGGACAGCACCGCCACCCGGGGGCGCGTCACCCGCAGGGCGGCCCCGCGCAGCATGCGCTCGAAGTCGGCGGTCGTCGGCACGCCGCGAGTCTGGCCGGTTATCTGGAATCAGTCAAGAATGTCCGGCGCGACGCACCCTGACCAGCGGCTATCCTGCAGCGCGGCGTGTCGTCCGACGTCGAGGAGCTCCGTGCGCGTCACCCTGATCGGGCCGGCGTTCCCGTGGCGGGGCGGCATCCCCCTGCTGACGAACGAGCTGGCGCACCGCCTCGCCGCGGGAGGCCACACCGTGCGCGTGCGCACCTGGACCCGGCAGGGGCCCGCCAGGCTCCTCCCGGCGGAGCTGCACCCGCTCGCGGCACCGGAGGCCGAGGTCTACCCGACCGTCCGCGAGCCGTTGTCGTGGCGCAACCCGCGCGACTGGGGACGCATCGGGCGACGGGCCGCTGCGGAGTCGGACGTCGTCGTCCTCGTCTACTACGTCCCGTTCCAGGCGCCTGCGCTGGCCGCGATCGCCCGTGCCGCGCGCCGCGGTGCGCGGGTCGTCGTCATCTGCGCCAACGCGGTGCCCCACGAGCCGCGCCCGGGTGACCGGCTGCTCATGTCCTTGCTCATGCGATCCGCCGACGCCGTCCTCGTGCACACCGACGCCGAGCGGGACGCGCTGCTGCGGCTCACCGATCGCCCGGTCGCGGTCGCGGCACTGCCGCCGCACCTGCCGGCGACGGGCCGGTCACCCGCCGGCCCGGACCACCCGCCCGGCCGGCGAGTGCTGTTCTTCGGCAAGGTGCGGCACTACAAGGGCGTGGACGTCCTGCTGAGGGCGCTGGCCCACGTCCCGGGCGTGGAGCTGGGCATCGTCGGCGAGTTCTACGAGGACCGGGCGCGCCTCGCCGCGCTCGTCACCGAGCTGGGGCTCGCGGAGCGGGTCCACGTCACCCCGGAGTACCTGCCTGCGGAACGGATCCCCGAGCTGTTCGCCGGGTTCGACGCGCTCGTCCTCCCGTACCGCACGGCCACCGCGTCGCAGCTCGTCGCGCTCGCCCACTGGCACGGGCTGCCGGTGGTCGCCACGCGCGTGGGCAACTTCCCCGAGACCGTGCGCGACGGCGTCGACGGCCTGCTCTGCGCCCCGGACGACGTGGCCGACCTGGCCAGGGCGTTGGGGTCGCTCTACGCACCCGGACGGCTGGCGGCACTGCGCGCCGGCGTCCGCCCCGCCGATGCCGAGCCGATCTGGCGGGACTACATCGGGGCGTTGTGGGGCCTCGCCGGCGTGTATGACCGCACCCGCTCGGTCCCCGAGTGACCGGCGACGACGCCGACATGAGCCCACTGCCCCCGAACCCGCGCCTCGCGGCCCTGGACGCGGTCGCGGCTCGGCTGCGGTGCCCGGTGTGCGGCGAAGGCCTGCGGCGCGACGACCGCAGGCTGTCGTGTGCAGCGGGGCACGCCTTCGACATCGCCCGCCAGGGTTACGCCAACCTGATCAGCGGGCACCGCAGGCACCACGGCGACGACGCCCGCATGGTCGCCGCCCGCGAGCGGTTCCTCGCGGCCGGTCACTACCGGCCGGTGAGCTCCGCGCTCGCCGAGCTGGTCGCCACGCAGGCTCCCGACGACGACGGCATCGTCGTCGACCTGGCCGGCGGCACGGGGCACCACCTGGTGGCGGTCCTCGACGCCTCCCCGCGCCGGTACGGCCTGTGCGTCGAGGCCTCGACGGCGGCGCTGCGCCGCGCGGCCCGGGTCCACCCCCGGGCGGCCGCGATCGGGGCCGACGTGTGGGGGCCGCTCCCGGTGCGCACCGGGGTGGCGAGCGCGGTGCTCAGCGTGTTCGGTCCGCGGGGCGTCGCGGAGGTGGAACGCATCCTCGGGCCGGGGGGCGTCGTCGTCGTGGCCACGCCGCTCCCCGGACACCTGGCGGAGCTCGGCAGGCTCGTCGGTGGGATCGGGATCGATCCCCGCAAGCCCGAACGGCTCGCCGCGTCGTTCCGCCGGTTCGAGCGCATCGCGCGCCGGGAGGTGACCCGGAGCATCGCACTGGCCCACGAGGAGGTCCACGCCGTCATGGCCATGGGACCGAGCGCGCGCCACCTCTCCGACGACCGGCTCGACCGGGCGATCACCGGCCTCCCGGGCGTGGTCGACGTGACGGTGTCCGTCGAGATCGCGGTCCACCGCGCGGTCACGGGGCAGCGGGCCGGGGTGCGGTGAGGCGGCGTGCGCGCCCCGCGAGGACGAGCACCAGCGCCAGGCACAGCACGGCGACGCCGACGGCGAAGTCCCGCACGGCGGGGAGCAGGCCGGCCGCGGTCGCGAGGGCACCGACGCCGATCACGGGGAGACCCGCGCCCAGGTAGACGATCACGTAGTACGCGCCGAGCGCCTCCGCGTGGCGGGCTGCCGGCGCCGAGTTGTTGATCGTGGTCAGGCCACCGAGGAACGCCAGGCCGTGGCCGGTGCCGGCGATCACGGTGGCGACCAGGAACAGGGGCGCGGAGGACAGGCCGCCGGCCACCGCCAGCAGCACCAGCCCGACGGCCAGCAGGGGGAGGCCGAGCAGCTCCAGGCTGCGGGCCCGCCTGCCGTAACCGGCGAGCTGGGCGACCGCCGAGCAGCCCGGCAGTGCCGCAACGGCGGCACCGGCGAGGAGCAGGTTCGCGCTCCCCGACAGCGCGGCGACGTAGGTGGGGACGAGGGCGAGGAACAGCCCGATCACCGAGAACGCGAGGAAGCTCGCCGTGCCGCTGGTCGCGAACTCGGCCCGCATGCCGGCCGGGATCTGGGGGCGCCGCGGGCGCCACCGGGTCCCCGGCGTCGTGGCGGGCAGCGTCGCGATGACCGCCGCGGCCGGCACGAGCAGCGCGATCTCCACCACGAACGGCAGGACGTGCGGAGCGGGGGCGTACTGGGCGAGCAGGCCGCCGAGCAGCGGCCCGCCGCCGAGCCCGCCCACGGACGCCACCGTGGACACGAGCGCGGCCTTGCGGCGGTCACGGCCGGGTTCCAGCTCCGTCAGCGCCGCGGTCAGCGGCGCGGAGGCCGCGCCGACGGCGAGGCCCTGCAGGACCCGCCCGGCGAACAGCCACCCCGTGTTCGGTGCAAGGGCGAAGACCAGCGATCCCAGCATCGCCACCGCGAACGCCGGCAGCAGCACGCGGCGCCTGCCGACGGCGTCGGACAACGGCCCTGCCACCAGCAGCGAGGGGATCAGCACGGCGACGTACGCCGCGAAGACCAGGGTGAGGACCACGGGCGAGAACCCGAATCGCTGCGCATAGCCCTGGTACAGCGGCGTCGCGATGTTCGTCCCGACCAGCAGGACCAACAGCGCGTAGGCCGTTGCCCAGAACCGGATGCGGCTCGCCCGGACGGGCTGGGTGTCGAGCGTCGTCATCGTGAACTCCCCACAGCGTCATGTTCGGCGATCGCGAACATAACAGATGTTCGGGGATGGCGAACATATCCGGTAGGGTGGGGGCATGGCGAGCCGCACGTCCACCGCGCTCGTGCACCCCGAGCGGTCCGAGCTGGAGTTCACGGCGGTGCTGGCCGCGCTGAGCGACCCGATGCGACTGGCGATCGTCGCCCGGCTCGCCGACGCCGGCCCGGGTGGTGAGCTGGCATGCGGCACGTTCGCCCTCCCGGTCAGCAAGTCCACGCAGAGCGGCCACTTCAAGGTCCTGCGCGAATCCGGTGTGATCCACCAGCGGGACGAGGGGACCCGCCGGATGAACCGGCTGCGCCGCGACGACCTCGACGCCCGCTTCCCGGGCCTGCTCGACCTCACCCTCCAGCACGCACGGGACGCGATCGGTGCGTGAAAGTGCTCACTGGATGAGCACTTACCTCCCGCACGATGTCTCCACGCCACCCGAGACGAGAGGGAGCACCGATGTTCCGAGGGTTCGCCACCATCAGCTTCTACGCCGACGACGTCACGGCCGCTCGCGACTGGTACGCCGAGCTGCTCGGCGTCCGGGCCTACTACGCCTACCCGCCCGCGCCCGCCGCGCCTGCCTACGTCGAGTTCCGCGTCGGGGACGACGAGGACGAGCTGGGCCTCATCGACCGCCGCTACGCCCCGCCCGGAGCGCGCAGCGCCCCGGGCGGCGCGGTGATGCACTGGCACGTCGACGACCTGCCGGGCACGGTGGAGAAGCTGCTGGCGATGGGGGCCACCGAGTACCAGCCGATCACCGAGCACGGCGACGGGTCGGGCTTCACGACCGCCTCCGTCGTCGACCCGTTCGGCAACGTCCTCGGTGTCATGCACAACCCGCACTACCTGGAGATCCTCGCTGCGCGAGGATGAGCGGGTGACCCGCCCACCGATCCAGGACGTCCCGGTCGCCGAGTACCCCATCCGGCTCGGCCAGTTCCTGAAGCTGGCCGGGCTCGCCGACCACGGCGCCCACGCCAGGGAGCTGGTGGAAGCCGAAGAGGTGCAGGTGAACGGGCGGCTCGAGACGCGCAGGGGCGCGCAGCTGCGGGCGGGCGACGTCGTCGCGGTCGGCGGGCACCGCGCCCGGGTGGTGGCTCATCCGCCGACGGCGGACACCACCTGATCCTCGATCACCGGTGCCAGCGTCGTGGCGTACGACGCCGTGAGGTGGTTGTCGTCCAGGTAGACCAGCACGTTGCCGATCACCGCGGGGCAGCGCGTGTCGTCGCAGACGTAGTCGGCCAGGTCGAGGAAGGTCACGTTCGACGGCACGTCCAGCTGCGCGTACGGGGGGTCGGCCGGGTACACCGCGTCGCGGTCCACCCCGCACGGGTCCTCGTCGCGGCCGTGCCGGCGGACGCAGTCCGGCACGTCGTAGGCGAACCGGGGGTTGTCCCGGACGGCCAGCACCGGGATGTCGAGGTCGGCCAGCCGCCGCCACTGCTCGATGAACCCCGGCGGCGTCTGCTCGGTGGGGCCGCTGCGCACGTCCCGCGTGGCGAGGGTGACGACGGCGTCCGGCCGCAGCTCCGCGATCTTGTCCACGACGGCGGAGTTCCAGGCCACGCACTCGGCGTCGTTCGGGTCCAGCTCGGAGACGGTCGAGAACGGGCAGGCCCCGCGCAGCGCGCCGATGAGCTGCCAGTCGTGCTGCCGCGCGATCGGGACGAGGGCGGCGATGAACTGCTCGAGGTGCGAGTCGCCGACCACGAGGACCCGACGCTGCGGCGGTGCCTCCACCGGCTGCGTGCAGATGTCGGAGCGCACCTCCGCGAGCGGCACGCAGTCCCAGTCCTGCACCCACACCCAGTCCTCGTACACCGACACCGGCGCCGGGATCAGCGGCGCGGCCTCGGGCTCGCCGTCGACGAGCGCGGCCGCCCCGGGGTACTGCGGCCCGCCGAGCCCGTCGGTGGGGACGGCGCGCTGGCCCGCACCGAACTGCCAGATCGCCGCGGCGAGCAGCACGACGGTCACGGCCGCGGCGCCGTACCGGTACGCATCGCCGTCGCTGACGCGGACGTGGCGCAGCGGGTCCTCGACGAAGCGGGACGTGAGCACCGCGAGCACGACCGACACGGCGATCACGGCGACGCCGCCGACCGGCCCGACCTCGTCCTGGTCGCGGGCCACCATGAAGAGCACGAGCACCGGCCAGTGCCAGAGGTAGAGCGGGAAGCTCACGCCGCCGAGGAACTGCGCCTGGCGCAGCACGAGCAACCGGTGGGCGCCGTAGCGCGAGCGCGTGACCCCGCCCAGCAGCACCAGCGCCCCGCAGAGCGTCGGCCACAGCGCCGCGTAACCGGGGAACACCGAGCCACCGTCCAGCACGAAGCCGCAGGCCACGAGGCCGAGCACGCCGACCCAGCCGAACGCGACGCGCTCGCCGCGCGTCCACGGGATGCGGTCGATCCACAGGGCCAGCAGCCCGCCCAGCGCGAACTCCCACAGCCGCGTGAGCGAGTGGAAGTACGCCAGCGGCTGGTCGGTGGCCGTGAGCGCGACGGAGAACGACAGCGAGGCCACGAACAGGCCCAGCAGCGTCGCCGTGAGGTGCGCGTGCAGCCGGTGCGGCGCGCGGCGGGCCACGAGCGCGATGAGCGCGACGGCGAGCGGCCACGCGACGAAGAACTGCACCTGGATCGACAGCGACCAGAAGTGCTGCACCACGCTGGTGGTGTTGTTGCGCGCGGTGTAGTCGACGGCATCGGCGGCGAGCCGCCAGTTCTCCACGAACAGCGCGGTGGCGACGATCTCGCGCACGGTCTGCGGCCACCGCGTCTCGGGCAGCAGCAGCGCACCCGCGGCGACCGTGCCGAGCAGCACCACCGTGGCCGACGGCAACAGCCTGCGGACCATCCGGCTCCAGCGCGCCCGCAGGTCGAGCCGGCCGCGCGCCGCGGCGCGGGCGAGCTGCCCGGTGAGCAGGAAACCCGAGATCAGGAAGAACACGTCGACGCCGCCGGAGACCCGGCCGTCCGAGACGTGGTGGAAGACGACGAGCGCGACCGCGAGCGCACGCAGACCCTGCAGCTCCGGGCGGAACCTGACAGGTGGGGTGGAGAGCCCGGGCCGCCCGGTGCCCGGGAGCAGATCAGTAGCCGACGTAGTTCCCGGCGCTGTTGCTGCGGCCGCCCGACTTGACCGTGCTCATCCCGTAGTGCTCGATCATGTACCGGATCCCCGCGGTGATGTTCGCGACCGGGTCCGTGATCGGGCGGTTCTTCAGATCCGGGTGCACGTAGTGCCGGTAGGTCGTCGGGATCGTCTGCATCAGGCCCTGCGACGGGGTGCCGCGGCGGGCGTTGGCGTCCCAGTTGTTGATGGCGCGCGGGTTGCCGTTCGACTCCTTCAGCACGATCCGCTTGACGCCGGGCGCGAGCGACTGCGGCAGGTCGAGGATCTGCAGGGCTTCCGCGATCCAACCGTCGAGACCGCCGCGCTCGATGATCCCCGCGATCCGCTGCTGCTCGGCCTGCTCGGCGTGCAGTTTGGCCAGGTCGGCCGCCTGCACGACCCTGGCCACGTGGTCCTCGACGGACTCCGCCTGCGCTGCCAGCTCGACCGGGACCATCGAGGCGGCAGGCGCGACCGCGTCGAAGGCGGTGCTGTTGGACGCGAGCCCCGCGTCGAAGGGGCCGTCGGCGGCCGCCGATGTCGCCGTGCCGTCCTCCATCGCCGGGACGATCGCGGTGAACGCGCCGGTGGCCACCGCGCCGACGGCGGCCGTGGTGGCCACCACCGTGGTGCCGAGCGACGGGCCCGTGGGGGCGGGCCGGTGTGCCGCCTGATGGCGGCCCGTGCCGGTGGATCCGGCGGTGCGGGGCGCACGAGCACCACGGGGGGAGCGGTGTCCTGCCACGAAACAGCCCTTCCAGCGCTTGGGGAGCGATCCGTTCGCGGGCTTCCGGTCGGGGTCCGGGGGCCGGGTGGGGAGTCCGGTCCAGGTGTTGCCCGTGATCGGTTCGTAACGCTGGGCGAAAGAGTATGGGGCGGGCAGTGCTCGGACAAGTGGTGACAGTGCATTTCACCGCAGCTCACGTGCCGTTCGGCGGCTCGAGGCAACCGGTGGGGAAGATCGGGTTTCGCGACGAACGGTCACCCAGGGCGACGAACGGATTGCGCCGGGAGGAGCAGGCAGGAGTCGCCGAACTCGTGCCAGCGGTACCCCAGTTCCAGGGCGGCCGCATAGGCCCTCGTGACCAGGCGCGGACCCGCCACGGCCTCGAGCAGCGACAGGTGCGACGCCCCCGGTTCGTGCCACCCGGTGACCAGGCCGTCGACGACGCGGGCGGGACGCCCGGGCCCGAGCACGAGGTGCGTCCACCCCGCGGCCGCGCGGACCCGCCCGCCCGGTGCGGCGACCGTCTCGAGCGCCCGCGTGGTCGTGGTGCCGACGGCGACGATCCGCCCGCCCGCCGCCCGCGTGGCGTTCACGGCATCCGCGGTCTCCTCCGGGACCCGGTAGCGCTCGGGCAGCGGCGCCTCCCCGGCCTCGAGCGACGACACCCCCGTGTGCAGCACGACCCGCGCGACACCGATGCCCCGGGCGTGGAGGGCCTGCAGCACCGCGGGCGTGAACGGGCGGCCCGCGCTCGGCATCTCGGCGCTGCCGAACTCCGCCTCCGCGCGCGCGTACACCGTCCGGTACGCGTCGAGGGGCCACGGCCGGGGCACGTACGGGTAGCGGATCGGCCGGCCGACCTCCGCGAGCCACGGCCGCAGCCCGCCCGCCACCGGGATCCGCGCCCGCCACAGCCTGCTGCCCGACACCACCCGCGGATCGGGGTGGCCGGTCAGCAACGTGGCCACCACGCCGCACGGCAGCGCGATGCCCTCACCCGCGGCCCCGTCGGTCACCCGGTGACCGTCGGGGGTGCGCAGCTCGACGACGTGCAGCTGGTCCGGGGCGGGGCCGGACACGTGCACCGTGACGGGCGTGCCGTCCGCGCGGTGGCCGTCGACGGCGGCCGGCTCCGTGTCGGAGGTGTTGACGACGACGAGGTCGCCGTGGCGCAGCGCGGCCGGAAGCGCGGCGAAGGTCGTGTGCCGCACCGGGCCGCGCGCCCGGGCGACGAGCAGCCGCACCCCGTCGCGGGCGAGCCCGCGGACCTCGGGCGGCTCGGAGGCCGACAGCTCGGGCGGCACCGTGAACGTGGTCGTCACCGGGGGCTCTCCGCGAGGAGGTCCGCCGCCCGGTACCGGCCGCTGGGGAGCCGCTCGTCGAGCAGGCGCAGCAGCGACGGCACGACGGCCTCCGGCTCCGGGCGGTCGGAGATGTCCTCGCCCGGGAAGGCGCGCTGGTGCATCGCGGTGCGCATGTCGCCGGGGTCGAAGGCGTGCACCCGCAGGTCCGGCTCCTCGACCGCGAGCACGGCGGCGAGGTGGTCGAGCGCGGCCTTGGCGGCCCCGTAGCCGCCCCATCCCGCGTACGCCTCCACGGCGGCGTCCGAGCTGAGCGTCACGACCGTTCCGGCGACGGACGCGCGCAGCAGCGGCAGGGCGAGCTGGGTGAGCGCGAGCGGGGCGAGCACGGTGGTCTCCAGGACGGCCCGCAGCGCGTCGAGCGGATACCGCTCCAGTGCGGGCAGCGGCGACGGGCCGAGCTCGCCGGCGTTGTGCACGAGCAGGTCGAGGCGCCCGCCGGCGGCGGCCACGAGCTCGGCGCGGAACGCCGGGTCGGTGACGTCGCCGGGCAGGGCGACCACGCCGGGCAGGGGCGCGGTGGCGGCCCGCAGCCGGTCGGCGTCGCGCGCGCACGCGATCACGGTGGTGCCGCGGGCGCTGAGCGCGGTGGCCAGGGCGAGGCCGAAGCCCTGGCCCGCGCCGGTGACGATGGCGGTGACGGTGGTCATGCCTGTACCGTGCGACTTGAAGTCAGGTTCAGGTCAAGGAGGAGACGGCCCGGTGGACACGAAGGACCTGCTCACCATCGGGGAGGTGGCACACCGCAGCGGCTTCCCCCAGTCGGCGCTGCGGTACTACGAGCGCGAGGGGCTGCTCACGACGACCCGGACGTCGGGCGGGCAGCGCCGCTACGAGCGATCGGTGCTGCGCAGGCTCGCGTTCATCCGCGCCGCCCGCACCATCGGGGTCGGGCTGGACGAGGTCCGCGAAGGCCTAGACCAGCTGCCCGACGGGCGCACTCCGACGAAGGCGGACTGGTCCCGGCTGTCGAAGTCGTGGCGCGGGCGCCTCGACGAGCAGATCCAGGCCCTCGTCGCCCTGCGGGACGGCCTGAACTCGTGCATCGGCTGCGGCTGCCTGTCGCTCAAGCGCTGCCGGCTGTACAACCCGGGGGACCGGGTGTCGGAACTGGGACCGGGCGCGCGCTTGCTGCCCCCGATGCTCCGCCGGACGCCCGCGGACGGGGTCTAGCCGCGATCTAGCCGACGTCAGCAAAGCCACTTTCACGACGTCAGGCGTCATGAAGGTGGCTTTGCTGACAACGCTCAGGAGGAGAGCAGGCGCGGGCGGGCCGACCAGCGCGCGGGCAGCGTCTGGTCCACCCAGGCGTGCAGGTCCTCCACCGGCGGGCGGGTGCTGATCGCCGACTGCTCGTGCTCGGCGAGGAACGCCGTGGTGCGCTCCTCCCAGCCGACGCCGAGGCACGGGACGCCCATGGAGACGGCGAAGATCAGGGAGTGGATGCGCAGGCCGAACAGCGCGTCGGCCTCCCCGACCACGGCCTTGGCCAGGGTGGGCTCCAGCTGGGGGCCGAGCACGGGCACCTTGCGCCCGAGGCGCTCGCCCAGCTCCGTGATGAGCACCTCGTCGCGGCGGGCGAGGCCGAGGCCGTAGTCGGCGTGGGTGCTGATCGCCAGGCCCGCGACCGCGCCGCCGCGCTCGATCCAGCGGCGACCGAGGATCTCCGCCGCGTCCTGCAGCGCGTCGACGAGGATCGGGTTGGGCAGCGCCTTGGGCGCGACGAGCAGCAGCGGAACCGCCGGGTCGACGCCCGCGGCGGCCAGCGCGCGCCGTGCGTCGGCGGGCGGAGCGGGCTTGAGGCCCATCGCGAGGTCGCCCACCACGGGCGCCACGATCCGGTCGCCGAGCACGGCGGCGGACACCTCGTCCCGCACGCTGATCCGGCCCGGCTTGCGCACCGAGCGGCGCAGCAGGTCGAGCACGCGGTCCGGCGTGCCGGGGTAGACCCCGATCGCCAGGTAGGTGATGTCGCGGCCACGGGCCGTGGCGGCCCACACGATCGCGGGGAGGGCCTTCACCAACGAGGACGAGCCGGTGCCGAAGAGCCCGCCACCGACCACGGCGATCCCGTCGCACCACTTGAGCGACCTGACGAAGGGGATGCCCTCCATCGCGACGGCGGGCACGCGGTGCAGCGCCTCCACCATCCGCGGGTTGCGCGACACCACGCGCACCTCGGTGTCCTCGGGCAGCTCCTGCAACGTGCGGGCGAGCATGGCCTCGTCACCGGTGTTGCCGTTGCCGAAGTTCCCGATGATGAGCACGCGCGTGGCGCGTGGTGTGGCCGCCTTGGCGTTCTCCTCGGCGGCGTGCCGCCTGCCGAGGTTGGCGAGCTGCTGGCGAATCAGGTTGGCGCGGGGGTCCGTCATCGATTCCCTCGGGTCCGTGGCGGCGACTCTGTGTGACCTTCGTTGGTCACTCATTCGCCGCAGCCTACGGTGTGGCCCGCGGAACTCGTTCAGCACGTGCGCCCCCTCGTCGGGCGCGAATCGGTCCGTGATCAGCCGGCAGGGCCGGGACCAGCGTCGACCGCTCGTGGACGAGGATCCGGCGGCGCCGCCGGATCGGCGGACCCGGGCAATTCGCCGGACCTGATGGAGTGATCACCACGATCAGGCCGCGACGGCTCGGAGGTAGGCGGTGGCGAGCGTCTCGGCGATCTCCTCCACGGACGGTAGTTCCGTGCCGGGAGTCGTCTCCAGCGTCGGGCGCAGCAGCATGTGCGTGGCGATCGGGCCGAGCAGGAGCTGGACGAGGATCGGGAACGGGAGCGGCTGCAGCCTGCCGGCCGTGATGTGCGTGCCGAGCAGCGCCCAGAGGCTCTCCGAGGTGCGCGGGACCATCGCCTTGAGCATCGCGTGGCCCGGTCCGCCGGGCCGCCCGCAGGCGTCGGCGAAGATCGCCGGCAGCACGCGCGGCTCGCGCGCGAACGCGGTGATGATGGCGCGGTGCACCTCGCGCACGAGCTCGGTGAGGTCGTCCGGCGGGTCGGCGGCGAGCGCCTCGAGGTCGGGCAGCGGGCCGTACCGGTCGAACACCGCGGTGAGCAAGCCGTCCCGCCCGTCGAAGAGGCCGTGCAGGGTGGGTAGGGCGCAGTCGGCGGCCGCGGCGACGGCGTCGAGCGTGGTAGCGCCGAGGCCCTGCTCGGCGATGAGCGTGGCAGCGGCCGCGATCGCGCGTTCCTTGGCGGGTGGACGGCCCCCCGGGTCGACGCCCGCCCGCCGCACCGCCTCGTCCAACGGCGCCCGGGTGCCGCCGAGCCGGCGCAGCAGCGTGCTGCGGGACACGCCCGCCGCGGCGGCGATCGCCGCGAGCGGCACATCCGCGACGTCGCGGCCGCGTGCGCGCGCCGCCGCCAGCGCCGCCGCCACCAGTTCCTGCTCCACGTGACACACGATACTTGGTCATGTCTGATGCGGTTCCGTCATGCGAGGGTGAAAGGCGTGGCTGCACCCGTGGATCGCTGGCTCGCCCTGGAAGGTCTCGACAACATCCGCGACGTCGGCGGCCTGCCGCTGCGCGACGGCGGTGCCACCCGCAGCGGGGTCCTGCTGCGCAGCGCGTCCCTGCGGTACTGCACCCCGTCCGACATCACGCACCTGGTCGACGAGTTCGGCCTGCGGCTCGTGATCGACCTGCGCACGCAGCGGGAACGGGAGCAGTCCGTGAGCCCCACGGCGTTCGCGGACGCGGGCGTGGAGACCCTGGCCCTGAGCTTCATCCCCGAGGAAGGCCGCGAGCTCCCGGAGACCGAGGACGACGTCGACCCGCTGGTCCACATCTACCTCGGCTACCTGCGCGACCGCGCCGACAACGTCGTCACGGCCGTGCGGCGGCTCGCCGCCGCCGGTCCGACCCTCGTGCACTGCGCTGCGGGCAAGGACCGCACCGGCGTGTTCACGGCGCTGGTGCTGGACGCCGTGGGCGTCGAGCGCGACGCCGTGGTGGCCGACTACGCGCTCTCCGGAGAGCGGATCGAGGCGCTGTTCCGGCGCTGGACGGCGGCGTCGGGTGATCCGATGCCCGACGACCTCACGCCGCACCTGCCGCGCGCCGAGGCCATGGCCGCCGTGCTCGACCACCTCGACAGCGAGCACGGCGGCGCGGCGGGCTGGCTGCGCGCGCACGGCCTGGAGGAGCACTCGCTGACCCGGCTCCGGGAACGCCTCGCGGGCTGACGCCCCCGCGTGGCCTCAGGCGGTTCGCCCCGGCGAGGCCGGCACGAACAGCGCCTCGAAGGGCGGATCTCCGGCGCCGACCGTGACGTGCCCGGCGCCGGTGGTGTCGGCGGCGAGCACGAGGTCGCCAGGGCCGAACCGGCGGGTGGCGCCCCCGGTGACCCGCACCTCGATGACCCCGCGGAGCATCACGACCCACTGCTCCCGCGGCGCCGGGTGGGGTGCGCTGTCGAACGCGGCGCTGCGCACGACCACCACACCGCCCGTGGCCGGCACGCCGGCGACCGCCATGGGCGGCACCCCGTCGACGACGTGCCGCTCGGCGAGCCGGATCTCGTCGTCCTCGAAGACCGAGCCGCCCTCGTCGGTGCGGGTGATCCTCGTGAAGCGCACGGACTCCGCGGGCATCAGCCGACGTACTGGTGATCGGTGCGGATCCGGCCGTCGTCGTCGAGGGCCAGGACGTCCAGCCCGCCGCCCACGGTCTCGCCGCCGGCGGTCGCCACCATCGACCAGCGGACGCCGATCACCCGGTGCGTCAGGACGGTCGGGACCCCGTCCGCCTCGAAGTGGTGCTCGCCCGCCGCGACGAACATCTCGTGGGCGCGGGCCACCCGGGCCTCCAGCGCGTCGAGGCCGCGGACCTCGAGCGACGGCGCGGGTACGGCGAGGCTCGCCGCCGCGTCGCGGACCGCCTGGAGTGGGTTGACCAGCACGTGGAGGGCGTCGTCCGCCCACAGCTCGCGGATCCGCTCGTGGCGTGCCGCCGGGTCGGGCTCGTTCCACTGGGCGACGTAGCTCTCGGCCACGGCCTGCACATCGGGGTTGCTCATGGGCGGAACTCTGCTGGCCCAGCCGCGCCCTGGCGATTCCCTGCAGGGAATCGGCCACGAGTGGCCTTCGGAGTATCACTGGTGCCGTGACGGCGTCCGTGGACTCTCATCGATTCGCGAGCGAGCTGCGACGCTGGCGGTGGCGGCGCAACTGGAGCCAGCTCGACCTCGCGATCAAGGCCGATACGACCCAGCGCCACCTGAGCTTCCTGGAGCAGGGGCGGTCGCGGCCGGGGCGGGCGATGGTCGTGCGGCTCGCGGAGTCCCTGGGCCTGTCGCTGCGCGAGCGCAACGAGCTCCTGCTCGCGGCGGGCTTCGCGCCCGTCTACTCCGAATCGCGGCTGGACGGCCCCGAGCTCGGCGCGGTGCGGGCGGCACTGGACGGCATCCTCGACGGGCACATGCCGTATCCGGCGGTCGTCGTCCGGCCGTACGGCGAGCTGGTCGCGGCCAACCCGGCGCTGGCCGTCCTCACCGAAGGGGCCGCGCCCGAGTTGCTGCAGCCACCGGTCAACGTCCTCCGCCTCGCGCTGCACCCCCTCGGGATGGCCCCGCGCGTCGAGAACCTGGCCGAGTGGGGCCGCCACATCACCGGCAGCCTGCGGGACGAGCAGCGGCGAAGCCCGGATCCCCGCCTGGACGCGCTCATCGGCGAGCTGGACGCCTACCTGCCCCCGATGGAACCGCACGCAGGCCACCTCGGGTTCGCCGTGCCGCTCCGGCTGCGCGTGGCCGGAGGCGAGCTGCGCCTCATCACCACGCTGACGTCCTTCGCGACAGCCGTCGACGTCACACTGTCCGAGCTGCGCCTGGAGGCGTTCCTCCCGGCGGACGAGGGGACGGCCACCATCCTCCGGAACCGCACCTCGGAGCCCTACTAGGTGGTTGATTCCTGGGTTCTCAATGGTCGCGGGCGATCGGGGAGCGCTCGACGGGGGCGTCGGCCGTGCACGTGGTGTCGTCCGAGGGGCGGCACGCGCACCGGATCGCCGACCAAGGCGAAATGGTGGCCGAATGATCTCCGGGAGCGACCATCCGCCCTCGGTCACCGCTCCGAGGCAGCCATCTGCCCTTGATCGCTGCGGTGGCCCCGGTTGCGGCCCCGGCCCGGTGCGACCGCTTCCTGGCGGCGCCGCACGGACCGTCGGGCAGGCCCTGGCCTGCCCGCACTGCTGTGGTGTAGGGGCCGCGGAGGCTCGGAGGTCACGGGGCGCGCAGCGACGCCGGAGGCGTCCTCGAGCTGCGAGGGGCGGCCCGGAGAAGGGCCGCTAGCCCGGCACCACAGCTCCACGCTGTGCGTCCGCCTACGGGAGCTCCTCGATCGCCACCGTCGTGTCCAGCTTGCGCAGGGCGGCCGGATCACCGGTGACCGCGGGCCAGCCGCGGCGCTTGGCGCTGGCGGCCACCTGGCCCGCCACGATGTCGTCGTGCCCGGACGCGGCCAGCAGCAGGCCGGACTCGTGCGCCGATACCGAGCCCAGCTCGTCGATCACGGTGTTGGGCAGGTCGAGCAGCACCCGCAGGGCCGGGTGGTGCTCGGGCTCGAGCATCGACCACGCGCGGCCGAGCGCGGCGCTCGGCACCGCCAGCACGATGTTCTCCTCGACGGCCGCCCACACCAGGGCGCGCACGTACACGGGGCGCCCGATGGCGAAGGCGGCGAGCGCGCTGGCGTCGAGGACGCGCCCGCCGATCATGCGCGCATCAGACGGCGGCGGCCCGTCGCACCAGGCGCAGGGTCCGTCGCGCCTCCGCCAGCTCGTCGGGAGGCGGAGGGCCGCCGTAGAGGTCGGCGAGCGCGGCCAGGGATCGGTCGCGCATCTGCCGCGCCGACACGGCCTCGGCGATGTAGGAGGAGACGCTCCGCGCGGCCCCGCGCCGCACGGCGTTGCGGGCCTCGGCCACCAGATCGGCCGGCAGGCTCACCGTCACCCGCTCAGTGCGCATATCCGGAGAGTACCCGGCAACGCCGCGCACCCTCACCCACCGTGCCGGGAGGGGCGCAGGTTACCCGTGGGTATGCCAAGGTGGGTGGCAGTGGCACGGGCATGCGCGCGAGGAGGCCGCGATGGACCTGACGTACACCGCAGCGGAGGAGGAGTTCCGCCGCGAGCTGCGGTCGTGGCTCCGGGCGAACATCCCCGAGGAGTGGACCCGCCCCGGGTTCTGGGAGTCGCTCGACGCGGATGAGAGCTTCCGGCTGCGGCGGGACTGGGAGCGGGACAAGGCCGAAGCCGGGTTCGCCGGGATCGCGTGGCCCACCGAGTACGGCGGGCGGGGCGGTACGCCGGGCATGAAGGCGATCTACGACGAGGAGATGGTGCGGGCGAACGCGCCCCGCACCGCCAACGGGCTGGGGCTGACCTTCCTGGCGCCCACCGTCATGGCGATCGGCACCGACGCGCAGAAGAAGGAGATCATCGGGCCGATGCTGCGCAACGAGGTGATCTGGTGCCAGGGCTTCTCCGAGCCGGGCGCCGGGTCCGACCTCGCGGCGATCTCCACCCGTGGCGTCCGCGACGGCAGTGCGGCGAGTGACGACTTCGTCGTCAACGGGCAGAAGGTGTGGACCACCAACGCCGTGCACGGCGACAAGATCTTCACGCTGGTCCGGACCGAGCCCGGCTCGCAGCGCCACCGGGGCCTCTCGATGCTGCTCATCGACATGCACCAGTCCGGCGTGGACGCCCGCCCGCTCAAGCAGATGAGCGGTGCGAGCGAGTTCGGCGAGGTGTTCTTCGACGACGCCCGGGTCCCGGCCACCGACTGCCTCGGCGAGATCGGCGAGGGCTGGCGCACCGCGATGCTGCTGCTGTCGTTCGAGCGCGGGGCGTCCGGGATCGCGCAGTACACCGAGTTCCGGCGGCAGTACGACGAGATCGCCGCCGTCGCGAAGCGGCTGGGCCGCGACCGCGACCCGGTGGTCCGCGCGAAGCTCGCCCGCGTGCTCACCGAGCTCGAGTGCCTGCGGCTGCACGCCATGCACGTGCTCACCCAGGTCGAGCAGGGCCGGGACCTCGGCTTCGAGGCGTCGATGACGAAGCTGCAGTGGTCGGAGACGTACCAGGACCTCTGGGAGGTCTTCGACGACGTCCTCGGCGAGGACGCCACCCTCGACGCGATCGACGGGCTGGACCTGCGGCCGCTGCACGCGCAGGCGATGTGGTCCCGTTCGGTCACGATCTGGGGCGGTTCGTCCCAGGTGCAGCGCAACGTCACCGCCGAGCGGGTGCTCGGCCTGCCGCGGTAGGAGCGTCATGTTCTTCGCACTCACCGACGACCAGCGCGAGTTCGACGCGACCGTGCGCGGCTACCTCGCCGAGCGGTTCGACCTGGACGCCGTGCGCGCCGTCGTCGAGGACACGGACGGCGACGGGCACCCGGCCTCGCTCTGGAAGGCGGCGGGCGAGCAGGGCTGGCTCGCCGTCCTCGTGCCCGAGGAGCACGACGGGCTCGGCCTGGGTCTCGTCGCGGCCCAGGTGATCGCCAGGGCACTCGGCGCGGGGGCGGCGCCCGGGCCGTGGCGCGGCACGGTGCTGGCGGCCGAGGCGGTGCGGTTGGCCGGCTCCGACGACCAGAAGGGCTCGTGGCTCCCCCGGTTCGCCGCAGGCGAGGCCGTCGGGGCGATCACCCTGCGCGGCGGCGCGCCCGGTGTGCTTCCCGCCGTCGAGTACGGGGCGGTGGCCGACGTGGTCGTGGCGCGCTCCGGCGGCGGGCTGGCGCTCGTCGAGGGTGCGCGGGCCACCCCGCGCGGGTCCTACGACGGCACCACCCGGCTGGCCGACCTCGACGCGGGGGAGGGCGCCGCGCTGCCCGGCGCCACCGCCGAGGTGGTGGACGACCTGGCCGCCCGGGCCACCGTCCTCGTGGCGGCCGACCTGGTGGGTGTGGCGCGCGAGGCGATCACCCGCACGGTCGCCTACGACCGTGAACGCCAGCAGTTCGGCGTGCCCGTCGGGTCGTTCCAGGCGATCAAGCACGCGCTGGCCGACCTGCACGTCGGCGTCACCATGGCCGAGCACGCGGCGCTCTACGCCGCGCACGCCGTGGACGAGCGGCTCCCGGACGCGCCGCTCGCCGTCAGCGTGGCGAAGGCGAAGGCGAGCGACGTGGCGCTGCAGGCCACCGCCGCGATGATCCAGTACCACGGCGGCATCGGCTACACGTGGGAGCACGAGGCGCACTTCTTCTACAAGCGCGCCAAGCGCCTCGCAGGCCAGTGGGGCGACGCCGACGCCCACCGGGAGAAGATCGCCGACCTCACCATGCCGTGAGTGGATGCGAGTGCCCCAGCACTCGCATCCGCTCACAGCCGCGGTGTCAGCCCTGCTTCTGCCAGCCGATGTTCTCCGGAGGGGTGGAGAAGAAGCGCCCGGCACCGGAGTTGGCCAGGCCGTTCTTCACCGCGTAGATCCCCACCAGGTTCACCGTCGGCATGACCCCGTAGGTCGCGAACGCCGCGGTCTCCGCCTCGGCCGCCTTGGCGTACTGCTCCTCCGGTGTGGGCAGGGCGTTCACCGAGCGGATCAGCGCGTCGTTCTTCGGGTCGTTCACCCCGGACCTGATGAACTGGGAGTCGGAGCAGTAGAGCTGGCAGATGTAGGCGAGGCCGAACGGGTCGGACTGCGAGGCGCCGGAGTAGAACATGTCGAACTGCCGGCCGGTGACGATCTTCGAGAAGTCCGAGGTCGGGACCTGGCGGATATCCATCTGGATGCCAACGTTCTTGAGCATGGCGGCGGTGCCGCCCGCCACCGCCTTGCCGATGGCGTCGTCACCGGTGTTGACGTAGGTGAACTGCAGCCGCTGGCCGTTCTTCTCCCGGATGCCGTCCGTGCCCACGGTCCAGCCTGCGGCGTCGAGGTCGCGCTTGGCCTGCTCGGGGTCGTACTGGATGACCTTGCTGAAGTTGTCGGTGTAGCCCTTCTGGAACGGGAGCAGGTTCAGGGAGCCGGCTGGGTCGGCCGTGTAGTTCAGGCCCTGGAAGTGGTACTCGGCGATCTGCCTGCGGTCGATGGCCTCGAGGACCGCCTTGCGGACCTGCGGGTCGGACAGGATCGGGCTCTGGCCGTTCAGCGTGAAGAGGTCGAGCTGCAGCGTCGGTCCCTTGCGGATCTCCGTGTCAGGGACCCCGGTGACCTGCGCCAGCTGGTCCTTGCCGTTGACGGCCACCGCGTCGAGCTGGCCGTTGCGGAACGCGTTCACCGCGGCCACCGAGTCCATCTGGAGGAACGTCCGGGTGTCGAGTTTGCCCGGCTTGCCCCACCACTTCGGGTTGCGCTCGAAGACGATCGAGCCGTTCTGCGGGTCGTAGTTCTGGATCGTGTACGGCCCGGCGCCCCACTCCGGGTGCGGGGTGTTGACGTAGCCCTGGTTGAACACGGTGGGGTCGAGCGCCTGCGGGTGGAGCAGGTTGTCGAACAGGCCCTGCCACCACAGGTTGATCCCGTCGAACGTCACGACGGCCTGCCGGTCATCCGTGCCCCGGGTCACCGAGGTGATCCGGTCGTACCCGTCGGTGCCGGCCGGGAGGTAGGCCGGGTCCTTCCCGTTGCTCGACTTCCAGGCGGCCTCGAAGGACGTCCAGTCGATGGGCGTGCCGTCGTTGTACGTGGCCTTCGGGTTGATCGTGTACGTGACCCGGGTGTTCCCGTCGACGGTCTCCTGCTCGACGTCGGTCAGGTAGTCCGGGTTGAACACCGGGTCGCCGTCGGCGGTGAACGTGATCAGCAGCGGGTTGTACCAGTTCCAGACGTTGCGCGAGTACGCCGTCCGGTCGTTCTGCCAGACGTTCATCTGGGGCGAGAGCTCCGGCAGCGAGGTCGTGACCGTGCCGCCGTCGCGGAGGTTCTCGTACGGCTGGGGGTTGAAGGACGACTTGTCGGCCAGTGACTCGGCGGTGTCCGGGGGGCCCTCGTTCGCCGGCGAGCCGCCACAGGCGGCGAGCGCCACCAGCAGCGCGGTGGCGAGCCCGGCGGCTGCCGTCCTCTTCATCGAGATCATCGCGTTCATCGAGATCATCGCGGGCGTCCCTTGCGGATCTGGGGTGGCATCAGCGGTAGTGGCAGGCGTTGCGGTGGTCGGATCCGGCCCGGCCCGTGAGCTCGGGCCGTTCGGCGACGCAACGGGCGCGCCGGTCCTCGTCGAGCGTCACGTGCAGCGGGCACCGCGACACGAAAGCACAGCCCTGGACGGGATCGGTGGGGCTCGGCAGGTCGCCGCGCAGGACCACCCGCTCGCGGCGGCGTTCGACCTCCGGGTCGGGCACCGGGACGGCCGACAGCAGCGCCTGCGTGTACGGGTGCTGCGGGTCGTCGAACAGGTCGTCGACGGAGCCGATCTCGACGATCCGGCCCAGGTACATGACGGCGACCCGGTCCGAGATGTGCCGCACGACCGCCAGGTCGTGCGCGACGAACAGGTACGCGAGCCCGAGCCGCGCCTTCAGCTCGTTCAGGAGGTTGATCACCCCGGCCTGGATGGAGACGTCCAGCGCCGAGACCGGCTCGTCGAGCACGACGAGCGCCGGGTTGGTGGCGAGCGCCCTGGCGATGCCGATGCGCTGGCGCTGACCGCCGGAGAACGCCGCGGGGAAGCGGTCGCTGTGCGCCGGGTCGAGCCCGACGAGCGTCATGAGCTCGTCGACCCGGACGTCGATGGCCGCCCGGTCCGCACCGTTCACGGCGGTCAGCGGCTCGGCGAGGATGTCGGCGACGGTCATGCGCGGGTCCAGCGCGCCCATCGGGTCCTGGAACACCATCTGCAACCGCCTGCGCAGCTCGCGCTCCTCGCCGCGACCCCCGATCCCGGCGACGTCGACCCCGCCGACGCGGATGCTCCCGCTCTCCGGCGGGCGCAGCTTCATGATCTCGAGCAGGGTCGTGGTCTTCCCGCACCCCGACTCGCCGACGAGCCCGAGCGTCTCGCCCTCGCGGATGTCGAGGTCGACCTCCGCCACCGCCCGCACGGAGCCGACCCTGCGCTTCAGGATCGCGCCCTTGCGCAGCGGGAAGGTCTTGCTCACCCCGGACAGCTCGAGCACGCTCGCGCGCCGTTCCCGCGGCACGGCGTCCAGCCGAGCCGTGGCCGGCGGCCGGAGCGGGTAGACGTCCGCCCCGTCGATCCGTCGGTCGTGGATCTCGCCCGCGCGGATGCACGCCACGCGATGCCCACCCTCGCCGGTCTCCAGGAGCGGCGGCTCGGCCTCCGCGCACGCCGGGACCGCCACCGGACAGCGCGGCCGGAACGGGCAGCCCGGCGGGAGGGCGATCATCGAGGGCGGCGTGCCCGTGATCGGCACCAGCGGCCCGCCGCCCGCGACGTCCACCCTGGGCACGGCGCCGAGCAGGCCGATCGTGTACGGCATGCGCGGCTCGGCGAACAGCTCGACCGCGGGCGCGGTCTCCACCGGCCGGCCCGCGTACATCACCATCACGTCGTCTGCGGTGCCCGCGACCACGCCCAGGTCGTGCGTCACGAGGATCAGCGCCGCACCGGTCTCGGCCTGCGCGAGCGCGAGGACGTCGAGGATCTGGGCCTGGACGGTGACGTCGAGGGCGGTGGTCGGCTCGTCGGCGATGATCAGGCGCGGGTCGTTGGCGATGGCGGCGGCGATCACGACCCGCTGGCGCATCCCCCCGGAGAACTCGTGCGGGAAGGACCGCGCCCGTTCCGCGGCCCGGGGGATCCCGACGAGGTCGAGCAGCTCCACGGCCCGCTTCCAGGCGGCGTCGCGGCCCATGTCCTGGTGGATCTGCAGGGCCTCGACGATCTGGTTGCCCACGCTGAAGATCGGGGTCAGCGAGGACAGCGGGTCCTGGAAGACCATGCCGATGTCCCGGCCGCGGATCGCCGACATCTCCTTGTCCTCGAGGCCGAGCAGTTCGCGGCCGTCCAGCGTGACCGAGCCCGACACGGCGGCGTACTCGGGCAGCAACCCCATGACCGCCAGCGACGTGACGGACTTCCCGGACCCGGACTCACCCACGATGCCGAGGGTCCGCCCGGGGTGCAGGTCGACGTCGACGCCGCGGACGGCCTCCACCAGCCCTGCCTCCGAGGGGAACGACACCCGCAGGTCGCGGATCGACAGGACAGGCGCCGTCATGCCCGGCCCCCGGAGCGGGACGTCGGGTCGAGCGCGTCGCGCAGGCCGTCCCCGATCAGCGCCATCGAGACGGTGAGGAGCGTGACGAGCGCCGCCGGCGCGTAGAACAGCCAGGGCGCGCTGGTGACGGTGGTGGCGCCGTCGCTGAGCATGGTGCCGAGCGACACGTCGGGTGGCTGCACGCCGAACCCGATGAACGAGAGCGCGGTCTCGCCCTGCACCGTCGCCACGACGCCGATCGTGAACGTGATGATCAGCAGGGAGCCGATGTTCGGGATGAGGTGGCGGAACACGATGCGGAACGGGCTCACCCCCATGAACCGCGCCGCCAGCACGTACTCGCGCTCGCGCAGGGACGTGGCGAGCGACCAGACGACCCGGGCGTTGTACATCCAGCCGAAGACGGTCAGCACGACGATCAGCGCACGCCAGTCGCCGCCCGCCCGCTGGGAGACCAGCGCGAGGATCAGGAACGACGGCACGACCAGCAGGAAGTGCACGATCCCGATGACCACCTGCTCGACGCGCCCGCCGAAGTACGCGGCCGTGCAGCCGACGACCGCCGCGATCACCGTGGTGAGCAGCGACACCGTGATCGCGATGACCAGCGAGCGCTGCAGCCCGTGCACCGCCTGGGCGTAGGCGTCGTTGCCGGCGCTGTTCGTCCCGAAGATGTGCTGCGGCGACGGGGCCTCCGCGAGGCTGGTGAAGTCGACGTCGCTATAGGAGTAGCTGGTGAACAGGCCACCGGCCAGCGCGAACAGCACCAGCAGGGCCAGGATCACCAGCCCGGCCACAGCGCCCCTGTTGCGCAGGAAGCGGCGCAGGTAGAGGCGGCGCCTGCTCAGTCGCCTGCCCCGCCGCGCGGCGGGCTCGTCCTCCGGCAGGACCACGTCGGGGACGACCGGTTCCAGCCCGGGCATGTTCGCGGTCATGAACCGGTCACCCGCACTCTCGGGTCGAGCGCCACCACGGTGATGTCGGCCAGGATCGCACCGATCGCCGTCATCAGCGCGCCGAACGCCGCGACGGCGACCGCACCGTGGATGTCGTTCTTGCTGATCGTCGTGGTGAAGTACTGGCCCATACCCTGCCAGGCGAAGATCGTCTCGGTGATCACGGCCCCGGTGAAGAGGGCCGGGACCGCGAACGCGATCGACGTGGCGACCGGGATCAGCGAGGTCCGCAGCCCGTGCCGGCGGATCGCCGCCTGGCGGGTGAGGCCCTTCGCCCGCGCCATCCGCACGTAGTCGGAGTTGATGGTGTCGAGCAGCAGCGAGCGCTGCAGGAGGTGGTAGCCGGCGTAGCTGATCACGGTCAGCGAGATCGTCGGCAGCACGAGGTGCTGGATCCGGTCCACGACCAGCGGCCAGAACCCCGTGATGGTGGGGGACTGCGCGCCCGCGACGTAGAGCAGGGTCGTGCCCAGCGACTGGTTGAGCGAGATCGCGAGCAGCACGACGACCAGCGACGCCACGACCGTCGGGATGTTCAGCGTGACCACCGAGAGGGCCTGGAGGAACCGGTCGGCCGTCCGGTACTGGCGCGCCGCCGTGTACACGCCGAGCGAGATGCCGATGACGGTGGAGAGGATCAGCGAGCACAGGACGAGCTGGGCGCTGACGCCGATCCGGAAGGCGATCTGGTCGTTGACGCTCTCGCCGACGGGAGAGGCGCCCCAGTCCCAGTGGAGGACGATGCCGCTGAACCAGTGCCACCACCGCTCGAGGAGCGGTGTGTCGGGGCTGAGGTTGTACTGGGAGAGCGACCGGTCGATCTGCTCAGGGGTGCGCGGCGGGCGCAACTGGAGGTAGTTCGCGCGCGGGTCCAGGAAGGCGTTCGCGAGGAAGTACGTCAGGTTCGTGGCGACGACGATCATCGCCAGCCAGCCGATCGTCTTCCTGAGCAGGTAGCGCGACACGTGGACCGGGCTCGCTCTCTCCCGTACGGCAGAACCGGGCTGCACGAGGCGGTCGCCCGTCACCGCGCCCCGTAGCCCTACCGGATGTTTGCCGGAGCGTAATCCGGTCGATCCGACGGGCGTAGGCCGGTACCTTGGGTCGTTTCCTGTGTGCTCGGTGTGAAGTGGCCGTGCGGGGTGATCTCTCGTCACGCTGCGCGCCACCGTCGTGGCGATTCGCGGCGCCGGATGGCACGGTGGCCGGCATGCCGGCCCCACGAGCACCCGCCGTGAACGCCACCGCCGCCGCGCTGCTCGGCCTGCTGCACGAGGGACCGATGTCCGGCGGGCAGCTCGTGACGGCTGCTGCGGAGAGGTTCGGCGCCTTCTTCTCGGTCACGCGCAGCCAGGTCTACCGGGAGCTGCCTGCGCTCGCCGCCGCAGGCCTGCTCGAGCGGGGGGAGCAGGGGCCGCGGGCGTCGCAGAAGTACGTGATCACGGCTCAGGGCAAGCGGGCGTTCCGGGCGTGGCTGGCCGCGGCACGGGGGGTCGACAGCCTGCGCAGCCCGCTGGTGCTGCGCCTGCTGCACGCGCGGACGCTCCGTCCGAAGCAGCGGTCCGAGCTGGTGCGCACCAGCCGCGAGGCCTACACCGAGCGGCTCGCGGTGGCCCGCAGGGCGGCGCGTGGCGAGCGCGACCCGTACCGCAAGGCCGTGGCCGACTTCGCGGTCGCGCACGTCCGCGCCGTGCTCGAGCTGCTCGACGCCATACCCGATTAGTCGCCGTCCCGGATGGCCGGAGTCGTCGGGGCGTAACCTGGAGCGTTGTGAACCCCGACGCCGCCGCGGACCTCAAGGACCTCTCCGCCACCCTGGAGAACATCGAGGCGGTCACCGATCTGCCCGCGCTGCGCGCCGAGATCGCCGATCTGTCCGACCAGGCCGGGCAGCCCGACCTGTGGGACAACACGGAGGAGGCCCAGCGGGTCACGAGCCGGCTCGCCCACGCCCAGGGCGACCTGCGCCGCCTCGAGGACCTGCGCCGCCGCCTCGAGGACCTGCCGGTGCTCTACGAGCTGGCCGAGGACGAGGGTGACCAGTCGGCCATCGCCGACGCCGACGCCGACCGCGCCAAGCTGCGCGAGGAGATCGCCTCGCTCGAGGTGCGCACCCTGCTGTCGGGCGAGTACGACCCGCGCGAGGCGCTGGTGACGATCCGCTCCGAGGCGGGCGGCGTGGACGCGGCCGACTTCGCCGAGATGCTCATGCGGATGTACCTGCGCTGGGCCGAGCGGCACGACTACGGCGTCGACGTCCTCGACACCTCCTACGCGGAGGAGGCGGGCATCAAGTCGGCCACGTTCCAGGTGCACGCCCCGTTCGCCTACGGCACGCTGTCGGTCGAGCAGGGCACCCACCGGCTGGTCCGCATCTCGCCGTTCGACAACCAGGGCCGCCGGCAGACGTCGTTCGCCGGGGTCGAGGTCCTGCCGGTCACCGAGACCACCGACCACGTCGACATCCCGGAGAACGAGATCCGCATCGACGTGTTCCGTTCCTCCGGGCCGGGCGGGCAGAGCGTCAACACCACCGACTCCGCCGTCCGGATCACGCACCTGCCCACCGGCATCGTGGTGTCCTGCCAGAACGAGAAGTCGCAGATCCAGAACCGCGCCGCCGCCATGCGCGTGCTGCAGTCGCGCCTCCTGGAGCGCCGCCGCCAGGAGGAGAAGGCGGCGATGAACGCGCTGAAGGACGCCGGCTCGTCGTGGGGCAACCAGATGCGCTCCTACGTGCTGCACCCGTACCAGATGGTCAAGGACCTGCGCACCGAGTACGAGGTCGGCAACCCGTCGGCCGTGCTCGACGGTGACATCGACGGCTTCATCGAGGCCGGCATCCGCTGGCGGCGCAACCAGGCAGTCGCGTCCGCATAGGCGGGTCGGTTCCCGGGGCGGCACCGACCGGCGGGTAGCCTTCCGCGTCGTGATCCGCCTGGAACGCGTCACCAAGCTGTACAAGACCTCGACGCGCCCGGCCCTCGACCGGGTGTCGATGTCGGTCGAGAAGGGCGAGTTCGTCTTCCTCATCGGCCCGTCGGGTTCCGGCAAGTCGACGTTCCTGCGGCTGCTGTTGCGCGAGGACGTGCCGACCAAGGGCAACATCTTCATCTCCGACATGAACGTCGCGAAGCTCCCGCGCCGCCGCGTGCCGAAGCTGCGCCAGCGCATCGGGTGCGTGTTCCAGGACTTCCGGCTGCTGCCGAACAAGACGGTCGGTGAGAACGTCGCGTTCGCCCTCGAGGTGATCGGCAAATCGCGCAACACCGTGAGCAAGGTCGTGCCCGAGGTGCTCGACCTCGTCGGGCTCACCGGCAAGGCGGACCGCATGCCGCACGAGCTCTCCGGTGGCGAGCAGCAGCGCGTCGCGATCGCGCGCGCGTTCGTCAACCGCCCCCAGGTGCTGCTCGCCGACGAGCCCACGGGCAACCTCGACCCGGACACCAGCCAGGACATCATGCTGCTGCTGGAGCGCATCAACCGCACGGGCACCACCGTGCTCATGGCCACCCACGACCACTCGATCGTCGACTCGATGCGCCGCCGCGTCGTGGAGCTCGACCTCGGTCTCGTCGTCCGCGACGACGCGCGCGGCGTCTACGGCGTGGGGCGGTAGGAGCATGCGCTCGGATTTCGTCGCCCGCGAGGTCTTCACCGGCCTGCGCCGGAACGTCACGATGACCATCGCGATGGTGCTGACCACCGCGATCTCGCTCGGCCTCGTCGGCACCGGGCTGCTCGCCGTGCGCACCATCGACCGCACCGAGCAGCTCTACAGCGACCGCTTCGAGGTGCAGGTCACGCTCACCGCGGACGTCTCGGCCGCCGACTTCGACTGCAGCCAGCCGATCTGCACCGGCCTTCGCGACACCCTCGAACGGTCACCGCTGGTGGAGTCCGTGCGGTTCCAGAGCCAGCAGGAGGCCTACGAGCACTTCCAGGAGCTCTTCGCCGGGCAGGCCCTCGCCGACGTCGCGCGCCCCCAGTCGCTGCCGGCCACCCTGCGGGTGCGGCTCGCCGACCAGCAGGGCGGCGCCGACGCCGTCCGACAGGCCATGAACGGCCAGGTGGGCGTGCGCAACGTGATCGACCAGCGGGAAGTGGTCTCCAAGCTGTTCGACATGATCGGCAGCTTCCGCAACGTGACGTTCGCGCTCGCCCTCGTGCAGGCGATCGCGGCGCTGCTGCTGATCTCCAACACGGTGCAGATCTCGGCGTTCACCCGGCGGGTCGAGGTGGGCGTGATGCGGCTAGTGGGCGCCACCCGCTGGTACACGCAGCTGCCGTTCCTCATCGAGGCGGTGGTCACCGGCGTGGTCGGTGCCCTCATCGCCGTCGGCGGCCTGCTGGCCGGGAAGTACCTGTTCATCGACAAGCTGCTCTCCGGGATCGTCGCCAACGGAGTGGTGCCGCCGGTGGAGCTCGCCGACATCGTCTGGGTCGCGCCGATCCTCGTGATGATCGGTGGGGGCATCGCCGCGATCACCGGTTACGCGACGCTGCGGATGTACGTGCGGCTCTAACCGCGAGGCTCTGATCCGTGTCCCCGCGTAGGCTGGACAGGTGAAGGAGACGGGCCGAAAGGTGATCGCGCAGAACCGCAGGGCGCGACACGACTACACCATCCTCGACACCTACGAGGCCGGCGTGGCGCTCATGGGAACCGAGGTCAAGAGCCTGCGGCTGGGTCGCGCCTCCCTCGTCGACTCCTTCGCCACGATCGACGACGGCGAGGTGTTCCTCCGCGGCCTGCACATCCCCGAGTACACGCAGGGCAGCTGGACCAACCACGAGCCCCGGCGCACCCGCAAGCTCCTGCTGCACCGCGGCGAGATCGAGCGGCTGATCGGCAAGATCCGCGAGGGCGGGCTCACGCTCGTGCCGATGTCGCTGTACTTCAGCGACGGCAAGGTCAAGCTGGAGCTGGCACTCGCCCGAGGCAAGCGGGCCTACGACAAGCGCGCCGACCTCGCCAAGCGCGACGCCGACCGCGAGATCCAGCGGGCGTACGGGCGGGCGGTCAAGGGTCGCGCCCGGGAGATGCGGTGACGGTTCCGGCGCCTCCGGAGTCCGACGACGACGTCCCGCGGTTCCTCTCCGAGCTCGGCGTGCCCGGGATCGTCGACATCCACGTGCACTTCCTGCCGGAGCGGGTGCTGCGCAAGGTCTGGGCGTACTTCGACCAGGCGCAGACCCACTACGGCACGGCGTGGCCGATCCACTACCGCACGCCCGAGCCGGAGCGCGTCGCCACGCTGCGGAAGCTCGGCGTGCAGACGTTCGCGCCGCTCGTCTACCCGCACAAGCCGGGCATGGCGCGCTGGCTCACCGAGTGGGTCACGGAGTTCGCCACGACCACTGCGGACGCCCTGCCGACGGCCACCCTCTACCCCGAGCCGGACGTCGCCGACTACCTCGGTGTCGCCCTCGCGGCCGGGGCGCGAGCGGTGAAGGTGCACGTCCAGGTGGGTGGGTTCGACCCGCGCGACCCGCTGCTGCGCCCCGCCTGGGGGCTCATCGCCGACGCGGGCGTGCCCGTCGTCGTGCACTGCGGGCACGGGCCGATCCCGGGTGCCCACACCGGGCTGGACGTGTTCGGGGACGTCCTCGCCGAGCACCCCCAGCTGCGTGCCGTGCTCGCCCACGCCGGGATGCCCGACTTCGTCGCGGCCCTCGACCTCGTGCGCCGCTACGAGCACGTGCACATCGACACGACGATGGTCGGCACCGCGTTCAGCAGCCGGTTCGCGCCGCTGCCCGCCGACTGGCCCGCCCGGCTGGCGGACGTGGCGGACCGCGTGGTGTTCGGGTCGGACTTCCCGAACATCCCCTACCCCTACGCGGAGCAGGTGCGCGCCGTCGCCGAGTGGGCCGCGGCCGACGACCGCCTCGGCGACGCCTTCCTCCGCTCGGCCCTGCACACCGCACCGGGTCGCCTGCTGGCACTCTGACCCGTCCGATTGCCGATCCTGACCAGCGGGTACGCCCGGGGATGGACATGGGGCTGACGATCGTCGTCGTGCTGGTGGTGCTGGCCGTGATCGCTGCGGTCGCGATCCTCGCCGTCCAGGGCAGGCGACGCAGACAGGAGCAGCAGCGCATCGAGGCGGCCGAGCACCGGCACGAGGCGGAGATCCGCACTGCCAGTGCCCAGCGCCGCGAGGCCGAGGCGGCCGAGCGGACGGCCCGCGCCGACCACGAGCGGGCCCAGGCCCGTGAACAGGCCGCGCGCGCCGATCAGGACCGGGAGGCGGCGCAGGCCCGGCAGGCCGCGGCCGACCGGATCGACCCCGACGGCTCGCGCCGCGACGGCCCCGCCGATCCCGCGGGCCGCACCGACGACCTCCGGATGGCCGGCGCAGGCCACGACCGGTCCGCGCCGGACCAGCGTGGGCCCGAGCACCACGCCGACCCGGCTGCGCACGAGCAGCACGGGGCGTTCGCCGGGCAGCACCAGCGGGAGCAGCAGCACGATGGTGGGCCCGGCCGGCACGCCGGCCCGTCCGCGCCCGGCGGGCAGTTCGCCGCCCCCGCGGCTGCGATGGGGCAGCACCGCGAGCACGACCCGGACCCGGCCGCGCAGGGCGCGCCCGGCGGGCAGCACCCCGCGGCACAGCAGCACGGGGGCCCCGAGGGCGGGCAGTTCGGAACGCCTGCAGGCCCGACGGGGCAGCACGCCGCGCACGACGGTCCCCCCGGAAAGGACCACGACACCGCCGGCGTGCCCGCGGGTCAGCGGCCAGATCCCGCATCCGACCGGCCGCGGGGTCACGACGGCGGCGACGAACCCACGGGTCCCGTCGAGCAGCAGCCCGGCGTGCACGTAGGCGGCACGCAGCCGGACGGCCAGGGGCCGGCCGCGGACCCGGCGGCACGCACGGACGACCTCCAGGTCGGCCCGGGCGGCCGCGGCGGCAGGCACGAGGCGCCCGGACCCGGGCAGCAGCCGGACAGCGACCCGCTGAACCAGGCATGGCACGGCCCCTCCGCCACCGGCGGCTCCGCCGCGGTGGGCCACCAGGGCAGCCAGGACCGCGCCACCCGCGACGACCCACAGGGCGAGGTACCCGCCCAGCGCACCGGCGACCACGAGCGGCACGGCGTCCGCGCCCTCGCCGACCGGCTACTGGGACGCCACGACTGAACGGGCCGCCACACCCGGGTGTGGAATCGGGATGAACGGACCGCGCCCTCGCGTTAGACTGTCCGGACGCCCCTGACGGGGCGGCGAAGGGGGTGAACGGTTTCGACTCCGGATGCGGATCAAGGGGAAGCGTGCCGAGGAAGGCGACGATGATCTCGTTAACCATGCGTCGCAAAAAAACAAGTGCCGCTAATAAGCGCACTGTCCCGGCTCAGGCCGAGTACGCACTCGCCGCCTGATCCAGTGAGGGACTGTCGGCCCGGGTGTGTTCCCGACCCGGGGTCCGGCATCAGCTAGGGGACTCACCCGTTCGTCCGGTCGCGGGGCGGACGGGGACAACAGACAGCGACTGGGATCGTCACACCGGCTCGTCCGCGTGACCGGTGGATCCGAGTAGAGGCACAGCGGACTGCGCACGGAGAAGCCCTTGTGAAGCGACGGAGGACCCGGGTTCGATTCCCGGCACCTCCACCCGATCGGCGGGCGTGCTCGCGGAGCACGCTCGCCGATTTCGTGTGTCGGAGTGTCTTGTGGGGGGCCCAGCCCCCCACACCCCCAGCCGGGGGCGCGCCCCCGGACCCCCATCGGTGGTGGCCGGCGCGTTGGATCTGCGCGATCAGGCGTGCACCCGATCGGCGGGCGTGCTCGCGGAGCACGCTCGCCGATTTCGTGTGTCGGAGTGTCTTGTGGGGGGCCCAGCCCCCCACACCCCCAGCCGGGGGCGCGCCCCCGGACCCCCATCGGTGGTGGCCGGCGCGCTGGATGTGCGCGATCAGGCGTGCTCGCGGAGCACGCTCGCCGGCTTGTGTGTTGGCGTGTCTTGTGGGGTCCAGCCCCCCACACCCCCAGCCGGGGGCGAGCCGCCAAACCCCATCGGTGGTGGCCGGCGCGTTGGATGTGCGCGATCAGGCGCGCTCGCGGAGCACACTCGCCGATTTCGTGTGGCGGAGTGTCTTGTGGGGGCCCGGCCCCCCACACCCCCAGCCGAGGGCGCGCCCCCGGACCCCGGTCCGTGGTGGTTGCGTGGCGTGCGGTGCATGGTGGTGAGCTGGGCTAGTTCCGGTCCGCGGGTGGGTCCGCGGAGCACGCTCGCCCTCGTGGGGCCGAGCCTCCGGGCCCAGCGGCGGCCGTCACGCGTCCCAGGTGACCGGGAGGCTCTTCACCCCGTAGACGTCCGCGGTCTCCGGGCGGAGGGCGACGTCGTCGGCGGGTACGGCCAGCCGGAGCGTGGGGAAGCGTCCGAGCAGCGCGGGGAACGCGACCCGCATCTCGACGCGGGCCAGCTGCTGCCCCAGGCACTGGTGGATGCCGTGGCCGAAGGCCAGGTGCCCGCCAGCCTGCCGGTGGAGATCGAGCACGTGGGGATCGGCGAAGCGTTCGGGGTCGCGGTTGGCGGTGTTGTAGGACAGGATCACCGCGGATCCGGCCTCGATTGTCCGCCCGGCCAGCTCGACGTCCTCCAGCGCCGTCCTCATGAGCGTCTTGGCGACGCTCAGGTACCGCAGCAGCTCCTCGACGGCCCGGTCGGCGAGTGCGGGGTCGGCCCGCAGCGCGGCAAGCTGCGCCGGGTGGCGCAGGAGCGCGAAGGTGCCCAGCGCCAGCATGTTCGCGGTCGTGTCGAGCCCGGCCGCCAGCAGGATCAGGCTCATCCCCCTCAGTTCCTCATCGGTCAGGTCGCTGTCGGTGAGGTCGCTGAGCACGTCGTCGGTGGGGTGCGCGCGCTTGGCCGCGACGAGCTCCGCGAGGTACTCCTGGGTCGCGGTATAGGCCGCGATGAGGTCCTCGTCGCTCGTCTCGCCGCTCATGAACGACTCGACCTGCTTCTGGAAGGAGCCGCGGTCCGCGTACGGCACCCCCAGCAGCTCGCAGATCATGATGGCGGGGATGGGCGTGGCGAACGCGGTCACCAGGTCCGTCGGCGGGCCGGCCTCCTCCATGGCGTCCAGGTGCTCGGCGGTGATCTGCTCGACGCGCTCGGTGAGCAGTCGCATCCGCCGCACGGTGAACTTGCCGACCAGCGGCTTGCGGTAGCGGCTGTGCTGCGGCTCGTCCATGAGGAGGAACTCGCCGGGCGGCGCGGGCGGGACCTCCACGCCGCTGTAGTCGATCAACGGGTGGTGGCGCATGAGCTCCTTGCGCGAGCTGAACCGCGAGTCGGCCAGGACCGTCCGGACCAGGTCGTATCCGGTGATCAGCCAGCCCTGGTGCCCGTCGGGGAACGAGTAGCGGCTGATGGGGCCGTACCGGCGGGCGTCGAGCAGCTCGGCCGGCGGGTCGAAGGGACAGCCGGGTGGGCGCGCGGGCGGAAGCGTCGCGACGGTGTGGAGGGGTTCGCTCCTGTTTGACACAACTCGAAAGCTACGTTGCGTTCAGTACATGGTCAACTATGTTGAAGTCATTCTCGCAGGCAAACTTGGACAAACTGATGCAATGACGCTGGACGCGAACGCAACGTTGCGTTGCAATGAATGACGGCGAAGGCCATACTGGTGGCGTGCCAGGAGGACGGTTGACCCGGCAGGACCGCCATCGCATCGCCGCAGGCCTCGCCGACGGCCACTCGTACGCCGAGATCGCCAGGCGGCTCGACCGGCCGACCTCGACGATCAGCCGGGAGGTCGCACGCAACGGCGGCCCCGGCAGCTACCGCCCCCAGCGTGCGCACCGGGCGACGGTCCGGCGGGCGCGGCGTGGCACCCCCGAACCCCCACGCGAGGCCGGGCCGTCGGGCAGCGTGATCGAGGAGGAGATCATCGAGATGGCGGTCAGGGCAGGGCTGCCGCGGACCACGGCGCGCGTGCACCTCGATCTGCTGCTGTCCGAGGACGGCAGGCGCACCGCAGCCGAGCTCACCCGCAGGCTGAAGGTGAGCCCGGCCTCCGTCTCCGTGGCCGTGAACTACCTGATCCAGCAGGGGTACGTCCGGCGCGAGCGTGATCCGCAGCGGCGTCGTGACATCTACGTGGTCGACGACGACGCCTGGTACCACACGATCCTGATCAGCTCGCGGCAGACGCTCGAGACGGCGAAGGCGGCGATGGCGGCGGCGGAGACGTTCGGGCGCGCCGGGCCCGTGGGGCAGCGGCTGGCCAAGGTGGGGATCTTCCTGGAGCGGGTCAGCCTGGACATGATGGAGTCGGCCGACCGCTGGCGGGCCCTCCTGGCGTGATGGAGGTGGACCTCGGTTCGATCAAGGGCACCTGATCGACCCGAAGTCCATGTGCGCCCCAGGAGGGCGCCGGCTAGGCGCTGGTGGTCACCACCCGCTCCAGGCGGGTCAGGGCGTCGTCCAGCCACTCCCGCACGTCCGCTGCGGGAGTACCGCCGCGCGTCTCCGGCTGGTCGCCGAGGAACGAGAGGTGCAGGAGCACGGAGGAGCGGTCGCCCTCGGCGTGCTCGACCTGCAGCCAGCCCGCGTACTCGGGGGCGTGGGCCCACTCCACGCGAAGTTGCTCGGGGCGCACCCGCACGGTGCCCTCCGCGTCGACCCCCCGCTCCGGGACGTCGGCGTGCACCTCGCCGCCGCCGGTCGGGCGCACGTCCACGGGAGACGGCAGCCACTCCGGCAGCCGGTCCAGATCGGACACCACGGCGAACACCTGCTCCGCCGCGGCGTGGATGCCGCGTTCCGCCTCGAACTCCGCCATGCCCGCCCTGTACCCCGGCATCCGCATGACCACCCGTAGGGTTTGCGGACGTGCAGGAGCGGATGCCCCGCGAGATCTGGGTCCTCGTCGGCACCTCGTTCCTCATCGCCATCGGCTACGGGATCGTTGCGCCGACGCTGCCGGTGTTCGTCCGGTCGTTCGACGTCGGCATCACGGCGGCCTCCCTCGTGATCAGCGTGTTCGCGCTCGTCAGGCTCCTGTTCGCGCCGCTCTCGGGGCGCATCGTGGGCCGCGTCGGCGAGGTTGCGACGTTCATGATCGGCCTCTCGGTCGTCGCCCTGAGCACCGGGGCGTGCGCGTTCGCGGCGAGCTACTGGCAATTGCTCGTGCTGCGCGGGCTGGGGGGCATCGGCTCCACGATGTTCACCGTGTCGGCGCTGTCGCTGCTCATCCGGCTCGCGCCGGTGCACATGCGCGGCCGCGCCTCCGGGATGTGGGCCACCGGGTTCCTGCTGGGCAACGTCATCGGGCCGCTCGTCGGCGGCGGCTTGGGCGCCGTGAGCCTGCGCGCGCCGTTCCTCGTGTACGCGGCGGTGCTCGTGGTCGTCGTGGGCATCGCCGTGGCCCTGTTGCGCGGACGGGACGGGAACGGCTCCGCGCAGGTGGCGGCGGAGCCGCCCGCCCGGTTCCGGACGGCCCTGTCCCACCCGGCGTACCGCGCGGCGCTCGCCGCCAGCTTCGCCAACGGGTGGGTGGTGTTCGGGGTCCGCGTCGCGCTGGTGCCGCTGTTCGTCGTCGAAGCGCTGGGGCAGCCCGAGGCGTGGGGCGGCATCGCCCTCGCCGTGTTCGCCGTCGGGAACGCGGCCACCCTCGTGGTGGCGGGCCGGTTGGCGGACCGGCGCGGCCGCCGCCCACCCGTGCTCGGCGGTCTCGCCGTCACGGCGGCGGCCACCGCCGTTCTCGGGTTCCTCACCGACCCGGTCCTGTTCCTGGCCGCGAGCCTGCTCGCCGGCATGGGCAGCGGCCTCGTGAACCCGCCGATCAACGCTGCCGTCGCCGACGTGATCGGCTCGCGGGCGCGCGGAGGGACCGTGCTCGCCGGGTTCCAGATGGCGGCGGACCTCGGCGCCATCGTCGGCCCGGTGGTCGCCGGCGCCCTCGCCGAGGTGACCGGGTTCGGGGCCGCGTTCGTCGTGTCCGGTGCCGTGGCGTTCCTCGCGCTCGGCTTCTGGCTGCGTGCGCCCGAGACCCTGCCGGCCGCGTCTGCCCCACGGGCCGCTGTGGAGTCGGGCGCGGAGTGCTCCGGGGCGGAATGCCCCTCGCGTCGGGGGCCTATCCCGTGACCCCCACGCCGATCAGCATCCCGACCACGTAGGTCGCGCCCGCGGCGAGCGCTCCGAATGCGAGCTGCCGCAGGCCGCTGAACAGCCAGGCGCGCGTGGTGAACCGGGACGTGAGCGCGCCCACCGTGAACAACCCGACCGCCCCCACGAGCAGGGCCACGGGCAGCGACGACGACCCGAGCAGGAACGAGATCAGCGGGATCACCCCACCGCCGGCGAAGCACAGGAACGACGAGATGGCGGCGACCCACGGCGAGGGCTGCTCGTCGACGTCGACGCCGAGCTCCTGCGCCACGTGCACCTTCAGCGCCAGCTCCGGGTTGGCGTGCACCTCTCGGGCCATCGCCTCTGCCGTGGGACGGGTGAGGCCCATGTCCTCGTACATGCGGGCGAGCTCGGCCTGCTCGGCGAGCGGGTGGATCCGGATCTCCTCGCGTTCCACGGCCACCTCGCTGGCGACCGCGTCGTTCTGCGTGTCGACCGACGCGAACTCACCGAGGGCCATCGAGAACGCGCCCGCGACGAGCCCGGCCATCCCGGTCAGGATGATCGTTTGCCGGTCGGCGCCCCCGCCGCCGACGCCCGCGACGAGCGCGATGTTCGTGACCAGGCCGTCCATCGCTCCGAACACCGCTGCACGCAGCCACCCGCCGGAGACGTCGGCATGGTGGTGGTCGTGTCCGGCCAGGTCGGCCGGGTCGGGGACATCGCTCATCACGCAAGCCTAGAATCCGGCAGGAGTGACCCTCCGTACGCAGGGTGCTACCCGCTGCGATCATCGACGTGGCTAGGCTGAGCCCGTGGACCGTGCCCGCCCGCTCGACGTCGTCGGGACGTTGGCACGGTTCGGCCTCGCCGCCGTGTGGCTGGTGTCCGGCCTGCTCAAAGCCGTCGACCCGGACCAGACCTACGTCGCCGTGCGCGCCTACGACGTGTTGCCCGCCGCGGGCGTGGAGGTCGTGGCGGCGCTGCTGCCGTGGGTCGAGCTCGCGCTCGGTGTGCTGCTGCTGGTCGGCGTCGGCACCCGCCTGGTCGCCGCGCTGTCCGCCGCGCTGTTGCTCGTGTTCGTCGTCGGAGTGGCCCAGGCCTGGGCGCGCGGCCTGTCGATCGACTGCGGGTGCTTCGGCGGCGGTGGTGCGGTGGAACCCGGTGAGACGACTTACGTGCAGGAGATCGTGCGTGACGTGGGCTTCCTGTTGATGGCGGGCTGGCTGATCGTCCGCCCGCGCACGGTGCTGGCACTCGACGACCGGATCGGAACCAGGAGGTTGGGCTGACATGGCCGGAGGTTCACGCGCCGAGAAGCAGCGCAAGCAGGAGGCGGCCCAGCGCCGCCTCGCCGCCGCTGGCATCCAGGCGCCGCAGAAGCGCAACCGGACCCCGATGATCGTGGTGGCCGTGGTGATCGTCCTCGCCGTGGCGGTCGGGGGTGCGGTGCTGATCGCCCGTGCACTGGGCGCCGACGTCGAACCCACCTACACCGCCAAGGCGGACGGGGCGGTCGTCACCGCGGGCACCGGCCCGGCCGTGATCGACGTCTACCAGGACTACATCTGCCCGAGCTGTGAGCGGTTCGAGGAGCGCTACGGCAACGACATCACGACCGCCCTGAACGAGGGCAGGCTGACCGTCCGCTTCCACCCGATCGCCATCCTCGACGAGCAGAGCAACCCCGCCGGCTACTCCACACGGGCGGCGAACGCCGCGCTCTGCGCGGTGCCGGCCGGGATCTTCCCGCGCTACCACAAGAAGCTCTTCGACGAGCAGCCCGCGGAGGGCAGCGCCGGCCTGAGCAACGAGCAGTTGATCCAGTTCGGCACGGAGCTGGGAGCTCAGGGCGACTTCGCGGGGTGCGTCCAGGGCAACTCCCACGCGGACGCGATCGCGAAGGAGACCGACAAGGCCACGAAGGACCCGGCCCTGCAGACGGAGGGCCGGTTCGGCACCCCGACCGTCGCGATCGACGGCAAGAAGATCGACCTCAACGACACGAGCTGGCTGCAGAAGGCGCTCGGCTGAGGTCATCCCTCCCGGGACGGGTGGTCCCAGGTGAAGGCCGGCCGGCGCCCGCCGAGGTGCCGGCCGAACCAGTCGAGGATGATCTCGGCCCGCTGCACGCGGTGCCGGGGAGACCCGCTGCGCGACATCTCATGGCTCTCGGCGGGGAAGCGCCAGTACTCCACCGGCTTGCCGAGCATCCGCAGGGCGACGAACAGCTGGTCGGCCTGCTCGACGTGGCAGCGCAGGTCGTCCTCGGCGTGCAGGATCAGCAGCGGCGTGTCGATGTCCCGCACGTAGCTGATCGGGGACATCCGCCGGTAGACGTCGGGCCGGTCGAGGTGCGTCAGGCCGAACTCGAAGCGGAAGTAGCCCGCCGAGTCCGAGCTCCACTCCTCCGACTCGAGGTTGTTGCACGCCCGCTCGCTGCACGCGGCCGCGAACCGGTCGGTGTGCCCGACCAGCCAGCTCGTCATGTACCCGCCGTACGAGCCGCCCAGCACGCCGACGCGGTCGGGGTGCAGCGCCGGCTCGCGGGCCAGCGCGGCGTCGAGCACGGCCAGTACGTCGTCGGCGTCGATGCCGCCCCACCCGGTGCCGGGCACCTCGGCTGCCTCCGGCGGCCGGATCCCTCGTGCCCACGCCTCCGTGCGGCCCGTCGAGCCGTGCGGGTTGCAGTAGACGACCGCGTACCCCGCGCCCGTCCAGAGCTGGAACTCGTCGAACCACGAGTTGCCGTACTGCGACATCGGGCCACCGTGGACGGACAACAGGACCGGCAGCCGCTCGCCCTCCGGCGCCTCCGCCGGACGCACCAGCCACGCGTCGACCTCCCCGTCGCCCGCGGGCGACGGCACCGTGAAGTGCTCCGGCCAGGCCGCCGGGACGGCGTCGTGGAACGCCCTCCCCAGCGAGGTGAGCCGCCGTTCGGCGCCCTGGGCGTCGCGGACGTAGAGCTCGGGCAGCTCGGTCGGGGTGGTCGCGACGAACGCGAGCGTGCCCCCGGCGGCGTCGAAGCCCGTGACGACCCGCGTGCCGTCGACCAGCGGTTCAGGCGTGGCGTCCCCGTCGGCGCGGACCCGCCACACCTCCACGTCGCCACCGTCCTCGAGGGAGAACAGCACGTGCTCGCCCTGCCACAGCGGAGCCCGTACGCACTGCCGGTCCAACGCCGCGGTGAGCACGCGCTCGTCACCGGTCTGCGCGTCGAGCACCACGACCTGCGCGTGGGAGTGGACTATCCGGTTGTCCTGGCCGACCGCGGCGATCAGCGTGCCGTCCGGGCTGAACGCGGGCAGGCTGTGGGACAGCCCGCGGTCGGTGAGCCCGCACCCCGCCGTCCACGTCGATCAGATGGACGTCGTCGATCAGCTCCAGGTCCCAGTCCTTGCTCCGGGCGGCCGTCACCGCGAGCGTCCGCCCGTCCGGCGACCACGCAGGGTCGCCGTGCTCGTACGGCCCGCCCGCCACGAGCGTCGCCTCGCCCGACCCGTCCGCGGGCACCACGAACACGCTCCGCGGCCGGTCGATGATCCAGCCCACGTCGTCGAGGCGGGAGTAGAGCCGGTCGATCCGCCGCGGCGGCCGGGCGAGGTCGTCGTCCCCCTCGGAGTAGCGGCTCGCCCGCTCCCGCGACGCGAACGCGAGCCGTGAACCGTCCGGCGACCAGGCCGGTCGCCCGATCGCCTCCGGCCGCACGCAGACCGCCACCGTCTCCCCGGGCCCGTCCACCGGCAGCACGTGCAGCGAGCTCCGGCCGTCCGCCCCGCGCCGGGTGAACGCCAGCCGACGCCCGTCCGGCGACCAGGCCGGCTGCCCGTCCTGGTCACCCGCCGTCAAGGGGAACGGGGCCGACGACCCGTCCGCCGCGGCGAGCCAGACCGAGCTGCGGTAGCGGTTGCCCTCCAGGTCCACCCTGGTCACGACGAAGGCGACCCGACGGCCATCGGGGGAGACCCTCGGGTCGGCGACGGTGACGACACGGCCGATGTCAGCAGGTTGCACCCAGCCGGAACCTAGGTCAACACCGGGGTGTCGGCGACCCGCTTCCCGGGGTGCTCTGGGGGTCGTGTAACTTTGTCGGGGCAAGGGGCTGTGGCGCAGCTGGTAGCGCACTTGACTGGCAGTCAAGGGGTCAGGGGTTCGAATCCCCTCAGCTCCACTCGTCCATCTAGAACCCCGCCACCTGAGTTTGTCCAGGTCAGGTGGGCTTTTCTACATCCGTTGTCGATCTTGTCATGACGGTTGGCGTGGCTGTTCCGTGGGCCAAGTGGAGCAAAACTGGAGCACGGCGTCGACGGCCGCGAAATGGGGCACGGTCTGCTCCAGCCCCACAGCGCAGTACGCACCGGTTCGGTGTCTGTCCGCGACGGTTGGCGATCGGTTGTGGGGCCGTCGCCGCGGTAGCACTGGGTGGATGGGTGGGTCGTCAAGGGGTCATTGCTGCGGCAGCGCGTGAACATGGACCGCGGCGGGGACCACCCCCGCGTCCGCGGGGCGCACAAGTGCTGAGCGTTGTTGCCGTCCCATGCGGCGAGACCACCCCGCGTCCGCGGGGCGCACCGCAAGGCGTCCCTGGTCGGGATGGATTGGGCGGGACCACCCCCGCGTCCGCGGGGCGCACGCCTCCTCGATCCAGCGGCGCAGGTTGCCTGCCGGACCACCCCCACGTCCGCGGGGCGCACTTGTTCATGTCGCCGAGGAACCACATGATCTCGGGACCACCCCCGCGTCCGCGGGGCGCACATGCGCGACAGCCTCGGGCCGCAGGCGAAGCTGGGACCACCCCCGCGTCCGCGGGGCGCACAACGCGAGGAGCTGCCCGAGGTACCAGGCTTGGGGACCACGCCCGCGTCCGCGGGGCGCACGGGAGCCCGCCAGCGCGCTCGACCCAGTTGGCCGGACCACCCCCGCGTCCGCGGGGCGCACGATCCCGTCGACAACGAGAACTGGCAGGTCGCGGGACCACCCCCGCGTCCGCGGGGCGCACGCCCGCACGGACATGCGTCGCCGTCCGCGGACCGGGGACCGCCCCCGCGTCCGCGGGGCGCACTCGACGATCCGGACGGCGGGAATCAGCCCGGACGGACCACCCCCGCGTCCGCGGGGCGCACAGCTGCGCCTGCCCGGCAGCCGAGTTGACCCAGGGACCACCCCCGCGTCCGCGGGGCGCACGTCCCGGTCGAGCCGGACGTGATCGGCGTCTTGGGACCACCCCCGCGTCCGCGGGGCGCACGAGCCGTTCAGGGTCGACCCGGACCCAACCGGGGGACCACCCCCGCGTCCGCGGGGCGCACGTCGTCCTGAACAGCTCGGCGCCGTCCCGACTGGGACCACCCCCGCGTCCGAGGGGCGGTTCGGCTGCCCAACTTCGCGGAGGCGGTGATCGAGCTTGCGGGCGATCAACGACGACCGTCGCTGAGCGCGCACGGACCGAGGCTCCGCCCGTCACCGGGCGCGCAGCCAAGCCCGGCAACCCAACCGGCGGCGGCGACCGTGAGGATGGCGCCGATCCCGAGCTGTGCGTGACCGGCGATCGGCGAAGCGCACCCGCCCGCCTCGTCGGCGCCGTCCTCGCCGCGATCTCGTGCGTGACGTTGCGGGGAGGCGAGCAGCTCTCGCGCCGTGCGCCGCCGGGGGTTGATCTCGAAGCGGGTCAGGTGCATCGCTAGAGCACGTCCATCGGGTCGTCGGTGTCGGCGGGGCGGTGATGCCGCGGAAGGTCCACGGAATCAGCACCGTGGCGGCAGCGCGAGCTTACGGTGCCGCGCGACCGGGTCGGGGTTCCGGCAGGGCGCCCGGTTCCGGTCTGGTAGCGCGGGCGAGGACGAGAGGTGGGCTTCGGCGCGGGTCAACGTCGGCCCGGACCCTTCGCGGGGCGGGCGGTGCAGCGGCCAGGGTGACCAGCGTCAAGCTGCGGGCCTCGAAGGGCTTCCAGGCGGGCCGCTCGGCGTGGTGCGAGCCGGTTCTTGGACTGCAGTTCACGTTGGGCTTTGACCCAGGCGACACGCTGCACGCTCGCCGCCACCAGCCCAGCGCGCGGCGGGGCCGGGGTTCACCACGGCCAGCCAGTCGGTGAGCTGAGCGTTGAACTCCGCCGGGCCGGCGAAGGCGCGTCCGGGCAGGAACGAGCGCTCCAGGTAGTCGTGCGCGCGTTCGATCAGGCCCTTGGCCTCAGGGTCGGCCGGCCGGCAGACCAGCACCTTCGGGGCCGATCGCACCCTCGCCGTCCCAGACCAGCACCCGCGGCACCGCGCCCAGCTGCTCGAGCAGCTGCCACCAGCCAGCGAACAGATCCTCCGCCTTCCGGGAGGGGACCAGCACCGCGAGCAGCCAGCGGGCATAGGCGGTCACCATCGTCAGCACCGGCAGCTGGGTCGGCTGGCGGGTCTGCCCGAACCCGACCGGCAACTGGATCGGGGGGAACCACAGGTCACACTGGGCGATCTCCCCGGCCACGTAGCTGGTGCGCGAGGCCGGGTCTGGCGGCAGATACACCGGGCGCAGCTCCCGAACCCGTTCCTTGAGCACGGTCAACCCGCGCGTCCACCCGATCCGCTCGGCAATCACCGTCGCCGGCATCGTCGGATACGCCGCCAGCAGCTCCCGGATCCGCGGCTCGACCGCGTCCACGACCGACCTCGCCGGGGCCCGCTCGTACTTCCGTGGCCCATCCGCGGCCAGCGCCGCCCGCACCGTGTTGCGCGAACACCCCATCACCCGGGCGATCGCCTTGATCGGCAACCCCTCCGACCGGTGCAACCGGCGGATCTCGCCCAGTCCTCCACGCTCAGCACCTCCAGACCTTGAGAACGATCTTGTGGAGGGGGTCAACTTTCACTTGCCGCAAAGGGGAGTTTTCAGGCGCCGCCGACAGGTGCGTGGGTGGGTGGCGGCCCACGTCGGCTTGGTCCACCTCGAACTCAACCCGGATGTACGCGATCCTGCCCGGATCTACCGATCGACCCCGACGAACGGGCACCGCCACGGGGCCCCGCCAGACCGTCCTTGACCAACCGAGAGCCGAGCGGTAGCGGTCGACGCTATGGGGGTACTCCCACGTATTGGGCGATGTGACGAGCAAGGCTTCCATAATGATCAGCCCGGAGGACTCGGACGCGGTACGTGCCGACGATGCGCTTATAGAGCGGCTGCGTGCGGGAGGCCCGCCCGATCCGGCCGATCCGCTGCCGGCCTTGCTTGCAGCATGGCGCGACTTCGTGCGGCAGTCGGCCGGGCGCGCAGCCCAGCAGGCACAACGTCTTGCGCACCCACTAGCATGACCACCGGCGCTGTGTCTGGCACAGGGCGGACGGCTGGCGCGCCGACGGTCGGGACCTGGCGCTCATCGTGTGCGGGAGGCGGATGGATGACCCGCGAAGCGTCCGGCGAACATGGACGCACCCGCCAAGAGCGCGGCTACGCCTCCAGCGAGGTACGCGCAACCGACCGACAGGTGCTGGGTCGGACCTCCGGCCACCGCGCTTCCGACCGCGAAGCCGAGCCAGTTGGCCGTGACGAGACCGAGAAGGCGTGAGTCTGCGCCGGGGCCGCGGCCGGGGTTCGTTTGGAGACCAGCAGGCTTTCGATGGTGTCGGCCAGCCCGGTGGCGGCGCCGATCAGCACGAGCACGATCGTACTGATCAGTAGCCCGGGTGTCGTCCCCATCGTCGCGATGAGTACGCCGTAGGCGACGAGGCAGACGCCGAGATGGACGGACAGCCGTCCCGGAACCGCGACGCCACCGTAGAGGAAGCTTGCGAGAACACCGCCGCTCGCGATCGCGGCAATGAGCACGCCCGGATCGACCCCGAGGACGTCCGCGTGGGCGACTGTGGCGACCTGGTTGATGCCCGGGTGATCGAGGGGTTGCCGGATCAGCTGATCCCGCTGGATGAGCTGCGCGCCCGGCTGCTTGCCGGCGGCTGTTCCCCGGCGGTGCGCGACGTGGTGTGGGCGCATCTTGTGCGCCGCTCCCGTGCTGAGGGGGGCACCTGGACGGTCGCCGCCGCGGGCATGGCCCTGCCGGTGCTCACCCGGGTCGCCCGGATCCTGAGGGCCAAGTACGCAGGTGATCCTAGCGATATCCATGCCGCCGTCTTGTCCGGTTTCTTGACCGGACTCACCCGGGTCGACCCGCAGCGGCCCGCGGTGCTGGTGTCGCTGCGCTGGGCCGCCTACCGCGGGGGATTGGCCGTCGTCCGGGAGGCGCTGGGCGCCCCGGTACCGGTCGCCAACTCGTGCGCGCGTGCGGCCCGTTCAAGGGCGTGGGAAGCGGCCGTGGGCGGTCGGTGGGGTCGAGCCGGTGGCGATCAGCTCGGGCGACGCGCTGGCGTTCATCTCGTCCAACGCCGCCACACTGGCCCAGGCCGTTCTCGCCTGGCACGACCTCGGCGTGCTGGTGCGGGCCAGCCACGTCGTCGCGGCGCCGTCCTACGTGGCATTGGTCGGGTCACCGGAGGCGTTCTCGCACCGCGTGCACGTGCGCCGGCCGTTTCCCGGCTCGCTGCGGTGCGCAGCCGAGATGCGGGCGCTGATCAGCCCGGTGCTCGGCGCGCCCGCGTCCGCGTCCGCGTCCGCGTCCGCCAGATCTACGATCAGCTGCGCGCCGAGGGCCAGCCCCGTCACCGCGATCGTCAGCCCGGCCTCCAGCTGGTACTGCATGGACGCGGCCCCCAGTTCAGGTCGTCCGCCCGCCGCACCAACAAGACCCGACACGATCACGCACCACCGCATACGCCGCCGGCAACAGACCCTCAGCAGGAGGCGCATGGGGATTCCGGTAGAACTCTCCCGTCCGTCCGCGTCGTGATCGCGGCCGGTGTGGAATCGGTCGTGCTGCTTGGCCGGGTGGGGGTGCGCGTGTCGTTGCTGCCCGCCACGGGCTACAGCGTCACGGCGAGCGGGACCGGGACGGTGCCCGTGCACCCGGTGAAGTTGATCGAGGCGAACCTCGCCTGCTCGCCGTTCGACGGTGGCCTGCGCCTGTCGGGGATGTTCGAGCTCGGCGTTCGGCGTGATCATGTGCGTGCGAGGGCGTTACGGCGGATCACAGCGTCCGCCGGGCGTTACCTGCGGGACTGGGAGCCCGTCGAGGACGGGGTGGCGATCGCGGGAATGCGCCCGGCCACGCCGGACAGCCTGCCGCTGATCGGTCCCGTGCCCGGTCGTGATGGGGTGTTCACCGCAACCGGGCACGGCACGCTCGGGCTCACGCTCGCGCCGGCCACCGCCGCCGCGCTCGCACCGCAGGTGCTGCACGGCGTGACGGCGCCCGAGTTCGGGCCGTTCGCGCTCGGGAGGTTCGCCGGCGGGCCGGCCGCCGGGACCCGTCCTGCGCGGAGGGGTCTGAGATGCGGTTCAGCACGACGGTCCGTGGTCGCACACATCGGTTCGACTCGCTCACCGCCGGTCGCGCGACGGCGGGTCGGCCCGGTCCGGTGACGAGCTCGGCGGAGTCGCCGCAGTGAGCGCCGAGGAGCGGGTCGCGGCCCGCGCCGTGCTCGCCGACCTCCCTCTTACCGTGTTCCTCGAGGATCCGGTCGTGCCCTACGCGTCCGACGAGGTCACACGCCTGATCGTGGACCCCTACGACGCGGCGGCGTTCGCGGCGGTGTTGCACCTGACGGTGGGCGGGTTCCACTGCTGTCCTACGAGGTGACCACGCTGGTGCTTGCCGCGCTCGCGCCGGGCTCACGCCGGAGATGGCCGCCGCGGTCTCGAAGCTGATGCGCAACCAGGACCTCATCCAGGTGGCGCGCAAGTGCCGGGGCGTCACGCGGTTTCGCAACACGATCGGGCTGCCTGGCAGGCTCTCGGTGCGGTTGCAGCCCAATCAGTCGCCGTGCCCGCGCTCGGCTCGCTCGATCCCGAGCTCGATGACGCGGGCGAGCAGGGCGGACCGTGACGGCACCTCGAGTTGCTCACGCAGCTTCTCGATCGCCGCGAGCTCGGCGCCGGTGAGACGCAGTTGCACGATGGAGGACGCCTCGGTGCGCTGTCTGATCGTCCGTTGGCGCGGTGGCAGCGGCGACCGCCGCCGCGGGGCCGGCCGGAACACATCACCCAGGTCGTCGTAGTACTCGTCCAGACGGTCGAGCACCCACTCGGTGAGGGTGACGTCGCCGGTCCGGGCCAGGTGCTCGAGCCGGGTCTTCGTGGTGGCGGCCAGGTAGACCGGGATGAGCTTCTTGCCGGCAGCCGGAGCGGCCGGCTTCGCGGGCTTGCGCCCTTGCCGCTGTGGTCGCGCCTCGCCGGTGGCACGACCGACCGGATGCTGGTCGTCGAGTTGCGGGGCGGGAGGTTGCTGGCGGAGGTCGCGGATGCCGCCGAGTCCGGCGCGTAGCGCCGAGAGGTCCCGTCGGGGTTCGGTCATGCCGGCACCTTCGACTTGAGCTGGAGGCGGCCGGACAGTTCCTCGGCGAGCCGGTGGTAGTCCGCGGCGAGCTGTGGAGCGGACTCCGCCAGTCCCTGGAGCGCGCCCCCCGGGGCGTGACGGGGTTCGTCCTTCCGGGATCGGCGCGCGGCCCTCAGCATCTGGAACCGCAAGCTGCGGTCATGGCCGAGCTGCTCCTCGACCTCGTGGACGAGCTTGCCGAGGCGCCGGCAATCCTGCGCCGGACCCTCGACGAGCCGGATCTCGGTGTCGAACACCAGGTCGGGGTCGCCGAGGTCACGGGCGACGGTCGACCGGGCCCGCAGCGCGATCTTCCGGGACCGCGCCCCGATGCTGAACAGCACGACGCCGAGGAGCTCGATCCCGGGGTTGATCTCGGTGCGCACGCTCGCGAACAGGTTCGCCACCTGGATGAGCCCGTCGAGCGAAGCGTCGTCCGCCTTGGTCGGGATGACGACGAAGTGGGCGGTGGCGAGCGCCATCTGCTGCAGCGCGCGATTGCCGGGCGGGCAGTCCAGGAGGATCAGGTCGTAGTCGCGCGCGAGCGGAGCGAGCGCGTCGCGGATCGCCGTCGCGACGGACTGCCCGCGGGTGCCCCGGGAGTAGAGGGCTGCTGCCATGTCCTCGACGAGGTCGCCGCCTGCCACCACGTCGAGGTTCGCGCGCACCTCGCGCAGCGGGACGAGCTGGGTGCCCGTGGTCACCGCGTTGAACAGTGCTCGACCGCCATCGGAGCGCCCGGTCTCCAGGTACCCCAGGTCTCTGCCGAGGTTGCCCTGCGGGTCCATGTCGACCAGTAGCGTCCGGTAGCCGGCCGCGGCGAACAGGCCGCCGAGGTTCGCCGTGATGCTGGTCTTGCCGGTCCCACCCTTACCGTTGATCACGGCGATCGCTTGGTTCAACATGCGGTCGGCTCCTCGCTCGCGCGCACTGAATCGGATGAGTCATGTCGGGCGCGGGCGCCCGCTGCGGAGTGCGCGCGTCGACTGGTCGTATGCGCGCCGCGGCCAAGCTACCAGTCGTCCGCACTCCGTCCAGCGGGCTGCGGAACCACTCTCGCATATGGGCGGAACCGCTTCGGTGGATCGTCGGCGCGGTTTCGGGTCGAAGGTCGCATCGCATCAGAGCGTTGTCGACCGCCCTTGCGGCCGCTGCCCCGGTGTGGGCGGCATGTCTTCGGTCAGGCGACGATCAGCCTTCTGAGAGCGTGCAGAAGGCTTGGTGAAAGCTACCTGAAGATTGACGGCTTCCTGTCGAACGGCAGCCGTGCGACCACGACGCATTCGTGGTCGAATCCGGCCGAAATTCTCCTGATCATCCGGCACGTTCCCGGTGCCGGATCCTCCCGACGCGGCGACGCCATGCGCGGGTTCACCGCGGGCCGTGGTCGACGGCAGGAGTTGCTCGGTGGGTCGCCGGGAAAAGCCGGCGCGGGTGCCGGCCGGTGGCCACACCCGTTTGCGGGGTCCGAGTTCCGGCTATCGACGTTCGGGCCAGTCGTGGTTCCGCCGGTCGCCCGGATATCGCGGTGACGTGGCAGGAGGTCGAGCCATTCGAAAAGGGCGAGTTCCTCTTCGCGGTGGCGCAATTCGAATCGAGGCCGATCCCGCCGGACGTCGCGGCTTTGCGCGCGACGATCTACGTCGTCGACCGGCGTCCGTGGGGGCGGGCCGGTCGGGCGCCCTGCTGCCTTGAGCTGCAGGTCCAAGCCTCGGCGACGCCGGGCCGCGGGTGGCCAGAATATGTAGACATCTGTCTTTCCGCTGACTTCTCGTCGGTGGCGCGCGGTGGTAGCGTTCCCGGCGTCTCGATCTCCCGGCGCGGGGGTTGAGGGCACCGGACGACGTTGCTCGACTTGGTCGCAACGCGATCCGCGGCCCCTCACTCCCGATGTGGGCGGGGCAGAGCGGAGCATTCCGCGGTTGCTGACGCTGTCGCAACTGGGAACTCTCGCGGCAACGGCCGGCAGGTACTGGTTGCCGCCGCGCAGGTGTTCGCGCCTGTGCCTTCTCTTCTCCTCAGTGCGACCGTTCTCCGACGCAGGAAAGTTGGTTCGGCATGTGGCACCAGTCCGCTCGCGACGGTGAGGCCCCAGGCCTCCCCGTGCGTGCTGGTGTCGCCGCCGTGCGGTTGCGGTGGTCGGTACGCGATCGGATCTGGGCCGCTTTGCGATGGACCCTCGGGCTCACCGGGGCCGTCGTGGTGCTGTGGCTCGGAACCGCGTTCCTCGCGGCCGCACCCGCATCTGCCGCGGTCGCCGTTCCGGCCATGAGCGCCTTGCAGGCCCCGGCGAAGGGAGGTAATTCGGGGTCTGGGAGTGGCGGCAAGGGCGACTCGAACTCCGGCGCCGGCAAGAAGTCGGAGAAGAAGTCGGACAAGAAGTCCGAGAAGAAGTCCGAGGAGAAGTCCGAGAAGAAGAAGTCGGAGAACAAGTCGGAGGAGAAGAAGTCGGAGGAGAAGAAGTCGGACAAGGGCTCCGGCGACAAGGACTCCGGCGACAAGGCGCAGAAGAAGCAGAAGAAGTCGGAGAAGAAGGGTGCCGAGGCCGACGGCCGCTCGCGTGGCGCCGACCTCGGCGAGGCGCGTGCGAGCGAGGACCGGCGGTCGGACGCGCGGCGGACCGCGCACGAGGGGCGCGCGAACCGGGATCGCGACGACGAGCGGGCCGGCGGAACGCGACGCCACACGCGTGAGGGACGCGATGCCGACGCCGAGGGCGCCGCCCGGAAGCAGGCGAAGGACCGTCGTGATGACGGCGCGCGCAGTGGCGGCGAGCGGCGCGACACCGCCCGCGCGAGTGGTGCGGCCGTCCACGACGAGGCGGGCGACGACGCACGCGAGCGGGCGACTGCCCGGCGGGTCCAGAAGGGCGATGCGGAGCGCGCGAACCGGGTCCGTCGGGACGGTCGCGATGGCGGCGCCTCGGACCGGGCCGCTGACCGTGCGCGGCACGGGCTGCGTGGGTCGGAGGAGCGTCGGGCGGATGCTCACAGGGCTGTGGCGAGCGCTCGGGAGAAGGTTCGGGACGCGGTCGCGGAGAAGCTGGAGCGGGTTCGCTCCGGCGAGCGGCGGCAGGCGCGGGAAGGCGATGGTGTCGCCGAGCGGGTGCGGGCGGCGGTGAAGAGGCAGCGGGCGGATGCTCGCAAGACCGGGGCGAGCGCTCGGGACGCGGTCGGGCAGGAGCTGGAGCGGGTTCGCTCTGGCGGGCGGCAGGCGCGGGGAGCGGCTGTGCGAGCCGACCGGGTGAGCCGCGAGGAGGCACGGCGGAGGCTCGCCGGGTTGCGCGACTCGGTCCTGGGACCGCACACCGACCGGAAGCGCGACGGCGTCGGTGACGAGCGACGGGGCGAGCGCGTCGTCGAGGCGGCGAAGCAGGCTCGCGCCGACGCCGACCGGTTGCGCGCGAAGATCCAGAAGCACGTTCGTGAGGCGGTCCGCAATGCGGTCCGCGAGTCGGTGCGGCGCGGGGACGGTGCGCGCGATGGCCGCCGCGGCGACGCACGGGCGCGGCGCGCCGCTACCCGGATCGCCGCCGACGTGATCGAGCGCGTGACCGGGCTGACCGAACGCGCCGGCGGCGACGCCGACCGCCACCGGGTCCGGCGCGGCGCCGCCGCCCGTGCGGTCCGAGCGGCGCTCGGGCGCGGCGCCAAGGCGCTCGGGCGCGGTGACGAGGCGCTCGCGCGCGGTGGGAAGCAGCGCATGCAGGAACGTGCCGGGGCGCAGCGCAAGGCGGTCCGCAACGCCCTCGCAGCAGCGGAGCGGAAGCAGGGCCGCGGGCACGCCGGCATCGGTGCCGACGTGCGCGGGGCGGTCCGGGAGATCGTGCGCGACGCCGTGACGATGGCGGTCGACCGCTCCGGGGTGTCCAACGACGAGGTCCGGCGCCTGGTCCAGCGCGCGCGTCAGGAGCTCGGCGGCGCCCTCGCTCGGGTCCAGCGTGACGGCACCGTGCGCGGCGGGCAGGTGGAACGGGCCCAGCCCCTGACGGACGCCCCCGCGGTCGCCGACCGCCGCGCAGGCGCCTGCGCCAAGAACGGCCACTGCGCGAGGTCGCGGGTGCGGGCGCCGCAGGTGTCGCTGCTGAGCGAGCGTGGGCCTCCGTCCGATCGGGAGCGTGCAGACGACGACCCCGGCCGTGACGAGGCCGACGCGGAGCTGACCGAGCGGGTGCTCCAGGGGCGCATCCAGGTCGACAAGAGCAAGCAGGCGCTGGCGGCGGAGGAGAAGAAGTTCGCCGCGGGCAAGACGACGAAGGCCGCCTACAACAAGCGGGCCTCGGCGCACAAGGCGCTGGAGCGGCGGGTCGCCGCGGACCGTGCGCAGCTGTCCGCCGACGACGCAGGGCTGGTCGACGAGGTCGTCGACGGGCAGCGCGGGCTGGCACAGCGCCAGAAGCAGTTGACCGCCGAGGGGAAGAAGGTTGCCGCCGGCACCGTCAAGGCGGCGGCGCACAAGCGGAACGTGGCGGCGTTCGAGGCCGAGCGCGAGCGGGTCTACACGGCTACCGACGAGCTGATGGCCCGCACCGGCCGTGAGGTGCGGACGGTGTCGGGGGACGACCTGCACGGCGAAGGCGCCGCGGCACGGTGTGGTTCGGACGGTGCGTTCGTCGGTTGCGGGTCGGTGAGCGAGTCCGCCGACGGGAAGCGGGACTCCGATCGGTGCGTGGGGCTGTCGGGGGTGTCGGGATGCGGCACGTCCTCCAGTGCCGGCACGTCGAAGGCCGCGGCGTCCTGCGGCGCGACCGGTTGCGGCAGCAGCGCGACGAGCCGAGGCGCCGACGGTGAGGTGACGAGCGCGTCCGCGCGGTGCTCGGGGGCCGCGCGGGCGTGCGGGCAGCGCAGCACCGCCACCCGGGACGGCGCGAGTGCGGAGTGCATGTCCGGTGGTGGCGTCTGCGACAGCACCAGTACCGGGTCCGGCACCGATCGCGCCGACGCCGTGCGGACGCGTGCGGCCGGCACGACCGCGGCCGCGAACGGCACCGGGTCGCCGGTGCGGGGCAGTGGAGCGGCCCACTGCGAGGGCAGTGGTGGCTGCCGCGCCTCGAGCGAGGTGGAGATGGGCGAGCACGGTGGGGCCGTGGTGGACGCCGAGGTCGGCTGCGCCACCGCCAGCGACTGCACCGGATCGGCGAAGACCTCCAGCGACGCCGGAACCGCCAGTCCGGCGGCGGCACGCACAGCGGCCGCGACGAAGGGGTCGGCGACGGGCAGCACCGCTGACTGCTCGGTGGCCGGCGGGGCATGCGCAGCGCAGAGCCGCTCCCGCGGCGCCGATGCCGATGAGGCGGCTGCCGGCAGCGAAGCCTCGGTCGAGGTCGACTGCGGCGCCGGATGCAGCGGCAAGGGCGCGATCGCGACGCGCGGGACGGCCGCCGGAGCCCAGGCCGGCGCGGCGCGGCAGAGCACCGGTGCCGCGACATGCACGGCGCGCGGCGGGTCGTGCGAAGGCTCCAGCGAGACCAGGATCGACGGTCCGGTCGGTTCCGAGCCGACGCAGGAATCGGCTCGGCTCGGGCAGCCGGCTCCGGGTGGCGGGTCGGCCTCCAGCTCAGCCACGTCGAGCGTGGACTGCGGCGACGCCACTGGGTGCGGCGGCGTGGCCGGCGCGAAGACGACCGGGAAGGTGACCGGGACCCCTGCGGCCGCGGGCCGGCCGGCGCCCGTGCGGACCACGAGCGCGTCCTCGACATGCACCGCGACCGGCGGCGGCTGCGTGAGCAACGCCGGATCCCGTGTGAACGACGCTGCTGGGTCCGTGCCCCCTGAGATCCGGCAGTGGCGCGCGGCAGTTCCCGGCCGGCCCGGTCCCTCGACCGGCCGGGAACTGACCGCCGACAGCAACGCCGGCACCCAGGTCGACTGCACGACGGCGGCGTGCGTGGGGCGCGGGTCGAGCACGAGCACCGGCACCGCGTCCGGTGATGTCACCGGTGTCCGCAGCAGCACCGGCTCGTCGTCCTGCACCGCGCGCGGCGCCGGCGGTGGCTGCGCGGCCGCGACCGACACGACCGTGGCCGACCGCGACGCCGACTCCGGGACCGCGACCGCCGCCGGTGCCGCTCCGGCGGTGTCGGGGCCGGTGAGCGTGTCGCACGCGACCGGGTCGGTGGAGTGCAGCGGCGGTGCCGGGCCCTGCGGTGGGAGCGCCACGTCGTCGACGAGCGCGCGCGACACCGGGGTGTCACCGCACGCCCGCGGCACGACGGCGAGCACCGACTGCACCGTCACCGGTGGTGGCTGCTCCGGTGAGGCCAGCTCGGCCGCGTCGAGCGCCCCCGACTTCGTCGTCACCGACCCGGCCACCGGCCGGCCGGTGGCCGGCCAACCGGCCCGCGGCCCCTCGTCGACGTCGTCGTCGAACGCCTCGCTCGAGTGCGCGGCCGGCACGACCTGCTCGGGCACGGTGCACACCAGCACCAGCGCACGGGACGGCGCGGTCGCGAAGGGCGCACCGCGCACATCGCAGGGCAGCGCCTCCTGCGCTGGCGCCACCGGCGGCTGCGAGGTCCGTTCGACGTCACAGGCCTCCAGCGGCCCCGGCGCGGCACTGGCCCTGGCTGGTGAGGGCCAGCAGGTCAACGCGGCCCGGATGCCGGCAGGCCCGTCGGCGGCATCGGCCGCCGGGGCGGCGATGACCTGCGAGGGTGAGACCAGCTGCACCGGCAAGGTCGCCAGCGCGGCGACCGCCACCGACCCGCCAGTCTCGGCACATCCGCGGGGCTCGCACTCCGAGGGCTCGTGCGAGGGCGTGAGCGGCGGGGTGTGCCAGGCCGTGACGAACTCGGCGGCGTCGTCGGGGCCGGATGCGAACAGCATCGCCCCGCTGGTGGAGCAGCGCTCCACGGCGAACGCGACGGTCGCCTCCGGCACCACCGGGGAAGCCCAGGAGCAGGTGCCGGACGGGCAGCCGCAGGACCAGGCGGCGGGACCGGACCAGCCGGTGACCCCGCCCGCGCCCACCGCGCCGGGGTCGAGCGCGAACTCGGGTGGTCCGACGGTTCCCGGTGCCTCCAGCTGGACGATGGCTTCGGCCACCCTGGACTGCGCGGGCAGTGCCTCCTGCTCGGGCACGGCGCGCAGCACGGCCGCCGGTTCCGACGGCCCGGCCGCGACGAACCGGGTGAACGGGGCCCGCGGTCCTCCGCAGGGCAGCTCCGCCACCAGCGCCACCTGCACCAGCGGCCGGTCCGGCTGCCGGGCGCAGACCAGCTCCACCGCGGCGTCCGGCCAGGTCGTGGCCGACATCGTCGCCGAACAGCAGAATGACGACGCCGAGCAGCTGGCCGAGCAGGCCGCGCAGGCGCAGCGGGACGCGGCCGAGGCTGCGCGCACCGCCGCCCGGCCCGGCGCCACCGCACAACAGAAGAAGGCGGCCACCGCCGCGGCCACCTCCGCGGAGCAGACCCTCAAGGCCGCCGCGCGGGCAGCCGAGCTGGCGAGGAAGCCGGTGACCAGCGCGCCGGCGACCCTGGCGGAGTCCTCCGCGGCCGCGGAGTGCGACGGACCGGGCTGCACCGCCCGCACCACTGGCGCCACCGCCGGGCTGCCGGGACGGTCCACCACCACCGGCACCTGCACCGCAGCCGCGTCGGGATGCGCGGTCGGCAGCGACGCCACCGTCTCCACGCGGCGCGACGCCGGCCAGCTCGACGCGAAGGGCAAGCCGCGGCCCGGCATGTCGGGCACCGGGGGAGCGAGCTCCCAGATCGACTGCCCGGAGGCCGGTTGCACCGGCGCCGTGACCGGTAGCGCGAAGGCCGCTGCCGGGCCGCCGCGACAGAGCAGCCTCAGCACGGCAACCGCGAGCACCCGCTGCGTCGGGACGACCGAGTGCCGGGCGCAGATCAGCGTCGGTACCACCAGGTCGGTGTCCGCTCCCGGCGCCGCGCCGGACGAGCGGTTCGCCGCCACCAGCGCGCAGGCCTCGGCGACGTGTGACGACGGGAGCGCGGCCGGCTGCGCCACCCGCACCACCTCGACGACCCGCTCGATGGCGGGCGCGAAGGTCCGGGCCTCGGGCACCGCCACGTGCGCAGCGACAGGCGCCTGCGAGGCCGGCGCCGCCGGCTCGGTGGGCAAGGACTTCGCCGAGGCCGTCGCGGACTGCGCCGGCACCGGTTGCCGCACCGTCACCACGGGCAGCGCCCGGGCGTCCGGGCCGGGAATGCGGAGCTCCGCCACCGCCCGCTCGGCATGCACGGCAGGCGCGAGCGGGCGGTGCACGAGCTCGAGCCGGGTGGCTGCGGGTGCCGGCTACGCCCTCGCCGGTGCGACGTGTACGGGCTCGAAGGGCTCGCACTGCTCGTACTCCTACCGCTCCGAGAGCCACGCGCGTGCTGCCGGGGCTCGGGCGGTCGCGGTCGGCCACAAGGCGGGACGTTTCGGCGGCGGTTACGCCCTGACCACCGCGGCGGCCCAGAGTGCGAACGGGTTCGCGCAGGCCGCGGCGTCGTGCCGAGGCAGTGCCGGCACGAGCTGCGGCTACAGCTGGTCGGTCACGTCGTCGGACTACGCCTCCCACCCCTCGGGGTCGTGGGCGAGGGCGTACGCGCACGACTCCGGCCGCGGTCGGATGGGCGCCGGTGGTGGTTGGGTGCTGGCGCAGGCGGAAGCCGGCGACGGCTACGCGGTGGCGAACGTGGCGTGCTTGAACAACGCGCGGTGCAAGAAGTCCTACGCCGCCCACATCGAGTTCGACATCAGCTGGACCCAGGAGCAGAACTACTCGCAGGACGGCGGCATCTGGAACGCCCGCCGCTTCGGCGACTGCTCGGGCTCGAGCGGCAACGGCTGCGGGCTCTACCGCAACGGCGGCGACGTGCAGTGCACGGGTGACTGCTCGAACTTCCGCCAGTCCATGTCCACGCCGGTGTTCACCATGCTCGCGCCGGCGGGCTGGAAGCTCGCGCCGCAGACGACCTCGGGTGGTGGGACGGCGGGCGGGCTCGACGCGGAGACCGAGAGCAGAGCCGACCAGACCGGTCGGGACATCGCCGCCGGTGAGCGGGTCGAGCGCCGGGACGTCACGGACAACCAGATCCAGATCGCCCACCGGCATTCGGCGAATGCGCGCAGCCGGGCAGGCGGCGAGGCCCGCAGCGCCCAGAACGCCGCCTACAGCCGGGCTCGCGCCGGCGGCGCCGGGCCGCAGCAAGCCGCCGCGGCCGGTCAGGACGCCCGAGCGACCTACTACGACCACGTGGCCAAGACAGCCGACAACTACGGCGTGCCGCTGCGGAAGGTCGTGACGGCCGCGCGGGGGCCGATGTCCGAGCTGCGGGCGGCCGTGCAGTACCGGCGGGAGTACCAGCAGCTCAAGACGAACATGTCCACCGTGGCCTCGCAGCAGGCGCACCGCTTCCAGGCGGCCCAGCGTGACGTCCCCGACAACGTGCTCGCCCGCGTGACCAAGGACCGACTGGGGGTCAACGCCGATCGGTACGGCCTGCTTGCCCGGGACAACGCGCTACGCCACGGCAGGACTCCGGCGGTGGCCAGGGCCGTCGGGCAGTACGCGCGGCAGGACTACGCCGACCAGGTAGGCGCCGAGGTCGAGAAGGTCACGGTACGGATCGCGGCCGCCCGGGCGACGTCGCCGAGTTCCGGCATCGCCCGAGCCGCCCGTGATGCGCGGGCGCCGGAGCGGGTGACCGCGCTCGGCGCACCCGACAACGTGCTCGAGCGCGCCTACCGGCACATGGACAACAGCCTCGCCCGCGGCCAGCGGGACTCGGCCGGAGTGGCGGAGAAGGGTCTGCGCGCCGCTCTGGGCGACGCGGCGAGCCCGCAGCAGATCCGCCACGTCCGTAGCAGCGCCGTCTACGACTACAACCAGGCCGTCGTGCGGGAAATGCAGAAGCCGCTCCCCAGGGACGTCTACCGGCCGGGCATCACGAGCAACGACAGTGGCGAGTACTTCAAGACGGTCCGGACCGATCAGGGGCCGAAGACCTACGCGGTGCCCGCCTCCTCCGTGCTGCGCGAGCGTGAGCTGCCCTCCTACCTGCTCCAGAAGGAGAAAGCGACTCCCGGTGGCGGGAGTTTGGCGCAGGTGGCGCGGCTGGAGCTGGCTCAGGCGGACAACCGGGCGGGCGCCGGCCGAGTGGCGGGCAAGCAGTGGCAGGCCGCCGGGATCAGGGATGTCCCGGACAACCAGCTCGAGCGCGTCGTGCGGCATGCGGTTCCTGCCGCCGAGCGCGCGCTGCAGGCAGATGCCATCCGCGCCGGTGACCTCGCCTACCAGGAGGCGCGGCTGCGCGGCATCGCGCCGGCCGCGGCCGAATTCGCCCGCGACGGCGGCCGCCAGGATTACATGGAGGCTGTCGCGGACGAGATCACCAGTCGCGATGCCCGGCTGGCCGGGCTCGGCGCGGACGTGCCCGCCGACAAGAAGACCGCGCCGGCGTTCCTGCTCCGCCACAGCACCAGCGCCCCGCTGGTGGCCGGCTTCGACGCCGAGTACCAGGAGATGATGGCCGCCTACCGGGCCGAGGGCGGTGACACTCCGAGCGAGTCGTTCCTGCGCCGCTACGGCAAGCAGCTCGACCGGCTGTGGTCCCGGCAGCAGAACGCGGCGAAGAACCCGAGCGTGACCGACGAGCTGGCCCGCCACGTCTGGGCGCAACCGGGTCTGGACGAGGACAAGGCGAAGGTCGTGTCCGACTCGAGGGTCGTCGCGGAACTCGTGCCCAGCTACGACCCGCACCGCAGGCCGACCGCGGGCGAGCTGCGGGAGGCGTCGAGGAACCTCACCGCGCTGCAGGGCTCGATGCTCGCCAACGAGGCGGCGCTGGCCGCCCTCGAGCCCGAGCACGCCGCTCTGCAGGCCCGTGTCGCCTCCAACGACCGGCGCTGGAACGCCCTGAACGGCCAGGGCCGGGCGGCATCCGCCCAGGGCACCAGGCTGCAGGGCGAGGCCTGGTACCTGCAGACAGAGGGGAACTGGCTCGACGAGGCGACAGTTCCGGTGCAGGCGAACCTCGACGATGACCTCGCCGATCTGCGCACCGTGGACATCGCTCTGGCCCGGGCGGCCGGCGACAAGCGACTCGCCGGAGGCCTGCAGAGCCAAGTGGGGGATCTCGGCGTCCTGACGGCGGCCGGAAGGGCTGCTGGCCCAGGCGGTGCTGACGCCGTCGTTGCGCTCTCCAAGCTGCGGGACCTGGCCGACGCGCGCTACGGCGCGACCCGGGACACGCCCGGGGTCCTCGGCCTGCACAAGTACCCGTCGACCGGGATGTCCGACACCTCGCTCGCGCTCACCTACGCGGCGAACCGGCCCACCTTCGATCCGCGCCGCCAGCACACGGAGATGGGCGAGTACTTCGCCTCGCTCAGCGAGGAACAGATCACCCAGCTGTCGCTGGCGGGGCCGGCGAGCGAGTACATGAAGAGGTTCGACCCGAACAAGCTGGGCCGCGCCGAGGTGGGGAAGCTGCCGCAGGAGGTCCAGCAGGCGATCCGGGAAGAGGGTCGCGAGGGTTCCGCCGTGGAAGAGGTCTCGTACCTCTACCAGAGGCCGGGATCCGGCGGTTCCATCGGGGCATACGAGTGGCGGGCCCTCTACCGCGTGCAGGACGAGGACGGCGACTACGTCTTCATCGACGAGACGGGTGCGGACTACGACGATCTCGACGAGTTCCGCCGCAACAACCTCGTCCTCGCCGAGGACGGCTGGATCACCGCTCCCGGTGACCTGACCCGGTCGGCCGGCGACGAGCTGGGGCTGCGCACCGACTCCGCCCGCAACACTCCGGGTTGGAAGAAGGTGACGGACAAGGCGATGCCGGTGGTCGGGTTCATCGGCGGTGCGATGATGGTCACCGGGGTGGGCGCCGGCGCGGGGGGGCTGCTGGTCGGTGCTTCCGTCGGGTGGGGCGTGGGCCGCGGGGTGGAGGAGATCGCGCGCCGGGTCGATCACGGCCAGCCGGTCAACCCGCTCACCAACGCCGAGGCGCGTGCGGTGTGGCTGGGGTTGGGCAGCAGTGCCCTGATGGGTGCCGGTGCGCTGGCCCGCCCGGTGGCGACGTCGTTCCTGAGCCCGGCGGCGGTGGCGACCGCAACCGTCCGCAACTCCGGGGGCGCGGCGGCTGCCGCCGTGAGCGCCGGCGTCCGGGCGCAACGCACAGCACTGATCCAGCGCCAGCTGTTCACCGCCTCGGCGACGACGGCGACGTACGCGATGGCCGAGTCGAACTACCACGTGATCTCGCGGTGGTCCGAGCTCAGCCCGGTGGAGAAGGCCGACTCGGTGTACTTCCTCTTCGCCGACACCGCACAGTCGCTGACACCCGTGCTGGTGATGAACGCCGGCCATAACCGGATGACCAAGAACCTGGGCCCGGTCAAGCCACTGGCCGTCCCCGCCGCGCCGCTGTCGCCCATGCTCCGGATCGGAGGACAGGCGTCTCCGGCCCGGGGGCTGTTCGGTCTGCGCCGCCCTGCCGCGGCGGGGATCCGGGCCGGTCGCGCGCAGGGGACGGCGGCGGCCGCGCCGGGGAACGCGATCGCCGCGCACCCCGTTCCGCGCGGCGCCGACGCGCACCCCGGGCCGTCGGCGGTCCGGAGCCAGGCCGCACGACCAGGTTCGGCCGACGTCCCGGCGAGCGTCCACCTGGCGGATCCATCCACCGCCAACCCCAGCAGGTGCGTTGCATGCGCGGTCCGGGGAGCCGACAAGTACCGGAACGACCAGCACGGCATCCGGCCGGCCCCGCCGTCCGAGCAGCTGTCCTCGACGGAGAGGAGCGGTGCGGACACGGTCGACGCCCTGGAGACCAGGTACGGGCAGCCTTTCCAGGAGGCCGACTCGGGTCGGTTCGAGCAGAAGGCGGGCACGGTCGAGCGCGGCGGGTTCATCGTGTGGTCGCGCGGCGCGCCCGGTGAGCGCGACCACCTGTTCAACGCGACCGTGGACGATGGCCGGGCCCGCTACTTCGACGACGGGCGCGAGCTCCCTGAGAGCGACCCGCACGTGCAGAACATAAGGGCCGTCCAGCAGATCGACGGCCAGGAACCGGTCCACATCAGCGATGGTCGCCCCGCGCCGCCCGAGCGTGGTTTCGGTGCGCGACGCCGGGACGCCGACGGCGACGGCGAGCAACGGCCGCGCGAGTCGGCGCGTCTGAGCGGCGACGGTTCCGAGCCTGCCGCCTCGGCCGGTAGGCGGGACGGCGCGCAGGAGGCCGACGCAGCGGCCGGTGGTGTCGAGCCGGTCGGATCTGGGGCGCGCGCGCCCATGGATGGGGAGACCGGGCCTGCCCGGGGGTCGGAGAACGGACCCGCCGTGGCGGAGCGGGGAAGCGGGGCGGCCCCGGCGGCAGGGCCCGGCGGCAGGGCCCCGGCCCGATCCTCGGAGGGCGCCCGCCTCGATCCCGTCGAGCCGGGACCCGTCGCGCAGGGCCGGCGTGAGGCGGATGGGCCGGGTGCCGCCATCGGCGGTTCGGCGCGGCCCGCGGTCGGGCAGCAGACCGACCCTCCCCATGCCGGCTCACGCGCCGCGGCGCCCGACACGCGGCGGGGCCCGAACGTGGGCGCCTGGCAACGGGTCGCACTTGACCGGCCGGCGGAAGCCGGTTCCGGAACTGTCGGCGCCGCGGGTGCGCGCAGGCCGCCGCGGGTGGTCGCGAGTTCCGGGCCCGAGACCGAGGCCGGGGCTCCGTCCGGGGCTGCCCGCGATGCGGCAGCGACCGGGCCGAGTCGTGCGGAAGGACAGACCGCACGTGCCGCCGCCGATGGTGTCGCGCCGTCGTCCCGGGGCGCCGGTCACGCCCGCACCGGCGACGCGCACCGGCGCGCTGATGGCTCGCGCCGACCGGCGCGGGCAGGTGACGTCGACGATCCGGGGCACGCGCCGGGCTCGCCGGCTGACCCGACCGGCCCCGCCCCGGTTGGCCCTGGCAGGACCGTGGAGAGCGCCGGCAGCGGCCGGGGTGACTCGGGCGGCTCCCAGCCCGGCGGCATCGACCCGGGCACCGGAGCCGGATCCGGTGGGCCGGACCCGCGGCGGCCTGGTGTCGACCGGCCCGACGACGGCCACGCCCCTGTGCCTGGGCACATGGACGGCGGTGAGGGCGCGCACGGACCCCCGGCGCCGCAGGGAAACACCACGAGGAACGCGGGCACGGCTCGCCCCGGCGAAGCCACCCGTTCGCACTTCGAGGGTGACGACGCGCCGCCGAGCCCGGACCTGGCCGCGAAGGCGGAGGAGCTGGCACGGCAGGTCCGGTCGGGTGAGAAGTCGCTCGCGACGGCGCACGCCGAGTACGCCGGCCTCTACGACATCGCGCTGGACCGGGCCACGAATCAGACGCTGTACCCGTACCAGCGCGACGCGTTCGACAGGTTCAAGGCCCTGGCGCTCCTGCCGCACGGGGTCCGTGGTCTCGTCGTCCAGCTGTTCGCGGGTGCGGGCAAGACCCTGCCGGAAGGGATGGTCGCCGGCTGGCTGTCGCTCGAGGGGCGTGGCGTCCACGTCGCCACGCACGACGATCCGGCCGCGGCGAAGCACGCCGCCGCGCACCGCAGGGTGCTGCGCCACCTGGGGATCACGGTGGGACATCTGCGCGACGGTCTCTCCGAGTCGGACAGGCGCGCGCAGTACGACATGGACGCCACGGTGGGTAAGGCCATCGAGTTCGAGTGGGATTACCTGAGGGACGAAGGGAGCGGCTCCGCGGGTCGGGTGCAGCGCGGCCATCGCTGGTACGTGGGTGACGAGTTCGACGACCTGGCGGCGGACAAGGCGTTGAGCCCGGCCGTGTTGTCCGACTCGGCCGAGGCGCGGCAGGGCCGGAGCGCCGCGGACGTCGAAGCGGCGGTGGATGCGGCGCGGCCACTGGAGCTCGGTGTCCACTACACCTACGACAAGGGTCGGGTACGGCTGACAGTCGCGGGCGAGCAGGCGCTACGCGCGTATGGCACCCGACAGCGCGCGGCGGTCAAGTACGCCCTCGCCGTCCGCGACGTCTACCGGCAGAACAGGGCGTACATCGTTCACGACGACGCCGGCCGGATCGAGGTCCTCGACGAACCGGGCGGGCGAACCGACTCCCAGATGCGGTTCAACGGCGACGTCCAGCGTTTCCTCGAGGCCTGGCATGGCTTGCCGGTCCGGGATGCGCAGCGCACCACTCGCACGATCACCCGGCCCCGTTACCTCGAGCTCTACGACGGCGCCGTGGCCGGGTTGACCGCGAGCGCGAAGTCGGACGAGAAGCTGTTCTCGGAGATTTACGGGATGCGCGTCGAGGTGGTCGACGCGCCCGAGCCGAAGCTGACCGATCACGGCACCGCCGTCTACGTCGACGAGGCCGCACAGCTGACCGCGATCGCGGACCGCGTCGTCGAGCGCGTCGGGCGTGGGCAGCCGGTCGAGGCGGTGGTGTTGTCGATCCCGCAGAGCGAGGCCCTTGCCGGGCTGCTGGCCGAGCGTGGTGTCGAGCCCGGTGTCATCAGCGCCCTGATCGAGCGCGCGGTCGTCGAGCCGGACACGATCGCCGGGGCGGGCCGCGTGGGTGCGGCCATGGTCGCGACCCAGGCGGGTGGCCGGGCGATCGACATCAAGCTCGGCGGCGACCCGGATCACCTGAACATGGCCGCCGAGCAGCTGGAGGCGGACAGGCAGGCAGTGGCCGACGCCGGCGGGTTGTACGTCGTCGCCGGCCACCATGGCGACACCGGACGCCGCGACGTCCAGGTCAGGGGCCGCGGTGCGCGCGACGGCGATCCGGGCGAATTCGAGAAGGTCTTGTCGCTCGCCGACGAGACGCTCAACGAGCACGCCCCCCGCTCGGAGGTCGACGCGCTGCGCGCGGACGTCGAGGCCGACCACCGGGAACGGCAGCAGCGGGTGCTCGACCTGCTCGACCGGTATGCACCACGCGCCGATGTCGAGGCGCTGCGTCAGGACGTCGAGGCCCACGGTGGCGTGCTCGACGGCGAGGGTGCCCAGCGCGTGCTGCAGCTGATGGAGGAGCACGTGCCCCAGCACGAGGGGGCGGCGCTGGCCACCGAGCTGCGTGACCCGGGCCGGCTGCGCGGCGCGCTCGCGAAGCGGGCGCTGGAGCTTTTCGAGCGGGCTCAGCAGCACGCCGCGGCCGACCGCATCAAGCAGATCAAGGCGGTGGACCGCAACCCGGCCATCGCCAGGACTGTCGCGGCAGCGACCGCCTCCCGTGCGTCCACCTCGGCGCGGCACGGCCGGGGGAGCCGCCCGCTCGAATCCGCGCATGAGCAGCGCGCACTGGCCGCCGCGGAGGCATTCGACCAGATCAGTGACGAGGTCGTGGCGGCCCGCGACCGGGTGGTCGCCGAGCTGGCCCGCGCTCGCGCCGGCGCGGCCGACGCCGCCGTCGACGTCGCGCAGGCCGCGTTGAGCGCGGCCCGGGCCCGCCAGGAGGCGGCGCTGCGGCGATACCACGACATCCGCAGCGAAGGCGCCGCGGAGAGCACGACACCGTCGCGTCGCCCCACCACCGTGGCCGCGAGCGACGTCGGGGTGACGACCGGCACGCTGCAGCGAGCGCGGCTGCTGGCCGATGCCGGTGACCACCAGGACGCCGCCCGGGTCATGGCTGCGCTCGCTACCGGCGCCGCCACCACGTACGACTCTGACGGGCGCCGCTGGAGCGGCGGCCCCCAGACCCGGACCACCGCCGGGCTGGCCGCCGCGGTGCTGAGCCGGCTCGCGCACGCCGACAGCGGCCCGGACGCGCCGGACTTCGAGCGTCGCCAGCTCGCCCTCGCGTGGAGCAGCTTGGAGGGCCTGCTGGCCACCCTCCCGGAGGGTGCCCGCGTCGAGCTGACGCCGTGGGAGGCGACCCGGCGCCGGTACGAGGCGATCGGCCGCCAGATCACCGCCACCATCGAGGTCGCTGCTGAGCTCGGCCTCGGCCACGGCGAGCTCGCCGCCGCCCGCCAGGCCATCGAGGGCCTGCTGCGGGAGCGCCTGAGCGGAGAGCGGGAGAACGCCACGGAGCTCGTCGACTCCGAGGCGTTGGAGCTGGTGCAGGCGATCGGGCTCCTTCCCGGGCTGAGGATGCTCTCGACCGGGGAACTCGACCTGCTGCTCGCCTGGGTGGACGGCGTCGCCATCGAGAAGGCCGCCGCCTCGCTCGGTATCCGAAACGGCGAGGTCACCGACCGACGCGCCCGGATCGCCGGGTCGCTCCGGGCCGCGGCCGGTGCGCAGGTCACCGGAACCGACGCCCCGCAAGGTGCGCACCCCGCCGAGAGCGACGCGTCCGAGGACTCCCCCGCGGCCGATCGGCGCCGGGCGAGCGAGCTCGCCATCCAGATGCACGCCGGCCTCACGGTCGACCACATCCAGAAGGCCCTCGAAGCCGCGCTGCCCGCGATCCTCGCTTCCCGGGTCGAGGCCGGAACGCTCAGCGCCGACGAAGCCGCGTCCCTGGGCGAACGGATCGCCGCTCAACCCGACCTGCTGCTCGTCGAGTCCGGCGTGATGGAGATGGCCGCCGTGGCGACGTTGCCGGGCATGCCGGCCGCGCTCATCGACCTGTTCGACCGGGCCGGCATCGCCGACGGGCTCACACAGCCCGAGCTGCATGCACTGGTCGCCCACGCCTCCGGCGCTCTTCGCCTCCACCGCCTCGACGTGCAGGGCGGTCTGGCCGCACAACTCCTCACCCTGGCGATCCTGCGCCGCGTCACCGCCCGACACGACGACACCGGCCGCGAAGCCACACCCGAGGAGGGCTCCACGCCTCCCATCGCGGGCGAGGGCACTCCGGCAGAGCCACACGGACCGCGTGAACCGTTCGCCGGGTCCGGGGGCACACCGACCGAGCCGCGCGGACCACGTAAACCCCTCGGCCGGCCGGGTCGCGGTGGGCTGCTCGCGGGTGGCGCGGGGATCTTGCTCGTCCTCGGCGGCGGTGCAGGCGGCGGGGTCACGGCCTTCGGCTGGGCGTTGCCGGTACCAGTCCTGGTGGGTGTGATCACCGGGGCTGCGGTGGCCGGGTTGGCGTGGCTGTTCTCCACGATCCTGGTGCGCGGTCCTCCGGTACTTCCGGGCGGCGGAACGGATGGGACGAACGGGCACGGCGGTTGGTCGGGTCGCGTCGGAACCAGGTTCGCGCATGTCGAGCGCTGGCTGGACCGGGCCGGGCCGCGGATGTTGTTCGCGGCCTGGATGGCAGGTGGCGCTGCCATGCTGCTCCTGCTGGGCGGCTCGGTACTGGTCGAGGTGCTCGGCCTGAACGGCATCGGCTTCCTCAGCCTCATGCTCGTGGCCGGTGGCGCGATGCTGGGCCTGGTCACGGCGTGGGCGGTGCTCGCGCGGCTTACGGCAGAGGACGAGGACGAGCACTCGAGGGAGCGCACGGAGCCCGGCTGTGGTCTGTGCGCGCCGCTCGGTTCCGACATCTCCGCGGACCTCATCCGGGACATGGAGGGGCTTCGCCTCGGCGGCCACCACCGTGTTGCCCTGGCGGGCGCGATGCAGTCCGCGCTGCGGCGGCGGGGGATCGGTCGTGGCTACGCGGCCCGGTTCCCGGAGCTCCTGGCCGGCGGCTTGGTGCCCGAGCAGGCCGTGGCGGATCTGGTCGGTGTCGCGGCGGACTGGTTGGCCGGCCGGGCGGACCCGTGGTGGGGACTGCCGGAGCTTGAGCTCTTCGAGCTGCTGTCGCTGCACCTGGACGGTCTGGTGGATCTGCCCGTGCGCGGGGGCAACCGGTACGACGAGACGGCTGGGACCGCGAAGATCTTCACCTCTCGCCGCGATGGCGAGGCGCTGGTCGATTCCGGGATCGCGGCGCACGAGCTGGTCGAGTTCCTGGCCCGGGAGGTTCTCGGGTTCTCGCCGTTGCAGGCGCATCTGGTCGGAGTGTTAGCGGAGCGGCTGGTGTCACCCGGGAATGAGGTCGGGGCCGGTACTGCTGCGCCATGGCGGCAGGAGGTGCTGGCGCGGCTGACGGCGCGGAACGTCGACGAGCTGCTCCTCGTGGCGGACAAGCGTGACGGGCGGCTCGCGTTGAAGCAGATCGCCGGGTTGCGGGAGCGCGTCCGCGACGAGGTCGGCGGCCAGTGGCGGGAAGCGGTGCTCGGCTACCTCGACGCGTTGTTCGAGGCCGGGCTGTTGATCCAGCCTCAGGTCGGACGGGACAGGTGGAGCCTCGACGAGGCCCGCAAGGGGTTCGTTGCCGCTCTCGGGCAGTACGCGAGGTTCGAGCTCCAGGACGAGGCCGAGCGGGACGTGGCGGGCAAGCTGCTGACCATCACCGTCGGCGTCGGCGCAGCCGGCGATCTGACGGTCACGGTCGCCGGTCGTCCGTTCCCGTTCGCGCCGCTGCACCCCGAGGTCGTGCGGCAGGTGTGGCGGCAGGACCCATACCTCCCGATCCAGGAGATCGTGAAGGGGGACGCGGTCGCCGCGGTGGCGTACGCGGTCGGCCAGGTGGCGCGCGACCGCGGTGCCCCCCGCTTGGCGGCGGAGGCGGACAGGTTGGCGTTCGTGCAGGTGCCGAACCCGCTCGTGCAGGACGCGCTGGGGATGCGCCGCATCACCCCGGACCCGGGCACCCCGGACGACGAGGGGCCACCGGCAGCCTGGGTCGACTCGGGCGACGCGGTGGACGAGCAGCGGGTCACGGCGCAGATGCCGGCAGCCGACGCCGGTGTCGGTGTGGCGCGAGCGGGTGCCGTCACCGACCGCGGTAACCGGAAGCGGCAGAACCAGGACGCGTTCGCCGGTGGCACCGCGGACGGTCGGCTGGTGCTCGCGGTCGCCGACGGGGTGAGCACGACGCCGTTCGGAACGATGTCGACCAACTCGCACCTGGCGGCGCTGATCGCGGCCCGGACGGCGACCCAGCACCTGCTGGCCGGGCAGCCGATCACCACGCGGGACGAGCCGGAGGCCCGCATGCGGGAGGCGATCCTCGCCGCCAACGGGGCGGTGGTCGCCGCGGGCCTGGACCTGGATCCGGCGACGACGCTCGTGGCCGCAGTGGTCTACCGGGACGGGTCCGGTGTGCACGTGACGGTGGGCTGGGTCGGTGACAGCCGCGCCTACTGGGTGCAGAGCGGAGGCGTCGAGCAGCTGACCCGGGATCACGCCGATCCGGGTAGCAGCACGATCCGTCGCTGGGCCGGCGGAGGCGGGGAACACGGGCGACCCGACGTGGCGACCCTCCTGGTGACCAGTCCCGGGGTGCTGTACGTGGCCAGCGATGGGCTGACCCGCTACCTGTCCAGGAGGGCCGCGGAGCTCATGCCCGACCAGCGCCTCGCATTCGCGGATCCGGAGGGTGTGGCGATCGCTCTGACCGGTCTCGCGAACGAGCGCGGTGGTCACGACAACATCACCGTCGTCGCGGCCCCCATCGACCCCGACGCCGCCGCGGAGCCCCGGTCCGGCCGGACGCACGGGAGCACATCCCTGCTCGGCCTCGCCTTCGCGCTCAACGGCCCGTTCGCGGGCTTCGTGCAGGCGCTGGCGCAGGTGGTGCTGGTGGTCGCGGTGCTGGTCGGGTCGTGGTGGCTGCTGAAGGCGCAGATGGGCGGGCGCACCACCCGGGGCCCAACGGGGGTGCTCGGTGGGCTCGGCCGGGCGGTTGCTGCGGCGGCCGTGATGGCGGGTGTCCTCGTGGTAGCCGCTCAGGCCGGCGATGCCGGTGCCGCAGTTAGTGGGCTGGCGGCGATGGGGCTGCCCATCGCCGTGGGCTTGTCCCGGACCATGCACCCCGTCGACCCCTCGGTGATCGCGTTCACGCCGGACGGGGCGCCGATCGATTTCGAGGTCCACCAGCGGGCCCAGGTGGGCGAGCTGATCGCCAGGCTTCGCTTCCAGGGCGAGATCACGCTCCCCGCCGTCATGAGTTCGCTCCTGCCGCGGTACAGCCCGTCGAGCTCGAGGCTGGGCGGCGGACGGCGCGACGCCGTGATGAGCGCGACAGGATCGGCACAGCTGCGGACGTTGCTCGTCGAGCTCGGCTTGGGCGACCTCATGGTGTTGTTCCTGGTGCACGACGGTCTCCCGATCCCGGTGCCGAGCGCGACCGGTGCACTGGGCGGGATCGCGAGACGCGGCACCCCGGAGCTGGGACGCGCGCACGACGTGCTGGACGAGGTTGTGGCCCGCCTGCTGGATCCGGTCGTTCCGTCGGAGCAGCTGTGGCGGGGTTTGGATGCTGCCGCGTTGTACACCGGGGTTCTGGTGGCTCGGATGCGCGAGGACATCCACGATGCGCACGAGTTGAACCGGGTTCTGGACCTGCAGGTTCGGAAGGGCCCCGGCACGAGCCGAAGGGCCGTCGACATCGCGCGCGGTGTGGCGGAAACCGCCGAGATGACGTTGCGGCTGGTGGTCGCGTTCGTCGAACCGAGGCCCTCTGCCCGTGAGGCGATCGTGTTCACCGAGCAGGCGCGGCAGCTCCAGGCCGAGCTCGAGGAGATGCGGACGAAGCTGGCGAAGATCGCCAAGACGTTGGGTGAGCCTGTCGTGTCGGACCCGGTGGTGCACGACGACGTCCTCGGTGGCCGAGGTGGTCTGCTCGAGGGGCTCGATCGGATGGCGCTTCGGGCCAACCAGGAGTTGGAGCGGCGGGGCGGTCGCGGCCTCGATGACGGGATGCCACCGATGGCGGCGCCTGCGGCTGCCGGCCACGGTTCGCCGGTCGAACCGCTATCCGACGCGACACCCCAGCAGCCCATGACCGGTGGCGGTGCTGCGCGTGCCCCGCCGGTCACGGTGTGGATCTGGCACGAGAAGCCGATGTCGCTGTTCGAGTTCCGGGTTAAGGCGAAGCGGTTGCTGCTGCTCGCCGCCGCAGGGCAGCTGTACAGGGCGAAGAGCCCGATCAAACGAAAGGGGGGTGTCACGACGAGATACGTCCGCGACCTCGCCCACCGGATCCGGACGGTGCTCGGCCCGCGGAACGAGGAGTTCGCCGAGCGACTCATCCTGCGCGTACTCGACCGGATGGATCCGGATCACGTGCACGAGCTGCAGCTGGGCGGCGCGGACGAGCCGGCGAACATCCGGATGCTCGATCGGAGCACCAACCAGACGATCGGAGGCCACCAGCTCGGGCCGCAGCTGAGGTCCGTGCCGGCGGGCACGGCGGTGCTCATCAGGGTGGCGGACCTCGCCGGCGTCGCCGGCGCTGTCCATGGGGCCATCAGCGATGGTTCGCGGACCTACGCACAGCTGGCGGGGGAGCTCGGCGTTCCGCAGCTCGTGCTGCGTGCGGCGGTTCGGGAAGACGACACCCTGCAGGAGCTGGGTCGCCAACGCGTGGGCGGCCGTAGCGCCCAGGACCGGTCGAGCGGGCTCGGGCTGTCCAAGCCGGCCGCACTGGGCGGCCTGGTGCTGATGGGCGTTGTCGCCGGTTGGAAGGCCGCAGCGGCGATCGTGCTCGGCGTCGCGGTGCTGTCGCTGATCCTGATCGGGACCAAAGCCGTCGTTGACCTGCTGCGGCGACCCGACCACGCCGGTGTCGCCGTCGGGATCGCACGGCGGGTCGTGGCTGTGGTCGTGGTGTCGGTGCGTCCGATCCTCGTGGGTGCGGCGGCCGTGGCGTTGGCCGTGTTGCCGGCGGTCGGTGTCGCGACGGCCTCGCCGTCGCCAGGTGCTCAGGAAAGTGCGAGCCCGGCGGCCGCTCCGAGTTCCACAGAGCCGTTGCAGCCGGTGATTGGCGGCAACGTCCCGGATCCGGACGTGGTTGAGATCGGCGATGGCCGCTTCTTCGCCTACTCGACGAACTCGGTGTACAAGGGCCGGCACATCCACGTTCCGACATATGGGGCATCGGACCTGGCCGGGCCGTGGTCGAGGGTCGGGGACGCCATGCCCCACCTTCCGGAATGGGTCGATCGCGGTGATCCGCGGATCTGGGCTCCGGAGATCACCGCCGCCCCGCGCGGCGGGTACCTGCTCTACTTCACCGCGCACCACGCGGCGACCGGTCGTCAGGCGGTCGGGGTGGGCTTCTCCCGCCTCCCGCTGGGCCCCTTCACACCGGTGGGTCGTGAGCCGCTGGTGTCGGCGTCCGGGGAAGCCGACGTCATCGACCCGGAGACCTTCGTTCACGGCGGTGTCCGTTACCTGCTCTACAAGAGTGATCCGGGGCGCTCGACGATCTGGCTGCAGCCGCTGAGCCCGAACGGGCGGTCGTTGGCGGGCGAGCGGCACGCACTGATCGTGGCGGATCGAGCAGACGAGGCCGGGATCGTCGAGGCCCCCACCCTCGAGGTGTTGCCCGACGGGTCGTTCGTGCTGCTCTACTCCGGGAACTCCTTCGACAGCGGCCGCTACTTCACCAACTACGCAACGGCACACCGGCTCACGGGCCCATATGTCAAGGCTCCTGGGCAGCTATTGAGCACCGAGACGATCGGTGGAGCGTTACCGAACCCGGGCCATCAGGACGTGATCACCGTCGACGGGGTTCCCTACGTGGTGTTCCACGCGACGACCAGCCCTGGCGGCCGGCGGTCGATGTTCGTGTTGAGGATGGACTGGTCGGCGCGGGCGGGGATGAAGGTCGTGCCGGAGCCCGTTCGGCCGAAGCCGGCCCCGCGACCGACGCCGCCGGGCGTCGCCGCCACACACGACCGGCCGACGGTGGATGCACCTACTCCGCAGCACGCCCCTGCTGCGGGCGCCGAGGGGGCGCCGGAGCGCGTGGACCGGGCGGTGCCGACCTGGCTGGTCGCCGTGATCGGGATGCTGGCGCTCGCGGTTGCGTCGTCGTTCTCGCCGCGCGCCCGGGCCCTGACCAGGTCGGCCGCCATAGCGGCAGCGCTATCCGGAGCCGGTGGCGCTGCGGCGGCCGTCGTACTCGACGGTTCCGCAGAGGTGATCGCGCCGGCGACGGTCGGTGCGGTCGTGATCCCCGTGTTGTCGGCGGTGCTGCTCCGCATCGTGAGCCGGGCGGCCGTGGCCGACCGCGATCCCGGCACCGGCGGTCCGGTGGCGGTGTGCGAGAGCGCCTCGCACAACAGGGGACGCACCGTGGGGCGGGGGCACGAGGTCACGCAGCGACGTGGTGCGAACTCGGGGTTGGCGCTGCACCACCCCGGTCTGCTCCTGGCCGCGATGCTCGCGAGCACGACTGCTCTCGGTTCCGCCGTCACCGGCCCGGCGGTGCTGACCGCCGTGAGGGTGCTGGCCATTGGGGTCGTCGTCGTGCTGGTGGTAAAGGCGCCGCGGATGTGGGTGCTGGCGGCGGTGGCCGCCGTGGTTGTTCCAGCGGTGTTGGCGGGACATGGAGATGTCGCTGGTGCGGGTGGCGTGGTGATGGCGGCAGTTGGTTCGGCCGGTGGTTTGCCCGCAGCCGATCGGGGCATGTTCGGCCGGTTCCCGGCCGAGCACCGCCGTGCCCTCGACGAGCTACACCGCATGGTGTTGCAGGCGCTCGAAACTGGGGCAGATGGCGATCTCGTCGGAGGTATGTCGAAGGAGCACCAGCTGAAGGAGGTACGACGTCGTCTCGTAGCGCTGTCGACGGACTCCCCCCTCCAGCGTGGGTCGTACGGGAGTTCAGCGAAGGGTTCGCTGTTCCGCGCTCTCGGCGCGCTGGGTCTCGCGCACAGCCGGCTGGAGCGGCGGCTCGAGCAGGGGGCGAACTCACTCGGTTCGAACGAGCGCGCCGACCTGTCCACACGCCTTGACGAGCTCGCCGGCGAGATCGCACGACTCGAAACGCAGCGGCATGGGCTCTGGCGGCGGCAGGACCCGCGCCGCTCGTTCAACATCGCGGAATGGGACGACCTCACCGATGAGGTCAAGGAGGGGCTTACCGCTGTCCACGCATTGCTCGTGGATACCGGGCTCGCGGTCTCGCTCTACGACGAGGTGCCGGACGCGCGCTTGCAGATCGTGTCCGACGCCGAGTTCGACCGCACGGGGCCATCACCCGACCCGAACTACCGAGTCGAGGGCATGATGCTGTCGCGCCGGCACATGGTGCTGAGGGAAAGCCTGTTCTGGATCACCATCGTCGGCACGATCGATCCCTTCGCCATGAGGCAGGCTGCCGACGCGTTGCTCCACGAGTGGAGGCACCTGGCTGACCACCGGGCGTTGCTCTTCCCCTATCAAGCCGAGCGCAATGCGTTCTGGATCCAGCACCTGTTCGTTCAGGCCTGGTTCGAGCGTCAACTGATGATCGATCGCGAGCTTTACCTCAGCGGGTTCCCGAAGGCGACTCGTCGCGTGTTCGAGCCCGAGCTCGCCGGGCTGCTCTACATCACGGAGTTCTACGACGCACTGCTTCGCACATGGCGGCCCGACCACCAAGCACCCCGCTCTTACCCGATTCCCGGCCGGAAGGCGTACGACCTCCTCATAGGCGGCCTACATCACATCCGGCCGTTCTCGGTTCTGGAATCCGCCGTGGAGCGCGGCGAGGTACCGCCGAACACAACCGCCGGCGACGGGCCGACCGGCTCGACACCCGGCGCCGTTTCCGCCCCGGCGGCCACCGGCCCCGAAGGCGGACAGACCCAGCACGCCGACGGGGACGCCGCCGCGTGGTCCGGAGCCGCAAGCCCGGTCGCGCGCCGCATCGACACCCGGTCGCGTGCGCCGCCGGAGCGCGGACATAGCGCCGCCGCGGCTTCACCCGCGGCGTATCCGGCCGCGCTGCACCAGCCCTTCGGGACCCCGTTCCCGAAGACCCCCGAATCCGGGCAGCGCGGGACGGTCCCGCCTGCCTCCTCACGGCGCGTCGACGACCGCCGCCCAACCACAGGAGGAGAACCATGGATGCGCCGCGGCCGAGCAACCTACGACCCCAGTTCCGAGCCCCCGGGTCCGTCGACGACCCGCCGCCACCGGCAGCCGGCCGCGCCGGCGCCGCGGGACGACACCCCGACCGCGAAGCCCGCTGCGAGCTCCCTGGATGCGACACCCCCGTCCCCGAGCACCCGGGGAACGAAGGCAGGAGTCGGTACTGCTGCCCGCGACACCGCAGCGAGGCGCGCGCCCGGCGCCGCCAGGCGCGGTACGACCTCGCCTGATGCCACCGCCGGTGGGCCCGTCTCCGAGCTGTCGGACCGTGTCCAGGAGGGCGCCGGTGGCGGGGCGGCAATCGGGCCGCACGAGCCCGCGCGCCGGGCGATGCTCGGCGAGGCCGAGGCGTTGTCCGCGGCGGGACGGGAGCTGGAGCCGGAGCGGAATCCCGGTCAGTCGCGTGGTCCTCTCCTGGCCCACGAGCACGACTCCCACCTGGCCGGTATGCGGCACACCGGGCTGTGGCACAGGCTGCACGCCGCCCGCCTGGCGACTCGCCTGCTACTGGCCGGGGCGATGGCCCGGCTGGCGGCCCTCGCACGTCGGATCGGCAGGTGGTCGGTCGCCAGGTGGCCAAGTCTGCGCGACTCGGCGGTCGCGGTGGCGGCCACCGCGGTGATCGGGCTGGGTGCTCCGGCGGTGGCGACCGCGTCCGTCGCGGTCACCGGGCACGCACTCGTCACCTCCTCGACCACCCAGAACGTCACCTCGGCGGATGGAGCCGGCTCCCTGGCGTCGACCCAGGATCGGTCGCCTCGGAGCTCGGTGGGTACCGGCCGGGAGATCCGGACCTGGCCGGAGGACACCGTGGCCCGGTTGGCGAATGGCCTCGGCGCGACCCCGGCCGCGGTGCGAGCCGCCCTGCGGAAGGCGAACCCCGACCTGGAGCTACCGGCGAGCGACGACGCCTCGCTGCCCGCGAACACGCGGTTTGAGGCCCCCGACAGGACCGGAGGGGCGTGGAAGGTCCAGCCCGCGCGCAACGACGAGTGGGAGAGCCTGGACGGGATCGCCCAGCGCGTCGGCGAGCCGGGCTGGACGGACATCGCCGACGCGAACCGCGAGGAGCTGGCCGGTCGTGATCCGAACCTGATCTACCCGGGCGAGGTCTTCACCCTCCCCGACGTGCCGGCCGAGCCGAAGCCGACCGAGCCGACCGAACCGCGACCGACCGAACCGCGACCGACCGAACCGCGACCGACCGAACCTCGGCGCGGCGAGACCGCCTCGCCGAGCCCGTCCACGACGCCGCAACCCGGCACGACGGTGCTGCCGTCCGGCAAGGCGCTGCACTCGACCGCCCCGGACGCGTCGGACGCGCCGACGCGTGCCCCGCCGTTGGCGGTGGTGCTGGCATGGGTGGCCGCAGTCGTGGCGGCACTGGTCGCAGGAGGCGGCCTGCTCGCCTGGTGGCGCACCCGCGAGCGGCCTGGCGACCCGGCGGCGGGTGAGGGCTGGGTCCGGGCCCGGCAGGGCCGGCAGGCCGGATGGTGGCTCGACCGGGTGCGCGCGGGCGGCGGGCCGGCGGGGGTGTCCGGGTGGCTGCGTGCGCGGCAGGGGCAGCTGCTGGGTTTGCACGTGGGTGCGGGGATGACGGTGGCGATGGCGGCCAGCTACGCCACGTTCGACATCGCCTCGACGTACGGGGTGCCGGCGACCTCGACCCTGTTGCTCACGTTCGCCGGGTGGGGTGCCGGTGGGTTGTCGTTGCTGGTCAACTCCCTGTTCGGGAAGCGGCTGGGGGTGAACGCCGCGCTGGGTGTCGGGCTGGTGGCCTCCGCGGCGCTGGCGGGGATCGCGGTGGCGCCGGCCGCGTTCGGCGTGCTGCTCGTGCTCTACGGGTTGGGCGGGACGATGATCTCGGCGTCGGCGATCTTCCAGGCGGCGCTGGGCCGGCACCCGCTGGAGCCGGCGGCGGCGGGGGTTCGGCAGGATCGGGTGCAGACCTGGTCGTCGGTGGGGCGGGCGTGGTTGCCGTTGGTGGTGGCCGGCTCGGTGTTCGTGTTCTTCGGTTGGCGGGGTGCGGTGGTCGTCACCGGGGTGATGACGGCCGTGTTGACCGTGGCCACCTGGGGCGCGATGCGGGGCGGTTTGGCCCCGCCGGCGGCGGATGGTCCGGTGTGGCGGCAGGTCGGTGACGGTGTGGCCGCGGCGGCGAAGAAGGCGCGGCGGGCGCCGGTGCGGTACGTGGTCGCGGTGCCGCTGCTCGGGTTCCTGATCGGGTTCCCGATCGGCTGGATGCTCGGCGCGGCCTCCCCAATGCTCAAGGTGCACATGCCGTGGCTGGGTGCGCAGTACGTGGTGTGGGCGGCCGCGCTGGTGACGTTCCTGCACCGATATGCGGCGGTGTGGGCGAACGGCTGGTGGGCGCGGGCGAAGGCGAAGCGGCCCGGCCTGGACGGTCTGTTGCCCGCCTCGCTGCCGATGGTCGCGGTCCCGGTGTTGGTGGGTTTGTTGCTGGCGTGGCCGCACCTGGCCAGCTCGGCCATCCCGCTGGTCGGGGTGTTCGTGGCGGTGAGCATCGCGTTCCAGTTGCCGATGGGGCCGGCCACCCAGCTGACCCGCGGGGTGGCAGGCAACAGCCGGTTCCTGGTGGGCACGCAGCTGGGGGCCGCGGCTGGGGTCGGGTTGACCCAGCTCGTGGTGGCCGGGCTGGCTCCGGGCGGGTTGACCGCGGCCACTGCCGGGCCGGTCGAGCTCACGTTGGGGGTCGGCTACGTGGTGGTCACCGCGGTCATGCTCGTGGTCGCCCGGTTGGTGACCCGGTTCAAGGTCGGCTCGATCGGCCGGCTCGAGGCCGAGATCGCCGCGCTGGTCGAGGGCGCCGCCGGCCGCGCCACCGCCGCGGAGATCGCGAACGCCCTGGAGGGCCACGGCATCCTCAACCTGGGCGATCTGATCGTCCACACCGCGGACGAGCTGCGCGCCCTCGGCATCACCGACGAGCAGATCGAGCACATCGTGCGCGGCCTGGCCCAGCTCGGGCACACCCTGCGCGGCCCACCACCGGCCGACCCTCCGGACCCCGCCGGTCCCCCCGGCCCATCAGACCCATCAGGACTGTCGTCCGGCCCCGGCAGCCGTCGGTCCGGCGGTGCCGGGCTGTGGGAACGAGTCCGCGGGATGATGCGGGGGCCGGCCGCAGCTGCGATGGTCGCGAGGCTCGTTAGGCACTCCGCGCGGTCCGTCGTGGGTGGGCTGGTCGGGCTGGTGCTGTTCGGCATGGCGATGCTGGGCTTCACCGGCACGGCGAACGCCGAGACCGGTACGCCGCCGACGGGCGGTACGGAGAGCACGCAGGTCGTGGATGCGCCGGTGGTGGGGAAGCACGTGCGCGTCCTGCGCGGCATGACGGTCTCCTGGTTCGCGCGCGCGAGTGGCACGCGGGTCCCGCTGTGGCGCGAGGCGAACCCCGGTTGGTTCCCGGACGACGAGAGCCTCAACCACATCGCGATCGGTGAGAGTCTCGTCGTGCCGGCCGACGGGCACGTGCAGTGGCGGCTGTACGGGTCGCTGTGGACGATGGCGGAGACGCTGGACCTGCCCGGAGGCTGGCAGTCCTTGGTCGCGGCCAACCCGGCGCTGCAGGGCAAAGACGTCCGGGAGCTCCCAGCCGGAACCCCGCTGACCATTCCCGGTGCGCCGGGTCCGGGGGAGCCGGGTCCGGGGGAGCCGGGTCCGGGGGAGCCGGGTCCGGGGGAGCCGGATCCAGGGCAGCCGGACCCGTCGGACCACGGCGGCTCGCCATCGGCCGGGGCCGGCGCGTCGAGTGGTGGGATCGCGTGGGGTACGTGGCTCCTCCTCGCGGTGGGCGCGCTGACCGGATATGGGTTGCTGCTCTGGCTCGTGCGTGCGGTAAGCGGGTTCGTCGAGCGGGCCCGCGCCGTTCCGGTCGCCAGGCACCGCTGGGTGGTGTTGAGCCGGATCTCGGGCATGTTGCTGTCCGGCGACGGGGCGCAGGCTCTCGACCGGCTCGTGGCGGCCGAGACGGGGCTGCGCCACCGGCCGGGCGACAGCGACGCGCTCGAGCAGCGCGATGCCGCCCGCGCCGCGGTGGCGGCGTTGCTGGGTGAGGCGTTGGCGGACGCGGTGCGGCTCGGTGTCTCGGACCGGATGATCGCGGCAGTTCTCGGCCGGCCCGTCGGCGTCGCGGCGTTGCTGACGAGTCCGCTCCGGGATCAACTGGTGACACCGACCGGTTCGCGTCGACGGGTCCTGACCTTGCGGCAGCTGTTGACACTGATCGGCGACTCCGCCGCGATGTTGCGGGACGCGATCTCCGGAGCGGAGGTGGAGGAGGCCCGCGATGTGTTGGCTGAACGGCGTGCCGACGAGTGGGCCGCGTGGTCGGCCGTGGACAGCTTGGTCCAGACAGCGGTCCGGTGGTTGGTCGAGCCGCTCGTCGACTCGCGGACCGGTGACGTGGTCATGCCGCCGGCGGATGTTCTGCAGCGGATCGCGCGCGCCTTGGAGTTGCCGCTTCCGTTCGTGCGGTCGCTGGCGCTGGACACCTCGATCGACTTCGACGTGCCGGCGGCGATCGGGCTCGACCGGGACGTGTGGCACCTGCGGTTCCACGGCTTCGACACCCGGCTCGGACTGGTCCGCGCCGCGCTCGACGAGCTGCGGGAGCAGCACGAGGGCGCGGCCGCCGCGCTGCACCAGGCTCTGACGGCGCTGGCAGACACCATGGAGAGGCACAGCGCCGACGCCGTCGAGGCGATGGACGCGGCGCGCGGCGCCGGGATGTCGGTGCGGCGGATAGCGCTGGTCGCGCGGTTGCCGTCCGGTCGCGTGCGGGAGCTCCTCGGTGACCCAGAACGGCCGTCGCCGAGCGCGGCGGATCTGCGCGACCGGGTGCCGGCGCTGTGGCTGGTCGTGGTGCTCGGACGGTTGGTTCTGGTGATCATCCGGGCGATCTGGAGGGTCGTCGGTTTCCTGGCACGTGGTCCGCCATGGCGCCGCGGGGCAGCCCGCACCGGGCGTTCGCGCCTCGTGGCATGGCGCGGTCCGGGCCGCGAGCTCTGGGAGGCCGTTTCATCCCACCTGCGGGAGTGGCAGCGCCGCGCTGCGCTCGTCGAGGAGGAACTGGCTGCCGGCCGTCGGCGACGCCTCGAGCTGTCGGCTCGTGCCGGTGGTGTGCTCGGGCTCGTTGCATCCGACGGGGTGCAGGGGGGTGCCGAGATGGCGAGCCTCGTCACGTCAAACCGATGGGCGGCGCTGGCGACGCGGCAGCGGGATGCGGCATACCGGGAGCTGCTCGAAGCGATCCGTCCGGCCGTGCGGCACGCCGCCGAGCGAGGTCTGTCGAACCGCAGGATCGCCGCGTTGCTGGGGCTGGACTGGATGACGGTCAGCGAGCTTTCCCGGCGACCGGAAGGGGACCCGCGTGAGCGGCTGCGCTGGATCGACTGGATCACCGGGCGCTGGATCGGTTTCTGGGGCCTTCGGCACCGGCCGTCGCGGGAGGAGGTGACGCTGGCCAGTGGCGAGACGGTGACGTTGGACGAGCTGGGGAGGATTGCCCGCCAGATCGGTCGGGGCGGCGCGTACTCGTTGGCGATGCTGGTGGACGGGCAGGTTGTCGGGTTGGTCGGCGGCGGTCATCGGCCGGTGTACGACCTGTCGGACGTGCACTACCACCACGTCGGCTACGACGACCCGCGCAACACCAGCATCGAGAGGTTCCTCGGCCGGCTGCGCGCGGCCGGGCACCAGGGCGTGATCACGTTCCACCCGATCCCCCAGCGGGGCATGGGCGTCGCGACCGTGGGAGGTTCCTTCTACTACCTGATCGCCGCGGTGCAGACGCTCGGGCTGGTCTTCGGCATCCAGATGCTACAGATGTGGGGCAAGTTCCCGGATGTGCGGCTGCTGGATGCGATCCGCGCGCTGCCCGACGAGCTGCGCTGGCGGGCGGTGCTCGGTGTGGTGGGGGCCCGGATGGACGTGCCGGGCGGGCTCGGTTACCTGCGGCTGATGGCGATCCTGAACCCGGATCTGGCCGAGCTGGTGGGCGAGACCACGATCGCCAAGGAAGCCGTCACCGACATGCTCGGGCCACAGGCCATCCAGACGATCAACCCCGAGTGGGTGCGCCTGGTGCAGCGGCTGATCAACGCATTGGCGCTGCTGCGCCAGATGCACGAAGCGCGCCGGCTGTCCGCGACCCGGCTGCACGCGCTGCCTCCCGCCCTCGTCGAGACGATCGCGGGCGCCAGCCGGTTCGGTTCGGAGGCGATCGCGGCCGGGCTCGTCGCGGTATTGGTCGAGAACGTCGAGGGCATCGCTGCGCTGCTGGAGCCGGAGCACCGGATGGCGGCGATCGAGTTGCGCGCTGCGGCGACGCGGATGGCGGCCGGGACCCTGCCGATGTACAACCCGCACCTGCGTGAGCTGCTGGAGGCGTCGGCGGAGATCGGTTACCTCGTCGTGCTGCACAACGACTTCGGGATGGCCCGGGTGACCGGGACCGGCCGGTTCGCCGACGTCGCCCCGGACGAGCGGTTCGGCTCACCGTTGCTGGCGCTGCTGTCGGAGTACGGTCCGCTGTCCAACAACGCCGCTTTCCGCTCCCGTCCCGCGAAGATCGTCCTCGCCCACCTAGGGGTGGGGAAGTTCACGAACCTCACCGTCGAGCACCTGGACCTGCTCGACACCGTGCTGTCGGACCCGCGTTACGGGCACATCGACTTCGACATCTCGTGGAACGAGGTCACCCGGCAGCTGCTGCGCCGCGACGAGCAGGGCGGCACACCGGTGCTGGACCGGTTCATCAAGCTGGTCGAGTCGCACCCCGAGCGGTTCCTCTTCGGGTCCGACGCGGTCAAGCCGGAGTCCAACGCCCAGTACTTCCGCCAGCACCACGACGCGGAGGAGATCTTCGGCAGGGTCTTGGCGGAGGTGGGCGAAGAAGCCTTCGTGAGCCTGCGTCACCGCCGGCTGGAGACCCGGTTGGCGGAGGCGAAGCGCGACGTTCAGCAATGGGTGTTCAACGCGTTGTCCGACGAGGAGTCCCGCGGCTCGTGGGAGGAGGTCTTGGCCCAGGTCAGGCCCGAGCGGCGGCGGATCGTCCTGCGGTGGATGGCAGCACAACGAGGCAGGATGACGCGGACCGCGCCGGGCATCGGACCGGACTACACCTGCGGCGATGGCGTCGAGATGCACTGGCGGCATAACCGGCAGCTGTTGAGCCTGATCCGCTGGCACAACGCGGTCACCCCGCAGGTGGTGGCCGGTCGGCGGCTGTCACTGGCCCTGATCTGGTCCGCGCTGCGGGCGTCCTGGCTGGAACACCGCCACCAGAAGGCGGAGCGACAGGCGGCCAAGAAGGCCCGCAAGGCAGCGGAGGTTTCCGAGCTGGAGTTCCCCACCGGCACCGGGGTGCTCGGGCTGCGCGACGAAAACCACCAACCTTACTCGGTCGAGGCGTTGGTCGCGGCCCACCAGGCGGGTCGAGCCGCGGGCCCGGAGTGGGCGCGCACGGTGCTGGCCTGGACCCACGAGTCGCAGCTGCGGCGGCTCGGTGACCGGGCAGAGCTTGAGCGCCAGCGGCGCCGGATGTGGCGCGGCACCTGGATCGCCGCGACGGTGATCGGGGCCGGGATCGCTGTGGGTGGCTGGCTGATGTGGTCGGTGGTGTCCTCCACGGCGGCGATCTACGTCGCGTTCGCGGTGCGGGGTGCGCTGAACGTGCACCGCGGGATCTACGCGCAGCAGATGCGGGTGCTGGTGGAGTCGATCCTGGAGCGCGGCCAGCTCAACCTGCACACGGTGCGGCGCCTGCAGCAGGCGATGCGCAAGTACGCCGCCTTCGACCGGGTCAGCCAGGAGCAGCTCGACCGCTTCGACGCGGAGACTCGGCGCTTCCTCGTCTACGCCGCCGTCGTCCTGAACCTGGATCTGCAGCCGGGAGAGTCGGCCGAGGCCCGCAACCACGAGTGGCTGCGCCAGTTCTCGATCCACCTCGACACGCTCGGCAACATCGTGGGCGGCCAGGCGCAGTCGCTGCACGGGCTCAGCCCGAACGGCGGGCTGTTGGGGCGGCTGCTCAACACCGCGCTGGCCCTGACGTTCGTCGTCGACCTGCTCGGGCACGTGGCCGGCATGTTCACCGGCGGCTTCCCGGCGGTCGTCAGCGCGGCGTTCGCGCTGTCCGACCTGTTGTTCCTCGGTCAGACGTTGCCTGCCGCGATCTCGGGGTGGGCCGGCTACGACCTGAGCGCGCACCCGCTGGCCCGCAAGCTGGTGCACCTCGTGGCGATGCCCGTGATCGCCGTGGCGAACGCGTTGCTGACCGTCCAGTTCGGCTGGGTGGCCCCGAGCGCGATGATCATCCCCGCGATCACGCTGACCCTGTCGTCGGGCTACCTGGCGGTCCTCGGGGTGATCGCCGAGGCCAAGCTCGGTCGGCTGCAGCCCCGCCGGGGGGCCTGGGCCAACGGCGTGCTCTCGGCCAGCCTGCTCGCCTTCGGTGTGATCACTCTCGCGCCGGAGCGGGGGTGGACGCTGGGCTTCACGGCGGCCGGGGCCGCCTTCGCGCTGTGGGCCATCTCCAAGATCGACCGCTGGCTCTCGAACCGGTCCAGTGGCCCACCACCGTGGCAGCGCCGCCAGCTGGAATCTTTGGCCACCCAGCTGCACGGGATGCGTACCTGGCTGGACGACTCCTCGACCGACGGTTGGACGGACGGGCAGCGCGCCGCGCTCTCCGAGCTCGAACCCGAGCTGGCACGCGCCGAGAGCATGGTCGCCGGGCTTCGGGGCGGGTTCTCCGTGAGCGCCCACCTGATCAACAGGGCGGAGTCGCTGACCGAGTACGTGGTGGGTGAGCTCGGCTCGATGCCAGGTGCTCCCGGTGGCGGTCGGGGGATCGACACCGACGGGACGACCTACACCTTGGTGGACGCACGTCCGACGCTGCGTGGGCGGGACACGAAGCTGCTGTTCACCAACGATCGGACCGGCGCGCCGACCCTGTTCAAGAAGCCCGGCAGCGCGTACTGGAGGCATGTCGAGGTCGGCCTGCTCGGACTCGCGCGGTTCACCGGATTCGCGGTGCCGTTCACGAGGGCCGGAACGTTCGACGGTGAGTGGGGCATCTACCAGGAGATGCTCCAGGAGCACCGCACCCTGGCGCGGATCCGGATCGAGGAGCTTCCGCAGGCGGCGCTGCTCGACCTGGTGCGAGCGCTCGCCCTGGACTACGCGATCAACCGCAAGGACCCGCACGCCGAGAACTTCCTGCTGGCCCCGGGCCGGGAAGTGATCGTCCCGATCGACTTCGGCTATGCCGACCCGTGGGTCCCGGCCCGGTCGGTCCGCGCCTGGATCGACCAGCACTCGGGAAGGCCGTACCACGCGCTGTTCCGGGCGGTGCGGCGAGGACGGCTTCCGGCCCGGGTCGTTGACCAGCTCTACCGGGCATCGATGGAGCAGACCAGGCGCATCCAGACGATCAGCGACACGGAGTGGGGTGACGCGCTCGAGGCGGCGCTGCGCGAGTTGACGTCGCACGCCGAGTTCGCGGGGCGTGGGCCCCAACTCCTTGCGGACGCCCTCGCCAGGAAGAACGACCTCGAAACCATGTTCGCCGCGTTCTGGGCCGAGGTGTTCGACGAGCTCGGACGGCAGACTCCCGAGCCGGGAACCGGCACGGGGGGACCGAATCCGATCCTCGCCGTCGTCGGGCTGACCGGCGCTCTGCTCGGCCTGCCGGCCCTGCTCGGGCGGTCGGGTACCGCCGCCGCGGATGTGCTCCACGGTGGCCCCACCGGTTCTGATGCGGGTATCTGGGCCGACGTGCTCGACCTGGCCGGAAGCGGCCTGCTGCACGGCTCGGCCATCGGCCCCGGGCTTGCGGGCCTCACTGCCGCCGGTGTCATCGCAATCGTCGCCGGCCGTAGGGCCTGGCTGCCGGGAGCTCTGCGGCGCGCCGGAACCCGCCTCGCTCGGGCGGCGCGCTTCGCGGTGGGGGTGGCCGCCGTCGTCGCGCTGCTGTTCGCCGGTGGTGCGGTGCTGTTCGCTTCCCTGGCGTCGGCGGCCCCCGAGGTGCGGGTGGAGACGACAGCCGGTCCGGACCGTGCGTCGGTGGGACGGCATGAAGACCCGACCGCCGATCACCTGCTCGAGCTGGATGCCGACGGTCGCCTCGCGTCGCTGCAGGGCCTGTCGCAGGTGCGCAGTCGGCTGACCCGCCGTGCTCACGGCCCGCCGGACAACCCGCTCCACCTCGACCCGGACCAGGCCCGGCTCCGGGTCGCGGAGACGGTGGCGCGGGCGCTGCCGAGGGGGGCGACCCGGATCGTCGACAGTGCGTTCCTGCGAGAGGTCGGCCTGCCGACGGCCGCCGAGTTGCGTTCGGCGTTGCACGGCGATGCCCGGTTCGCTCTCCGGGAGCAGGACGGTCATCTGTTCGTCCGGTCGCTGACCGGCGACGCCGCCAGCCTGCGCATGTGGGGACTGTTCAGCGGCTCCGGGCCCGCCGTATTGATCGTCGCATTGTGGGCGGCGGTGCTGGTGGCCGCGGTCGTTCTGGTCGTCGAGACCGGCCTTCTCGCAGCACCAGCGGGTGGGCTGGCCGCGATCGGGCTGCCGCTCACCCTGGGTGGGTCGTCGGACGGGGGCTGGGCGTTGTCCTCACGGGACGAAGGATCCGTCCCGAACGGTCCGGACGCGGCGGGCCCCGCCGGCCCGGACGACCGGACCGCGGTCGCCGAGGTTGCGGGAGCGGAGCGCGGCTCCCATCGGGCCGGCGAAGCCCGCCACGATGCGCGGGAGCGGGCTCCGCCGTCGCGGAGGATCGCGAGGCTGCTCCTCCGGGTCGGTCTAGGTGCTGCTGCAGCCGCAGCTCTCGGGGGGATCCTGGCCGCTGCGCTGGGCGGGGTGGGAACGACTTCCGCGGCTCCGGCCGGGCCGCGAGGCGTGGACACCACGGCCGAGCCGGTGCTGACGGACGACGCCACCAGCGGGAACGAGAGCGCGTTCGAGGTGGATCGGAGCGCATCGGTCGTGGTGCGGGTCGGCGTCGGGGACACCGTCGACGGTTTCACCCGCCGGTTCGGGCTGTTCGGCTACGACCGCGTCACCTCGGACGCCGCCGAGCGCGCCGCTGGGATCAGGTCGTACCCGGATCTGATCTTCGAGGGTGAGCTTTTGCGGCTCCTGCTGCCGGCAGCGCCGCCGGTGCCGCCGCGAGGCGGCCACGTGCCGCCCGATGGCGGCCTCGGCCCGTTCGAGCCGGCCGATGGTGCCGGGCAGGTGGACGCCGGGACGGCCGAGGAGCAGCGGGGGCGGCTGCTCGACACCTCCGTGACGGTGCTGATCGGCGTCATCGCGCTGCTGACGCTGGCACTGCTGGCATGGCAGAGGACGGCCGGCGGTCGGCTGCGATCGGCCGGGCAGGGGTCCTTGCTGGAAGAGGACCTCCTCCCGGGCCGCAGCATGGGAGGCGTGGGTGCCGGCGCCGCGCAGGTGCGTCGGAGCCAGTGTTGGCGTTTCGCGGCTGCCGCCGCTCTGACCGTCGTCATCGCCAGGGTGCTGGCCGTTCCCACCGGTCCGGCGATGGCGTTGGCTGCCGGACTGGCGGTGCTGGTCGGGGTTGCTGCTCTTCTCTCGTTGCGGGGGAGGTGGCAATGGGTGGCAGTCGGCGTGGCCGGCGCACTGTTCGTGGTGATCGCACCGGTGCTGCTGGTGCTGGCGTTGCCGGCGTGGCTGGCGGTGGCGAGCAGCGCGGCGTTCGGGCTGCGTGGTGGCTTGAACCTGCGCCGGCCGCGGGCGGGCCCGCTGGGCGCCCTCGGGGCGATGCCGTTGCTCGGCACCTTCGTGGTGAACCTGGTGGTGCTGGTTCCGGGGGCGACGACCGGTTCGGCTCTGGACCGGTGGATCTCGGGGTTGTACGCGACGACGGTCGCCGCGTTCGGGTTGGGTGCGGTGGCTGCGACCGACGAACTGCTGCGCAACCGCAACGCGCCGTGGCACCGGCTGGTGGGCGGCCTGGTGACATGGGTGGCGTTCCCGGTCACGTCCAACGTGGGCAACGTGCTGCTGGCGTTCAAGCTGGGGTGGGTGGCGTACGACCCGGTGCTGCTGGCGGTGACGGTGGTGCTGGCGGTGACCTTCGCGAATGCGAGCGTGCTGGGCATGGTGGCCGCCCGTCACCCGGGCAGGTTCAGCCCTTCCTACCTCGCGGCGATGGGGGCTGCCGGAAACGTCAGCCTGCTGTACTGGGGGCTGTTCGCGGTGTGGCCCCGGTACTGGGCGGAGTTGACTGCTGTCGGCGTGGGTGCCGCGCTGGTGTGCGGTGTCTCGAGGTTCGCGGCCTGGCGGGCCAGGTTGATCCACAGTCCTCCGCCCGGCGCCGCGCTCGGGCGAGCGCTGATCAACGTGGGCCTGCCGGCGCTCTTCGCCATCTGGACGGGTGCCGGCCTCGTGGATGCTCTCCACCTGGACCGGCCGACCACGATCACGGCGGTGGCGGTTCATGTCACGGTCGTGGCGCTGTGGGTGATCCACAGATTGGTGCCGCGCTCCGATCGTGCACCCAGCCCGGCTCGGACCGGCCGGGCGGCGCGCGTATCGGGCCGCGGAGCGATCGTGTTCGGAGCAACCGCGCTGCTCGGCGTGGCCGGCGCGTACGGGTCGGGTCTGCTGGGCGGGGCCACGCCGGCGGTGGCAACGGTCATGGCTGTGCTCGTGAGCCCACTGCTGGCGTTGCTGGTGCACCGGGTGTGGACCCGAGGCCCGCCGTGGGCTCGCCTGGCGCTCAAGGTGGCCGTGGTTGTGGTGGTGGCGACCGCGATCCTGACCTCAGGTGGTTCGGCCGCGTCAGCCAATGTCGCCTCAGCGTCGCCCGACGGCGGTTGGCACATCTCAATGGGTCCGGTGCCTACGGTGCTGACCTGGGCGGCGCTCGGAATGCTGGGCGCGGTGGTTCTCGCCGTCCCGGTGGTCGCCCTCGTCAGGTCGAGGATGCTCGGCCGTTCGGACGGGTCGTCGGAAACCGTCGAGTCTTTGTTGGACGCGCAGGACGAGCTCAACCGCGAGTACCTCGATGCGGTCAAGGCTGAGCTCCCCGGCACCGATCCCCGGCTGGCCGGCATCCGGAGCATCGAGAACCGGCTCGCTCTCGCCGCGCGCGAAGGCCCTCGGGTGCTGTTGCTCGAGGTCGGCGTCGAGGGCCGCGGACACGCCACCATCGCGGTCGGCGACCCGGCCACCGCGGCTCACGTGGCCGTCATCGTGCCGGGCACCGGGCACGACCTGTCGACCGTCGACGTGGCGATCCGCCAGGCCGACCTGCTGTGGCTGGCGGCAGCCCAGACCGACCCGGGAACCGAGACAGCGATCGTCGCACGGTGGGGTGACTCACCGGCCGACGTCCGTCGTGCCGTGTCCCTCCGCGTGGCCAGGCTGGGTGCGTCGCGGTTGCGGGCCTTCCTCGGCGGGCTGCGGGCCTCGCGCAGAGGTCCGCCTGCGCACGTGACCGTGGTGGCGCACAGCTACGGCACGGTCCTCGCCGGATACGCCGCCCGCGTGTTCGGCCTGCCGATCGACGACCTGGTCCTGCTGGCCAGCCCCGGTACCACCGCCGGTCACGTGTCCGAGCTGAACCTGCCGGCGGACCACGTGTGGGCCGGCACCGCGGCACGGGACCCGATCCGCTTCATCCCGCGGTGGTGGCATCGGATCAGCCCGATGGTGCCACGGTTCGGAGCCCGGATCTTCCCCACCGGTTCGGGCGGCACCGGCGGGCTCGGCCTGGCGCACGACAGCTACGTCCGAGAGCATTCCACGGCGCTGGCGCACGTCATGGCGATCGTCGTCGGTCGGGGCGAACAGGTGCCGATCGCGCCACGGGCGATCAGCGGGATCGCCGCTCACGTCGACCGGCATGGGGTCACGGATGCGGCGCTGATGGACGCGGTCGACTACTCGCTCACCCCACCGGTCCACCGTGATGACGAGCGCGGAACGGGCTGGATCTTCGTCGGGGCCGAGGCGATGGTGGTCCTCGACGCCGAGGGCGGCGTGCTGGCCGTGCGGCCCCGATCCAGCCTGCTCGGGGAGCGCAACGGCCAGATCCTGCGGCGCCTCGCCGAAATGGTCGTACAGCTGCTGCGCAAGACCGGCGAACCCGCGAAGAGCGCCGACCGACCGGGACGGCGATCGTCGACCCTGACGATCGCCGTCCTCACCGCGGCGGCATTGGTGCTCCCCGCTGCCGCGGGCGCGGTGGGCCGGGTCTCCGCAGAGCCAGTGGGTGCCGCGGTCGGCGCTGCCCGGGGCGGCGTGACGGCCGCCCTGCTGAACGACGCGGCCGGAGCTGTGGCCCCGCTCGGATCCGTGGCGGCGGTGGTCGCCGTGGCGGTGATGGTGTTGGTGGTGCTGCATCACGTGTGGCCGCGCGCTCCACCCTGGGCCCGCGCAGCGGTCAGGATCTTCGTGCTGGCCGCGATGGTCGCGGTGCCGATGGTGGTCGCGGCGTCGCGCGCGTGGGCCGACGCCGGGGCTCACACCTCCGGACCGAGCCACGACCCGTCCTCTGCGACGGTGTTGGGGCTCACCGGCGTCGCAGTTGTGCTGGTCGCGGCGGCCGCAGTTGTCCGGGCGTTCTTGCGCGTCGACGGTGCGCTTTGGTTCGGAGCGCTGAAGGAGCCCGCTTTCCGGAAGTACGCGGCCGGGCAGGCGGTGTCGCGGCTCTTTCGCTGGATGCAGGTCATCGCGCAGGACTGGCTGGTGCTCGAGCTGTCCGGCTACAGCGGGACGGCACTCGCGCTGGTGTCCACCCTGCAGTTCGCTCCGATGTTGCTGGCACCGGTGGCGGGGGTGGTCGTCGACCGGTCCGACCTACGCCGGTTGCTGATCCGGGTCCAGGTCGTTCTGGGGTCGATCGCGCTGCTGCTCGGGCTGGGTGATGTAGTGCAGGTGGTCCAGCTGTGGCTCGTGTACGGGCTGAGCCTGGTCTCGGGCCTGGTGGCGGCCATCGACTCCCCGGCGCGCGACGCCTTCGTGCGCAGGTTGGTCGACAAGGTGTACCTCGTCAATGCCATCGGCCTGCTGGCGATGGCGGAGCAGTTGAGCAAGACGGTCGGTCCTGCCCTCGGCGGCGTCCTGATCGAGGCTCTGGGGCCGGGTGTGGCCTTCCTGATGAATGCAGCGGGCTACGCCGTCGTGGTGGCGTCGCTCCTGCTGATCCGGCCGGCGTCATCGCCTGTGGCCCGGCCCGACGGGCTCGGGATCGATCCTCGGGGGTGGCAACGCGGTAGGCTCCTGGACCGCCTGCGCTCGATGCGTCGTGACCTGACCGCGGGCCTGAGCTACGTACGCAGCCGGCCGGAGCTGCTCGCCGTGCTGACGGCGGTCGGTGTCGTCACCACCTTCGGGATGAACCTCTTCCTGAAGCTGCCGCTGCTCGTCACCGACGGATTCGGGGGTGGCCCTGCGGCCGCGGGTGCGCTCTCGACTGCGTTGGGCATCGGAGCGCTGGTCGGATCCGGTGTGGCCGCTCGCCGGAGTAAAGCGCCGCCGGTGCAGGTCGTGCTCGCATGGGGCCTGGCGCTCAGCGTGCTCGTGACCGGGGCCGGGATGATCCACTCGCTGCTGTGGACCGCCATCGTGTTGGCGTTCGCTGGAGCGGCCGAGTTCCTGTTCATCTTGGCGGCCAAAGCCTTGTTGCAGAACGTGACCGAGGACATGACCGGTCGGGTGATGGGCCTGTTCCAGCTCGTCTACATGGGCGGCATCCCGCTGGCGTCGTGGCTGATCGGCGTCGTCGCCGACCACGACGGGCGCGCGCCGATGTGGGGTGGCGGTGTGCTGTCGCTGGCCGGTTTGCTGGGCGTGTGGTGGTGGCTGGGCCGGAAGCCAAGGACGGCGACACCTGACGACCATCGCAGCCACGATCGGCAGGCCTGCCCTAGGCCCCACCGGGCGGAACGGATCCGGACGGCGATCAAGGTCCTCAGCGCGGGCGTCGTGGTGATCGGCACTCTCGTCGCTCTGCAGCTCGTGGCTGCGTCCAGCGCCGCGGCCGACGTCGCGGGGAACGGCCTGACCGAGCCGGCTGCTGACCGGTCGTCGGTCAGGCTCGGCCCGGTGCTCCCCGTTGCGGGCATTGTGGCCGCTGTCGTCGTCGTGCTTGCGGTGTTCGTGGTGGCCCGTTCCGGTGTTCACCTGCGGATTCGGCGGATGCGCCGGGCCGCACGCGCGCGGCAGGCGGCCACCAGCGACCTCGGGCGGGCCGTCGCGTCCGGGGGCGATGGTCCCGGACCAACTGCCGGATCGGCAAACGGGGCCACCGGGGCGGTGTCGGGCCACGATGCGGCTGGTACGTCCACCGCCGCTGGCGCGAGCACCGGGACCGGCCTCGGTGCGGGCCTGCGTGATCGGCGAGGTGATCTGATCGCGGTCGGACTCGGGAGCGGGCCCGTGGACGAACGACCGGCGGCCGAGGATGTCGGCATCATGCGCGTCCGGATGAGCCACCACGAGTACCTGGCGGTCGTGGTCCGGGTCGACGGGCCGCGCGTCACCGTGCTGATTCCGGGGGCCAGCGCCTACGGATCCCTGCTGTGGACGGTCGGCGAACGGACCAGGACGGGGATCCCCCTTCGCGTACCGGGCGTCGAGCGGTTGGCCGACGAACTCGTCCAGCTGGATCCCGGTGCAGCGGCACTGCCGCGCGAGGATCTTCTGGCGAGTCTGGCCGGCGAGGTGGACGAGGTCACGCTGTGGCAGTTCGACGCGGTGGCGGGCCTCGACATCGCCGCGGTCCACGTCGCCGAAGAGCCGAGCACGGGCGAACAGATCGCGATCGTCGGTCACCCGATGCTGAGGGCGGTGGTGGGGCTCGCAGACGGGCTACCCGTCGTGATCGGTGGCGTGGCGGCACCGGAGCTGTGGGGTGCGACGCGAGCCGCGGGACCGTGGCACCTGGTGATGCGAGCCCCACAGATGTTCCACACGGCGGTTGTCTTCTCCAGGCACACCGATCCGGACGGCGGAGCCAAGCTCGTGCTGGTCGGCTACCTGGTCGGAACGACCCGGAGCGTCGTCGACCGTGATGGCACCGAGATCACCACGGTCCTGGTGAGCAACCCGCTCGTGCTCCGGGCGCACCTGGCTGCGCGCGGGCTGCCCGTGGGAGCGCCAGCGACGGCTGCGGCGCGGGTGATGACCAGGTGGCGGGACAGTCCGCTACTGCCGGTGCACGTCGGGGCGATTATCGATGCAGCGTCGAATGCGATCGCCCGGGCGAACGCACTCCCCGACACCGCACTACGCGAAATCGCGAGTCTCACCGCCGAGGCCATGCGCACCGCCAATGACGCACGGATCTGGGTGGAGCGCCGGCATCCCAACCCGCTCGCCGCCCGCTTCGCGCAGCTGGACAGCGAGTTGGCCGATGCGATGGACCGGCTGTGGGGCGCTGCGACCGCCTCGGCTCGTCGGTTCACACGGCGGGATGGGGGCCCGCTCGCCGACATGTTGTCGGCCATGGCGTACGCGCTGGAAATCGCAACCGCAGAAGATCCTTACGAATTCAGCGCCGGCGACGCGGCCGCCCGACGCCGACTCGATCGGACGCTCGCCTTCGTGGTTTCGTTGTCCACCAGCTTCTCCGAGACGCGCTTCGGGCGGCCGCCGACTGGTGCTGGCGATGACTTCTGGGATCTTCGGGACCACATCGGCGACATCTTCGATCTTCTCGTCAAGGTGAGCCGCTCGTCGCGAGGTGTCCCGGCGAAGTGGTCAGGGGCGCCCGCTGTCGCTGCGGCCTGCTGGCTGCTCGACAAGGTCGAGTTGGATCTCTCTGCTGCGTCGGGCGAGAGCCCCTATGTGCTGCAGGACGTCCGAACTCACCTCGCTGACGTCAAGTTGTTGACGCGAGGTGCACACGCCTCCCTTCTCGCGCGGATCGCGGCCGCCGAGGTGGCGTTCGCCGATCCCGCCAGCAGGTACGGCATGAGCCAGGAACCGAGGAGGCTGGGGCGGCTCGCCACCGTCATGACCGACTTCGCGGGCTGGGCCGCTGGGGTCCGTCGGGAGCCGGCCACTCGGGAGGTCGTGGCCATGGTGTTTGGCGCGCTTGGTCTTGGAACTGCTGCTCTCGCTGGTTTGGTGTTCGGGGTACTGGTTGCCGGCACCGTTCTCGTCGTTGCGGCCGCCGTCGGCGGCTGGCCGTGCGCCGTGGACGCAACGCCTTTGAGTGCTCTCGATGCTGCCCCGACGCCGCGTTGGTGGAACGGGGCCCTGGCCAGGCACGGCCGGAGCGAGGGCATCTACGGCTTCGTCGACCGGGGTGTGCGCCAGCTCGGGCAGCTCTTGACGCGCGTCCGGAACGTGGTCGGTGATGCCGTCGTGGCGCGGGAGCGCAGCGGCACCCGATGGCAGGTCCAGGTCGCGGTGGTGCTGGTCGCCACGGTGATGTTCGTGCTGCTCGGGTCTCCCGTCGCGGCAGTGGTGGTCGGTGTGGCGGTGGTGATGGGGAGCCACCTGTGGGCACGGGGGCCGCCGCTTCGGGTCCTGGGCGCCGCGCTGTTGCTCGCAGCGGTGGTCGCGTTCGGCTGGGGGTGGGCGGTCGGTGGTCCGGATGCGTGGGCGTGGGGCGGCGCCGACGGAACACCGGTGAGCGCGCCGCCGGGGGAGGTTCACGATCAGCCGCCGACGGATCACCACGTGCAGCTCCTCTGGCCGGTGCTCTTGACCGGCCTCGGGGCGGTCGGAGCATTTGTCTTCTTGATGCGCAATCAGTTCCACCGCTGGGCCGGTCTTCGCCAACGGCTGGTACGTGCCGTGCACGGTGCGGTGCGGATCTCACGTCCCGCAGTTCTCGGGGTGCGGAACTTCCGGCTCTTCGTGATCGGGGGGTTGGTGTGGATGACGATCAATTGGGGCTCGGCTCTCGCGAAGAGCACCTTGGCGTTGCAGCTCACCGGTGGTGAGGAGCGGGCCGCTGCGCTGATGGTCGTCGCGTACTCGCTTCCCGTGCTGCTCCTGTCACCGCTCGTCGGGTTGGTGCTCGACCGGCACAGCAAGCGCACGGTCCTGTTGATCGCCGACTTCGGCACGCTCGCGGTGATGGCGTGGCTGGGATGGCTGGTGCTGACTTCCCGGATCACGTTCCCCGGGCTGATCGGATTGGCGCTGCTGGAGGGAGTTTTCGACGCTCTGCGAATACCAGCGGCGCAAGCATTCGTGCCCGAGCTCGTACCCCGCCGCGACCGGCCGGCGGCGTTCGCGATCCGAGCAATGATCCCCAACGTGGCCCAGTTGATCGGCGCAAGCATAGCCACGTTGCTGCTCGGGCTGCTGGGACCGGGCGGGACGATCGCGTTGAACGCCGTGGGCCTCGCGGTGAACGCAGCGATGTTGCTGCGGATGAACCCACGAATGACCTTCGCGAACGCGCCACAGTCCCATGCGCGCGGGCAGTTGCGTGCGGCCATGGCTCATGTGTGGAAGTTGCGGAAGCTGCGACGGGTTCTCGCACTGTCGTCAGCGGTGATGCTCCTCGGTACGCAGCTGCTGCTGATCCTGACGGTGCTGGCCGCGGCGGTCCCGACGATCGGCCTGGTCGATGTCGGGTTGCTGTTCGCGGCTTTGGCGATGGGGCAGATGCTCGGCAACGCGGTCACGGCGAAGCGGGCCGGGCTGGCACGTGAACGCGAGCTCGGGCTGTTGGCTGCGGCATGGGGCGCACTGCTGCTCGTGGTGTCGCAGTCCTCGAGCGTCGTCGGTGTCGGTCTCGTGCTGGTGGTCACCGGGATCTTCATGGCGATGTTCATGACCCGCACCGAGGGACTCGTGCAGAACCTCGTCGACGCGACGATGCGCGGCCGCCTCGCCGGGTTGCGGACGCTGCTTGATGTGGGTACTGCTCCGCTCGCCAGCGGCATCGTCGCACTCACGGCCGGATGGCTCGGCGGACGGGCCCCGCTGGCAGCCGCCGGGGTGATCCCGCTCCTGGCGTCGATCGTCCTGCTGGCTCCCCAGCTGTCCCGACTCGTCGGTGCTCGTTTCCGTGGCTTGTCGTTCGTCGCCCTGCTGGCCGTCGTGGCTGCGGGTGAGGTGCTGCGTGCCGTGGCGGTGTGGGCGCGCGGCGGAGGGCCAGCTGATCGGTACCTGCGTGCGGGCGTCGCGGAGCACCGGGGCCTGCGCCAGGACATGTGGGTGGCGGACGACGGGCTGGAAGTTGCGCTGGCCGAGCACCGGCGTCTGCGCGGACGGGCCTGGGTCGATCCGGCCGAGATGACCGCGGCGACGGTGCGGGTTGCGAGCTCGAGGGAGCTCCGCGACGAGGTCGTGGACGAGTACCGGGCTGCAGTCGCTCCCGTTGTGGCAGCGGCGGTGGACGCGGGCCTGCCGGCGTGGCGGATCGCCGAGCGCACCGGCCTGGACGAGAACGATGTGGCGCGCCTCGCGGCGGGTCCGCGGGGTGTGGCAGCGGGGCCGGTGGCGCCGGCTCGCGCAGATCTCGTGTCGCGGTTGTTGCGTCGCGCCGCGACCGTGACCGGTGTCGTCCTCCTGGTGGTGTTGTTCCTCGGACCGCTGGTCGCCGTCGCGTCCAGCGGGCCGGCCCCCGCAGCGCAGAACGGCGGGACCGGCGATGCTGCCGGGGTGGCCGTCGTGCTCGGCGCTTTCGTCGGGGTGGGTGCTGCTCGTCGCCGGTCTGGTGGTGGCGGGAGCGACCGTCTGGGTCGTCTCGCCGATCGTCGGGCTCCGTGGGTCTGGCGTGGCCGTCGCCCGGCACGTCGACCGGGCGGCGACGCAGATGATCCGGGCGCTGCGCGTGTCGGGGTTGGATGCCGAGTCGCGGGAACGGCACGCCCGGGGGCTGCGCAGGCTGGGCTCGCGGGTGACGCGGGTGGGAGGCGAGCAGGCTGGTGGGGCCGATGGACTCGGCCTCCCGGTGATGCAACCCGCCGAGGTCGTCGGCGCGGATCCCGACGATGATCTGCTGCAGCTGTGGCTGCCGGCCGATCTGGGGCCGCTGCGTGAGCTGATCGGCTGGGTCGCGCGCGACAGCGGGACGCGCCACTGGCACCGGCTCCTGTCCCGGCGCTCGGAGGCACTCGCCGTACGGCTGCTGGTGGCGGCGGCGGTGGTGAACGACGCCGCTGCCGTGCACGGGCCCGATCGCGCAGCGGCCGTGGCTGCGCGCGGCTATGCGGAGGTGCTGGCCGGTGTGCCGCCTCGGATGCGCAGACCGCTCCTGGCCGTGTTGCGGATGCTCCTTGATCTCGATGTCCCGGTCGAGCGCATCGAGCCCGTGCCGACCCGAGCGCGGCTGTGGACGGTGCTGCTCACCGTCCCCATCGCGATCCCGGCGTTCCGCTTGGCTGCATCGGGGTGGGCCGTCCTCGTCCTGCTGAGCGATGCCCTGGTCTTCGGCGGCGCCTGGGTCCTCGCGGAGGTGCTGCCCGCCGCCGCGGCTCGGACCGACCGCTCCTGGATCGAACGTGCACCCCGCCGGATCCGCGCAACCCTGCTGGTGCTGGGCAGGTGGGCCGACACCCGGGCAGCGCTGCGGATGCTGCTGTGGACCGGGATCGGCATCGTGGCGGGCGCGGTGGTGTGGATCGGTCTGCGTGCCGGTGGCGCGACGCTGGCAGCTCCCGCGGCCGGTGTGTGCTCGTCACCGGACCGCTGACGGGCGGCTTGCGCACGATCCGACGTGAGGACGTGTCGATCGGAGGCCGCCACCGCGCCCGACACCGCGGCGCTCGGGACGCCGGAACGCACCTGGCTCCGAGGCATCGTCGCGCGCCTTCGCGGCCCGACCCGCGCCGAGAAGGCACTCCGGAACAGACACGCCCTGATCATCCGACCGACCCGTTCGCCGAGTAGACAGGTCATACCGATGAATGCGATCCGGCCGTCCGGCACCGAGTTCGCGCCCGCACGCGTGGCGCACGACAGCCCGAAGCTGGTCCTGGAGCCGAAGTTCCCCCTCCTCGACGCGGTGCTGTGGTGGGCGCTGCCGGCCCCTGCGCTGCTCGCCGGCGTTTGGACGGCCGCGGCGACGACGGTGGACGTCGTCGATGGCGCCTCCGACCCGGCCGCCATGATCACCTGCGGGATCGCGGCTGCCGTGGCCCTGTTCGGCGGCATGTCCGTTTTCGAGCGGTTGCTCGGAGCGGCGGGCGAAGCACTAGGCGCCGGCGTCACGTTCCAACTGATCCAGTCTCCTTTCATCGAGCACGGCATCATCCCCGGCTGGTCGATGCCGGTGGGTGGATCATCACTGCGGTCATGACCGCAGTGATGAACTGGCGGGTGCACACCCGCCGGCCCCCGGTGATCCGCACCGCTGAGCCCCTGGTGGCTGGTCGGGCCGCGCTCGCTGAGCTCGTCGGCGCCGACGAGCCCCGCGATCCCGGGTCGGTTCACATCTTTGGGCGTTCCGGCTGTCGGGGTGGCCGCGGAGCGCTTTGCAGTCCGTGGAGCCGCCCGGGACGCCGCCGGCGGAGGTCGACGCGGTAGCGAGGATCGAGACCCGGTCGGGCCGCGGAACCGCCTTCGTGATCCGCAACGACGGCATCACCGCTGACCTCGTGACCAATGAGCACCTGTTCGACGGTGCCTGGACCACGCGGCTGACCAAGAGCAGCCTAGACAAACCCGCGGTGGGCGAGACGCACCAGATCATCGTGCACCGCGAAGACAGCTTCCGCGGTCATGGCGTGATGGTGCCACCGCCGTGCTGCGCTGACCCAGATTCCTGGGATGGGCGGGTCCGCACCACCACACCAAGCTGGTGGTCCGAAGGGATCTGTCCGCACCTGATTGTGAGGATGACGTGCCTGCATACACCCCCGAAGAGATCCACGCGTTGATCGCTGCCGCCTTCAATGACGGCGACCTCGAAGCGTTCCTCGACCTGCACGAGGAGCACGCCGTGAGCGTCATTCCTCCCGAGGGGCGGCACGCGGTCGGCCGCACGGAGATCGGGGCCGCCCTGGCGCCCATCTTCGCGCGCCGAGTGCGGGTGGCCATTGAGGTCGCGAGCAAGCTCGAGAGTGACGGTCTCGCCCTCACGCACGCACAGGTGCGTGTGGCCGAGCCCGGAGGGGAATCGTGGGACGCCGTCGGACGCGGAACTGTGGTATCGCGTCGACAGTCGGACGGCACCTGGCTCATCGTGTTGGACAACCCGATGAGCCCGCCGTGAGTCGGCCCCCGGTCACCGACGCCCCACCGCTGCCCGCCGCACGGCGAGGCACCGACCTTGCACGCCACGTGCGGGATGAAGGACAGCTCGCCTTGTCGCCATGTCCACGACGTTCGTTGAACCCAGCCGGACGTGCTCGCTGTGGCCGTGATCTGCACCAGCCCCGGCGTCGCCCGTGGATACGCTGGGTGATGTCGACCAAGGCAGATACGCGTGCATCGCCCACACGAGGTACGCGCGGAACGGCAGGCTCTCCTCCGCGACGGCGGACGTAGCCGGTCTCGGTGGCGGCCGGTGCGCCCTCGGCCGCGGCGTCCGTCAGCGACCTCGTCGAGCGGGTCGGCTGATCGCTGGTCGCAGCCGTGCAGGCGGGGCTGCGGTGGCAGGGGCCGGAACGGATAGAACCCAGCGCAGTCCCGCAACCGCGCAGTGCCGGCCTCCACACGCGTTTGTAGCCGGGTAGCCGCCGCATCATGGGCAGGATGGCGGGCGAGTTCGCCAGATTTCGCTTTAGTGCTTCGCGCACACATCATGTAATCGCCATCGGTGCATTCCTTGTGCAGGGAGGCAGTCGGCTCCCAGCTAGTGGACGCTACGGCACCGCTCTGACCTCACAGTCTGCGCATTGCGATCGATGCACAGTGGCAAGAATCAGGTGATTGCCGACCGCATCCAGCAGTTGACCGTGACTTGCTCTAGACCTAGCATCTAGTTGAGCGGCCGGTCCTGAACGCCATTCCGGATCTGGCGTAGGCCTTCGAATGTGTCGCCGAGGCAACGATCAAGATTAGTTCCTGAATCTGGCTCCACGACTGGGTTGTGGCCTATTAGTGCTGCTCAGGAGAGGCGCAGGAATCAGGATCGTAAGCAGCAAATCCTCGGCGGGGACGGGTAATGATGATCTTTGATGACGAACGCCGCGTGCGGGCGCGCCTGCGCCGCGCTCGCGGGTTCCTCGCGGCGGCCTGGTTCGTCCACGGGACGACGCTGGTGATCGCCGCGCTCGCGGTCGTGACGGGTGTCGTTCGTCCGCTGCCATTGGCGCTCGCCGTCGTGGTTTTTGCTGCCGTCCCGCTCGGCGCGCTGATTCGGTGGGAGCGCACTGAGCCGAGCGCGCGTCGACCTGCCGGGTGGGTGCGGCGTGCAGTGGGCGTCGCGCTGCCACACCAGGTCGGGTTCGGTCTGGCGGCTGCGACACTGTGGGAACGGCAGGTGCCTGTCGGCCTGGCGTGGCTGGTGTTCGCTGCGGTCCCGATGTCCGTCGAGCTCACCGCGGTCGCGCTCGCGAGCCGGGCGATGCGCAGGCCTCTCACTGCAGACTTGGGCAGGATGGAGGTGGAGGTCCTGGCGAAGATCCGCAGCTCCGATTCACGGATTCCTGCGATGTTTTCCAATGACGACGTTGTCATCACTGACAAGGCCCTTGTCATCACGGTGCGCCCTGACCTCACGTGGAAGTTCGTTGAAACCATCGATCTTGCGGATATCGCCGAGATTGACGTCCGGCCAGCGACTGCGGGGGAACGCTGGCTCGTGACCGAGGATGGGCGTGTTTATGCGACTCCGCCAGGCAACGTCGTGCGGGTCGTGCACCGGTCAGGCGTGCGGTCGATTCCCGTCGAGGATCCCTCCGGATTCGCTAGCGTCCTGGGTGCTCGCATCGATGTCTTTCGCGAGGCGGCCGCTTAACCCGGACGCTTCTATGTGTTGTCAAGTGCTCGCTCGTCGGGATCTTGGTCGTGCGAGATCGGTTCAGGCCTGGTTGGGAGTCATGGTCGCTGTCAGGGTGCGGTAGAGCTCGCGGGCGACGTAGCGCTTGGGACAGCGGCGGATCTCGGGGATGGTCTTGCCCTCGGCGGTGCGGCCGGCCGGCTGCCACGCCTGCTCCGGGACGAGGTCGAGCTCGTTGACGATGTGTTCAGGCAGGGTGAACCCGACCGAGTACGACAACCGCTGCGCGACGATCCACTCCAGCTGCTCGTGGGTGCACCGGCGGAGTCGATGCCGACGAGGATCTTGCGCCCGGGGCGGGTGCCCGGGCGGTAGCCGGGCAGCTGCCGCAGCGCTTCGCGCAGCACGATGATGTGGTCGGCGGCCGTGTAGGAGCTGGCGTTGCCGGGGCGCAGCAGCACCGACAACCTTCGTCGCCGCCGACGCCCTGGTGCTCAAGGTCCGTGAGGGCGGGCGGGTGGTCAACGTGCATGCACGCCCTGCTCGCCACCGGGGTCAACGCCGACGGTCACCGGGAGATCCTGGGGCTGCAGGTCACCTCGGCCGAGGACGGCGCCGGCTGGCTCGGGTTCTTCCGGGACCTGACCGCCCGCGGCCTGACCGGGGTCCGGCTGGTCACGTCCGATGCCCACCGCGGCCTGGTCGAGGCCATCGGCGCCACCCTGCCCGGCGCGTCCTGGCAACGGTGCAGAACCCACTACGCGGCGAACCTGATGGCGCGACCCCGAAGGCGTCCTGGCCGTGGGTGCGGGCGCTGCTGCACTCGGTCTATGACCAGCCCGACGCCGGATCGGTGCACGCCCAGTTCGACCGGGTCCTCGAAGCCGTGGCCGGCAATCTCACCAAAGTGGCCGAGCACCTCGACACCGCCCGCGCCGACGTGCTGGCCTTCACCGGGTTCCCCAAGGAGGTCTGGCGCCAGATCTGGTCGAACAATCCTTCCGAGCGGCTCAACCGGGAGATCCGTCGCCGCACCGACGTGGTCGGCATCTTCCCCGACCGCGACGCCCTGATCCGCCTGGTCGGCGCCGTGCTGGCCGAGCAACACGACGAATGGGCCGAAGGACGCCGCTACCTCGGCCTCGACGTCCTGGCCCGCGCCCGCCTCACCACCGTCCCCGACACCACCAACGGCGAGGAGGTGACCACCACCGACACCATCCCAGCGCTCAGCGCCTGACCAACCAGGAAGATCATGCATCAACCGTCAAACACCACGCCAGCGGACTCGACCCTGCTCAACACACGCCAGTGGCCGATCCCACGTGAAAGCCTCGGGCTAGGTTCGGATCAGGTGCGAACTGACCCTGCGGGGTACAGACCGCTGGGGCAGGTGGAACTCATCGGTCGAGACCCCTACCGGAGCTGGCCCCACGCCGGTGAGCGTGATTCCTCGGGCCTCGCACCTCGACGTGTCCATGTAGGGATGTAGGGATCGACGAGTCGGCTTCCTTCTCAGGTGGAAAGCCTTGAACGGACCCGCTCATACGTGTGGATCACGACACCGGTGGCGGTCACCTTGGTGCCGACCAGCGCCAGCGGCGCAGGCATCGTCCCTCCCGCGAAGAGGCGCTTGCCGCTGCCCAGCAGGACGGGAAAGATCCACAGGCGGTACTCGTCGACCAGGTCGTGGCGCATCAACGTCTGGACCAGCTGGCCGCTACCCAGCACCTGGATCTCGTCGCCGCGCTGTTCCTTCAGCCTGGCGATTTCGGAGCCGACTTCCCCCGGAAGGAGGGTCGAGTTCTGCCAGTTGACGGCGGTGAGCGTCCGGGAGGCCACGTACTTCGAGACGCGGTTCATGGCGGATGCTGCAGGGTTCTCGTCGTCGGTGAGATGGGGAAAGTATCTGGCCATCGTCTCGTACATCCTGCGTCCGCGCAGTAGTCCAGCCGCCTGTGCGTGCAGCTCGACGATGTCGCGAGACATGGCCTTGTCGACGTGTGGCGCCATCCAGCCGCCATGTGTGAAGCCACCGTCACGGTCGTCGTCGGCCGCCCCCGGCGCCTGCATGACGCCGTCCAGCGACAGGTACATCTGTACCACCAGCTTGCTCATGCCTCTTCAGACCGTAGCGAGAGGTCAGACTCATCGCTGTTCGCCGAAGCGTCACGCGTTCCGGTTCCGACGGCAGCTCGTGCCGCACGAGACGCGGCAGGGACGATCGAGGAGTGCTTCCTCTCCCCGCTCGCACCGCCGAGAGGACGACCAGGCACGGCTTGGGTCCGTACCAACCCTGCCCCATCTCGTGGAGGGCTCATTCAAGGACGTACCGACGGGTGCGCGAGCCCCTCTGCTGGCTCAGTCGTGTCGTGCATCAACTCCTGCTTGCAGGTGATCGCGGTTCCGTCCGATGACTCTTCGCGTTTCGACGAGTCTGTGTTGGCATGGGTGAAGATCGCAGTGTGCGGCACGAGGTGCGGTCGATCGAGGCCTCTCGCGTGGTTGAGGCCCCTGCGGCGCAGGTGTTTTCGTTCCTGTCGGACCCGGTCAACCATGTTGCGTTCGACACGAGCGGGATGGTGCGCGGCTCCACGACAGGCGCCACGATCGCTGGCGTGGACGACGTGTTCGTCATGAACATGCACAACGCAATCAAAAGCAATCATCAAGTGGAGAACCATATCGTGGTTTATGAACCTGACCGGGCCATTGGGTGGGCGCCGGCAGAGCCGGGTCACACCCCGGCGGGTCACACGTGGACATGGCGATTGGCTCCGGCAGCCCCCGATCGCACCGTGGTGAGCCTGACCTACGACTGGTCACGATTTTCTCACATCGAGATGCTTGACCACCTACCGGTGATCAACTGTGCTCAGCTACTGGCGTCGTTAGATCGCCTTGCAGAAGCCCTTTGACCACGGGAACGGCCAGCGGGAGGTCCTGGTAATAGGCAGGCCAGTTAGCGCGTCCCGGGGGCCATGTCCACTGCTGGCGAGCCACAATGCCAAGGCCCGCGGCCTCCAGGCATCAGCCTCGAACTCGAGGCGACCGCGGACGGCCGGATCAGCACCGAGGAGGCCAGCACGTTCGCGTGCTACCGCGAGTGAGCTGGAACCCATACCTCGCCCTGCAGGCCGGCGTCCTGCCGAAACCGGCTCGGGATCTCCGACAAGGCCGAATTCGCCCAGGCCGAAGCGGAACTCACCGGGTACGGGCCGATCGAACTCCAGCACATGACCGGTCTCAGGAGCGACGGCGCCCTGACCAGCGTCGACGTCGTAGTTCGCGTCTTCTCGTCCGATGCTCGTGATCGCGGACTGCATGCTCAGCGACGGGCATCGCGGGCACGCCCAGACTGACCGTGTCCGTGGCGGCCGTGCGGCGGGCCTGGGTCTCGTTTGCTGAGCAGAAACGTCAAGGTCAGCTCCAGCCCCTCGACCTCGCCGCGCCAGCCTTCGTCGATCGCACGCTGCCGGAGCGAGCAAATCCTCCTCGAGTTCGTCGAGGCGGGGCAACATCTTGGGGTTGATCGACAGCATCTGACAGCGGATGCAGGCGTGCTCGTGCGCGCACGGGGTGCCGTAGGGACGGCCGCAGGAGCCAAGCTCGACGCGGCGCTTGTCGAAGTGCTCTTCGAACTCGGCCATCCCCACCGCGGTGGGTGCGCGGTACTCGCTGGCTGGTCGCTGGGCGCGGCGGCGGTCGAGGAACTCCTGGTAGTGGCGGACGACGTCTTCCTCGAACACCGCGACGTAGCCGCGGTGGTTTGGACGTTCAGGTGCCCGAGCACGGCGGCGCCGATGTAAATGGTAGCCCGCTATTCACCAGGTCGGTGGCGAACGGACTGCGGAAGTCGTGCGGGGAGAGCCGAATATCGGCGAATTCCGGGTGCGTCGGCTCGAGCGCTTTGGCGGCGCGCCGTACCGGGTCGACCAGCGCGACGGACATGGCTCGCGGCTGCCGCTTTGCAGACGCTGGAACAGGTAGGGCAACGGCTCGCTCCAGGCTCGCTCGGCCTGGTCGTAGAGGGTACAGACCGGGACCGTGCCATGTTCGGCGGTGTGTCGGCGGATCACCTGGGCGATGATGTGGAACAGCTCGCCCGACATGGGGATGACTCGTTCCCGGTCGCTCTTGGATGGGCTGATGACCAGCAGAGCGACGACCTCGCCGTTCGGCCGCTGGTATTGCCGGACGCTGATCAACGGCCACTGGAGACAGACCCTCCGGTTGGACAGTCCTGTCGATCTTGACCCGAAGCCGTCCGTGGAGCCAACACGCGGTTACTGCCGATATTGAGGACGTGTCGTGCACGCTGCCGTAAGGCCAACCGTCTGCGATCTGGCGCCCACCCCGGCACGGAGGCGACCCGTGGAGGTCGCTGTGACGCGTGTGACGGTGGCAGGTGACAAGCTGCACGAGTCGGATTGCGGAGATTCTTGTCTAGACTTGATAGGTTCTGGCCACTCTATTGAATGTTGGTGGCCCGCCTGCTTGTATTGCGCGTGGATCGAGCGGCGATCCGCTAGGGGTGATCGGTTTAGACGTCAAAGGTGGATCAAGGGGAAGTGTGCCGAGGAAGGCGACGATGATCTCGTTAACCATGCGTCGCAGACAATAAGCGCCACTGATGAAGGCACTGCCCCGGTCGGCGTGCAGCGCGACTACGCCCTCGCAGGCTGATCAAGTAAGGGCCCGTTGGCCCGGGTGTGTTCCCGGCCCGGAGTCCGACATCAGCTAGGGGACTCACTCGTTCGTCCGGTCGCGGGGCGGACGGGGACATCATACAGCGACTGGGATCGTCACACCGGCTCGTCCGCGTGACCGGTGGATTCGAGTAGAGGCACAGCGGACTGCCCAAGGAGAATTCCTTGTGAAGCGCTGGAGGACCCGGAAGATTCCCGGCACCTCCACGGCAACCGGTCGGAGTAGCGTCAGCGGTTCTTGTGAGGGATCAAAAATGACGTGTCTGGTCTCGCACGCGGGTGGCGTTGAGGTTGATCCGAATGGTTATAACTCATGGAGGAGACATGGCTGCCCTGGATGCGGGCGAGCAGGCGCCCGCCGCTGTGCCGGACGCGGAGTTGACGCGTGAACAGGTCATCGCGCGCAACCTCGAGGTGGTGGAGGCTCACTTCCACAACGAGACCCCGGAGAACGTCGAGAAGGCGGTCGCTGCGTATACCGACGACATCGTGTGGGAGGGGCCCGGCCGTGGGCTCGTCTTGCATAGCACCGAGGAGGCGCTCGCCGGCTACCGAGACATCTTCGCGTCGCTGAAAGTGCACTCGATCACGAGTCTGCGGCGGTTCGCCACCGAGCAGTTCGTCTTTGACGACTGCATCTACGACGCCACTTACGTCGAAGACCGCATGCAGAACTTCCCCTTCCCGCCCGGGACGCGAGTCAGTCTCCGCCTCGCCCATGTCTTCGAGATGCGCGATGGCAAGATCGCGAAGGAGATCGCTTATGAGATCATCCGTCGGGCCGATGACGCGGATCTCGTGAACGATTACGTGCCTGAGGGGTCTGCGGTCGAGACCGTCGACGTCTGAACTGGGGCAGCCGGCGGCATCTGACTCTGCCGATGCTGCGGATTTGTCATGTGCGACGGTTGCGTCCCGGCGTTGGGCAAGCACGCGTGAACCGCAGCTACCACAGCGAGAGAAAGGAAATGCCGAACGATGAACGCACAAGGACGCCACGCGGAAGGAGAGTTCATGCACAACGCCCGTGATCAGCCCTCGCCACTCCGACCGGGACGAACGCGGCCGTCGAGCCGCGCGTTGCCGACCTTGACCTTCCCACGGTCTCACCCCTGCCGCTGATGCAGCTCTCCATCGGCTTCTGGTCGTTCAAGGCGCTCGCGACCGCACACGAGCTGGACCCCTTCGCCCGTCTGTCCGACATCGACGGTCACACCATCGACGAACTTGCCGAGATGCTGGGCACAGCGGCCCCGCGCTGAGTTGCTGGTTACCGCGTGTGCGTCCCTCGGGTTGCTCGAGCGGCGGCACGGGCGCTGCGTCAACAGCGCACTGGCTGACCAGTACCTCGTGCCCGGCAAGGCCTACCACTTCGGCGGCTGGATGCACATGCTCGACCGCAGGCTCGACCCGGCGTGGGCAGGCTGACCGAGGCGGTGCGAACCAACCGGCCGACAAGCTGGAACCCCGACGAGCAGGCGCACTTGTTCGACAGCGATGACCCTCAGCTGCTGGCCCTGTTCTGCGAGGCGATGCACTCGCTGTCGACGCTCACCGCACGCGAACTCGGCGCACACGTCGACCTGTCCGCCTCCACCGCCCTGCTCGACGTCGGCGGCGGCTCCCGGGCCTACGACATCGAGCTGTGCCGGCGCTACCCCAACCGGCGGGCAACGGTGTTCGATCTGCCGCCAAACTGCGAGATCGCCTCGAAGAAGATCGTGGCAGCAGGCGACGAGGACCGCATTGCGGTCGCCCCGGGCGACTTCCTTGCCGATCCCGAGCCCACAGCAGGCCATGACGTCGTGCTGCTGTCCATGATCATGCATGACGGGGCACCAGGGCAGGACCTGGCGATCTTGCGCAAGTGCTTTGCGGCCCTGCCTCCCGGCGGTCGGATCGTGATCAGCGAGTTGCCGCGGCCGAGTATGAGCAATGGCTGTACGCCACCGGGTTCGTGGACGTCCAGATCGTGTCGTTCGAAGCTCCCGGCGCGAACGGCGCCGGTCCTCGCCCGCAAACCGTGACGGCATCGGCCGGACACCCCACCCAGCTCGCCCGCTCGCCAGCGGGACGGTGTACTCAGCGCTTTGACCTGACTTGGGCTCACGAGTGGATCTTCAGCGATATGGCAGGCCCTGGTGAGGGGCCTGGCGGAGACGAGTAAGGCGGCCATCGCTGATCTTCACCTCGCGGCCGCGGACCGTCTCGACGTAGAAGGCCGTCTGGACATCCGCCCCAGCGGTCCGGGACCGGTCCAGGCCAAGGGCCCTCGACCGACGACGAGTACTACGACGAGCTCGGTTACGTTGTTCCGCCCGGCGCCATCGAGGAGCTTCCCCCTGCCCTCACGACAGTGGATCGGCCGGGAGCGCAACGAGGCGTCGTCCATCATGCAGCAGGTGCTTGTCCCGGCGCGGTCAGCGTCAATGTCGGTGAGCGGCTTGCGCGGATCGGCCGGCGCTTGCCGCCCCTTCACGCGGTCCTGGTGTTGGGCTAGCGCGTCGGTGAGCTGCGCCGAGTCGCCGGCGCGGGCCCGCCACAGCCCCAGTGCTTCCGCCAAGGTCGCCGGGGCGGCAGAGATCCGGTCGCCTGCCGAGACGCCGAGCGCGGCCAGCCTCGCGGGGAACCGGCCGGACGCCTCGTCCAGCTCGCCTCGGCGTCGACCACCGTGACCGCGACAGCATCCGCCGGATGCCTGCAACACAGCAGGTCGACGGTGACGGCCTCCGGTCGGTCGTCCTGCTTCAGGCCGATGAGCGCGTTCAGTTCGCCGTGCTGATCATCGGTCGTCGGGGCGGCGCGCCGCGGCGGTGAACGAGTCGATGGCGTCCCCGTGGCGGCCCTGGAGCCAGCGGATGTGGCCGAGATCGTTGGGCGCGGCCAGCTCCCCGATGGCGTCGCCGATCCTGCGCGCGCTGATCACGGCTCGTTCGTGCAGCTCCCCGGCCTCGTCGTACCTCCCGCGGGTGCGCAGGTGCCGGTGCAGGAGACCCGAGAGCCGCACGGCGCAATCGGGCCGTCCGTTCGAGCAGGAGAACTCCTCCAGGGTCAGCAGGTTCGCCAGCTCGGTCTCCAACCAGGCGGTCGCGCGAGCCGGGTCACCGCCGTCGCGGGGATGCGGGTCGCCGGTGCGCTGCTGATTCTCGCGTTCGTACGGATGAGCCACATCGACCATCACGCTCGCGGTGCGGCAGTAGTGCTCGATCAGTCGAGACAGCGGATCGCGAGCTCCCGCCGCCGGCTCCTCGGTGCGGGGTACCTGGAGGGCGTGGGCACGGACGAGGTCGTGGAACCGGTAGCGCCCGGCAAGCGGCTCCTGCAGCAGGTGGGCATCCAGCAGGTCGTCGATGACCGCCTCGACGTGCGTCGATCGCTGCCCCATCAGAGCCGCCGCGGCGTCGATGTCGAAGTCGACGCCGGGGTGGAGAGCCAGCACCTGGTACCCGTGGCGCGACTCCGGCTCCAACTGGATGTAGGAGAGGTCGAGTGCGGCGGCAACGCTCCGATCCCCCGCCTCGAGCTCGGCGAGGCGGTGGCCGGAGCGTCGCAGCCGCTCGTTGAGATGACCCAAGGTCCAGGATGGACGGGATCGCAGCCTGGCCGCGGCGATCCGGATCGCCAGCGGGAGGAACCCGCACAACCGTGCCGTCTCCCCGAGCTGCTCGGGCCGGTCGACGGGCGAACCGCCCCGACCGGCGCTCCGAACGAACAGATCAATCGCGTCGCCGGGAGGCAGGACGTCGAGCGAATGAGCGTGTGTGACGTCCAGTCCGGCGAGCCGACGGCGACTGGTGATCATCACGAGCGATGTGCCCGAGCCGTGCAGCAGCGGGGTCACCTGGGCCTCGCTCGCCGCGTCGTCGAGGAGGACCAGCACCTTGCAGTCGGCCAGGCAGCTGCGGTAGAGCGCGGCGCGATCGTCGAGGTCGTCGGGGATCTGCCCGCCCGGAACCCCGATCGAGCGCAGGAGCCGGTCGAGCGCGTCGCGCGGGTCCACGGGACGCACGCTGCGCGCGCTGCCCTGCAGGTCGAGGAAGAGCTGCCCGTCCGGGTAGCGGCTCGACCACCCGTGCGCGGCATGTGCCGCGAGAGCCGTCTTCCCGACACCGGCCATGCCGTCGATGGTGACGACGACGGACCCGGGCTGGTCGATGATCCGCTCGAGGTCGGCGAGATCGGCCGCCCTGCCGGTGAACTGAGGTGGGGGTGTCGGCAGCTGCCGCGGGGGCCGGACCGTGCGCGGCGTGTCCCCGCGAACCGACGGCGGGCCGGCGGCGACAACGTGCTCGGCACACGGCACCAGAGCAGGCACCCGACGAGTTCTCTCGATCAGGAGCGCGCGCTCCGAAGCGTCGAGGTCGAGCGCTGTGGCGAGCCGCTGAAGGGACGCGCTGTGCGGCCTGCCGCCGCCGGTACCCCGCTCGATCCGTCGGATCGTGCGCACGTGCAGCCCGCTGCGGTCCGCGAGCTGGTCCTGGGTCAGGAGCGCACGTTCCCGCCAGGCCTGCAAGAGCACCCCAACACCCGCCGTTGCGTCGTTGTTCTCACCGGTCTCGCGCGGTCCTGCCGGAATCGCTGCGTGCACGAGTACGCACCCCCGATCGCCGTCCCTCGCCCTGCAATCCCGAGCTACCGCAGGGCGTCACGAGTAGACGTAGAACCAGTTCTCGTTCGAACAGCCCGGCGCGGTGCAGCCCGGCTGCCCGAAATGCAGCGGACCGATGCGCTGCCCCTGCCTCACGTATGCCCTGCGCACCTCGACACAGTGGCCATAGCTGTTGCCGCACCCCACGTACGCGCGGGAGGCCACGTCCGTGGCGGCACCCGCCGTACCCGCGGTCACCAGCGACGTGATCGCGACGACGCCTGCAACAACCATTGCAGCGCCCCGTCGATCAGCAATCCTCATATAGCAGCTCCTCGTAATCGGTCGGCGAGTCCCCGACAGCGCGAGCACATCGGGCATCCGCCGACAACGGTCCGGGGCAGCCTGGATGACAGCCGTTGCGATCTCCATCCCAGATTCCTGGGTGGCCGCGCCGCGTGTTGCCGCGAACGCGCCGAGTTCTCCCCAGGGTTCTGGGATGGCGTCTGCGCGGGAAGCCGCGCACGGTGTCGTGAGACAGAACTGCCGAGGACGGGCGCGATGGCTCGCCCGGGGGGACGACATGACCGACCGGCCACAGGAGTGCGGGCTGCCCGGCTGCTCCGCACTCGTCGAGCAGCCCGCCGGCAGTGGTCCACGCCGGTTGTACTGCTCACCGACGCACCGCTCCGCTGCCCGCAAGCTGCGTGAGGCGGCGCGTGTCGAGTCAGCCCGCTCCGCCCCACCGGTTCCGCGCGCCGCGGACCACGAACCGGAACCCGCACGCGCCGCCACAACGTCGCCCCGGCCGTGCAATCCCGTTCCACGCCCGGGGCGGCCGGCCAAGACGATCACTTCCCAGCGGGTGACAGCGTCTGGCGCCGGCCGGGTCGGCGGCGAGCGACACACCGCGCTCACGGTGCGGCGCCGGGCCGTTGCGAGCATGGCGATCGCCAGCCTGGTCATCGGCGGAGCCGGCTACTACGTCGCCGAGACCACTCCCCCCGCGCCGACCGCGCCGACCGCCCTGCCCGCACCACCAGCTCTTGCGCCGATGACGGTGGAGGCATGGGCGGCCCGCGCCAAAGTCGTCCTCGCGTCGCTCGACCGCCAACTGGAGGCCGTCAGCGAGACGGAGACCCAATTGCAGCGGGTACCCGAGCGCGATCGGATCCCGCACCACGAATCGAGGCGAGCGCTGCAGGACCAGAAAGAGTGGCTCGAGCAGCAGCGCGCCGCGCTCGCCACGCAGCTCGCCGCGCTCCGCTCGCTCCCGGGGCTCACCGACACACTGAACACCGAGCAGGCGCAGCTGGACGCCCTCGAACGGGCACTCTTGGAGAACGGCACCAGGACGAACTCGCCAGACCACACCGCAGCGACCCGCCGGCTCCAGGAACAGCGCGACCAGCACCGGCAGCAGCGCAACGAGGCCGTGCGAGCGCTCGCCGAAGCACGTTCCGAAGCGGATGCCGCACTCCGCAGCCCACCTCCCGAGGCAGCCGACCTCACGGCGCCGATCGTCGAACGCATCCGCACCGAGGAGCAGCTCAGGGAAGTCGTCATGCACCTCAGGAACGCTCACCGCGACAACCACTCGAGCGAGCGCGACCCGGACGGCTGACGCTCCCCAGCGAAGGGGCGCTGCGACGATCGTCCCCACGTCGGCGCCCCCTCGAAGCGCCGGGCCGGTCGGGCACCCGCGACCGGCCCGGCGCCCCTCGTCGGACGGGCTCGGGGCGCGGGCCGCCGCCAGCTCCGCCGGCCCATCCGCTCGAGCGTCCGGAACGCACCACGCACCCCGACCGCTCGCCGGGTCACGGCGCGCAACCGCAGCGCCGGCGGGCGAGGAGCAGTACGCCACGCTCGGTCACCGACAACGGCAGCGGCCTGCGCACCGCGATCGCGTCGGCGAGCCGCTCCGCCTCGACCGGCGGAACGACCGCATCCACAGGTAGTCGCGCACGGCGTCACGGTCGGGCAGCGTGACCGACCGGCTCTTCCACGTATCCGCCGCCACCACGCCGAAGACGCCCAGGATCATCGCAGCAACTTCCTTCGTCCCGATCGACCTCGCCGGCGGTCGCCAGAACGGCACGAGCTCGATCGAATCCAAGGGGTGCGCGCTCCCCGCGACGAACAGCCCGCCCGGCCGCAGAACCCGCCGCACCTCACGAATAGCAGGCCGGTCGAGGTCGCCGAGCAAGTTCACGGTGACCACGGCGTCCACACTCGCGGTCGCCAGGGGGAGCGCCGTCGCGCGCAGACCTGATTCCACGTCGATCAGCTGCAGCGGGCTGCACGCCGCAGCTGCCGCCAACTGGCCGTCGCCGCAGCCCATAGCGAGCACGGTCCTGACGCCAGCCGCCACCAGGTGCTCCACAACCCGCACGTGCATGCTGGCCGGCGCGTAAGCACTGGCCGGGTCGCGGCGTGGTCGCGGGGCCGGCTCCCGCAGATCAGCAGCTGCCGCCACCCGAGTCACCACCGCCGCTGCCACAATCGCCGCCGCCCCAGCCGCCACACATGCCGCCGTCGGTGGGAGTGCTGGCCGCCGACGAGTCGTAGCTGGTCACACGTCGCCAGCGACGGCCCGAGATGACCCCTCGGCTCGTCATCACCGAATGGACCGCCGCGGCGGCAACCAGCAGCAGCCCGGACACCCCGACCACCGTGTCGAACATTGCTGCCTCCATCCCGACCGGCCGCTCGACGAACTCGCGTACACGCTCCTGCTCAATCTCGGGCACCGCTGCCGCGAGGACCATCCCAGCATCCTGGGTGGCCGCTCGCTGCGCCTGGGGTGATCAAGCGCCCTCCGACGTAGGCTCGCAGGACGGGCGGGGGTGCGGCGCATCTCCTCGCGAGCCTCGAGCAGTGTGCTGCACGTGCGTGACGGCTGCGACGCGGAGCCTGTCCTATTCCCGGACGGGCAGCGGGCCGCCGGAATTGCCGCCCTGAATGCGCCACGAGACCCGCAACCGCGGCACCGCCGCCCGCAGGACAAGCCGACGCCCCGGCACTACGGGACCCGAGCGCAACGTGCGTACGCGATCGCGTCCCGTAGTCCCCAGAGTTCTGGGGTAGCCAGGCCGCCGGAGTCCCCCCAAGGTTCGCTCATGCATCAAGTGACGCGCGTTCGCGTGCGGGCCACTCCGCGCTGCGGAGTGCTCGGATCCATGGCGGCGAAGCGTTGTGGAGACCGGCTGTTTCGAGTGGTGAGGCACAGGGTCGTGCACGGCGTGCGTTCGTCCGCGCTCGACGAAATGACACAATGCGGAGCTGCCCTGACGCTAGTTGATCAACCAGTACCCAGCCGATGCAGCGCGCGTCACGGGTTGATCCTCTCCGGTCGGCACGGGGCTACGCGGAGTTCCTGCACCGGGTCCTGCATCGGGCCAGATGTCCGAGCGGAGGGCCCGTCACGCCGGCAGCGCGCCCGAGGGCGATCGAGATCCGACGAGGTAATGGAGTGAAAACGGAAGAACTGCGTGTGCGCGAGCTGCGCGAGGAGGTCCGGCGCGCGGAGCGGCAGCTCGCTGCCGCGCTCGATCGGGACCCGGATGCGCCGATGAGTGCCCTTCGGTTCCTCGTGCCGGAGGCAGTAGCCAGGCTACGTGCAGTCGCAGGCGCGGCTTCCACTGTTTCGACCGACCCGCATCTCACCTCAGCCGTCACCCTCAGCCGCCGCGGGTGAAGCGGCCTGAACGGGCAACGTCATGCGTCGGCACCGGGGTCATGTCACCCGATCAGCCAATGGGCAGTTCGCGGGGGAGACGACGTCGCTCGGATCTGCAGGCGAAGGACTGGTTCACCGCGCGAGGTGGTGCTAGTGGCTCGACAGGCAGTATCGACCAGATAACTGATCTTGCCTGCTGGTCTCGGGAGGCTGCCCCCAGAGTAGACAGACCGGACTGGGAGTGCTGGGAGCACACAAACATCGTCAGCGCGCCCGAGGAGGGAGGACTGGCATGCAGGTCGACGGGCACCACGGGAGGTCGCCGGGGTGGGACGGCGGCGGCTCGCGGCGACGGGGTCCTACTCGCCGTCCAAGGACCGACTGGACCGTGTCGGTGCTGCTTGTCGTCGTAGGATTGATCGCCGGATGTGCGGCTCCTGCCGCCGGTATGGCGCAACCAGCGGGGGCCGATCGGGACGGCGAGGCCGGGGCGCTGATTTTGGGGGCGTTGCAGAACGCGGCGCGGCAGCAGCGGCTGCGGGTGGCGATGTTTCGGGAGACGTTCGCGACGAAGGCGGACGCAGATGCTCGACGCAACGTCGAAACGTTCACGTCGTCGGTAAGCGAGGTCGATACGGAGAGGGGGCGGTTCCGCAGCGTCTGGGCCAACAACATCCTGCAGGACGGGTTCTCCGTCGGCCGGTGCGTCGACGGGAGGATCTTCAAGGACTACTACAAGGCGGAGTCGCAACGAGCATCGACGCTCGCACAAGCGGCCACCCGGCTCAAACTCCTGCCAGCTGGGGATCTGTTCGAGGTGACGCAGCCATTGCGGTTCGTCACGTGCCCACATCTCGGGCTGTTGCCGGCGTCGCCGCCACTGGCGATGTCGCGGCTGTCCGATGGGGTCTTCCCGGTCACGTTGAACGACAAGCAGGCGGCGAACTGGGCCGAGCAGGTGCGCGCGGCACACCTGTTCAACTACCGCGACGAGGGCGTTGTCACCTGGGCGGGGGCCGCGTTCCGCAAAATCAGCTTCGCGCCACGGGACGCTGATTTCACCGTCAACCAGACTCTTTACGACGTCTTCCGTGCGGCCGGGGAGATCGACCGGATCACCGCGGAGCACCCGACGGCCGAGGTCGCCTACGAGTTCCAGTCGATCAACCCGCTCAACAGTGGCGGAGTTGGCGGCTACTACCTGATGGACGAGATGCGGAACCTCCCTGTCTACAGTGAGTTGCAGGGGACGAACCTGGACCGGCCGGACGCAGCCAGCGTGGATCACTCGAAGCGGAGCGGCGGGGCAGCCACCCACAACATCGCCCGCACTCGCCAGACGTACGCGTATCCGATGGAGTTGACTCTCGACATCGACTCGCCACTCGAACTCCTCGAATGATGCGCACCGTCCGATGCGGTCCCTGCTGCGGTTCGTCGACTGACATGTGGAGGGCTGCGCGAGCGGTTGGCGTTGCGGTGAAGGCGATCAGCGAGAGTCGTGCGCGATGGCATCATGCTGCGCAGCGGGCAGATCTGCGGCCTGACAACGGGAGCTCATCGATGAATCTAGCTTGCGGTGAGTTGTCTTATCAACCGCCATGCAACTGCTAGACAGTGTGCGAACAGCTACCCCGAGGAGCGCATCGCCATCGATGGATCCAGCTTGTCGTAGCTTCGGGCAGCGTTGTTACCACGGGAGCCTGTTGCGCAAAGGGATGTCGGTGAAGGCGTGGCGATCAGGTGCAGCAAGATCATGTACTGCGGTTGAGGTTCATCACCGGTGGTGGTGAACGGCGCTTCCTGCTGGCTCCAGACATGCGGGATTGGTTGCCCGCCGAGCATCTGGTGTGGTTTCTGATCGATGTGGTCGACCACCTCGATCTCATTGGTTTCGCCGCGCCTACCGCGCTGATGGGCAGGGGCGCGCCGCCTACGACCCGGCGGTGATAGTGCGCTGCTGCTGTTCGCCTACTGCAGCGGTGTTCGCTCGAGTCGGCAGATCCAGCGCCGCTGCACCGAAGATGTGGCCTACCGGGTCCTGGCCGCCGGGCTGTCCCCGGATCCCGTCACGATCGCCCGGTTCCGCTCGCGGCAGGCCACCGCGTTGGCCTGGGGTCTTCGTGGCGTCGCTGCGGTTGTGCGCCGAAGCCGGCCTAGTCAAGGCGGGCGCGACGTCTTCCGCCGCCGCGAGGGCCTGCCGTCGGTGCTCGACGACGTGCTGGCGGCGGGTGGCGTGGAGAGGTTCTGGCTGCAATTCGGCCGCTTCGACGAGGACGTGGCGCGCCGGGCCGAGGCCGGCGGCTCGAGGTCGTGATGGACTGCTGCCTCAAGGTGGAGCACGCCCGCTTCCACGGCGGGCTGCACATCGCCGGATTTGGCACCGGCGTGATCAGCTCGCGACGGCGCGCGTCTCGGTGAGGAAGGCGCGGATCGCGGCCGTGAGCGCCGCGGGCTGGTCCTCGGGCACCAGCGTGTAGCTGTCGGGGATCGTCACGAGCCTGCCCTGCGGGTAGAGCGCGGCGAGCCGCCGGCCGTGATCCGCGGGCATCCCCCGGTCCTCCGCGGCCCACACCACGAGCACTGGTCCGGTGAACGACCGGTTGCGCTCGGCCCACTCGAGCAGCACCTCGCGGGACGGGACGCTGCTGCCGTAGGTCGCGAGGTCCCGCCGCACCGCGGCCTGCTCGCGTGCCGGGCGGAACCACTCCTCCATTACCTCGTCGGGTACCGGGCGCTTGCTCATCCAGCCCCACCAGCCGGGCGCCCGTCGTACCGCGCGGAAGCGCAGCAGCCGTGCGAAGAGCGCGAGGCCGCCGGGCACGCGCGCGATCGCGACGAGCAGGCGGCCTGCGATGCTGGGCGGGTAGTTGTCGAACGCCTCGCACGCGACGAGCACCATCCGCGCCACCCGCTCTGAACCGCTGTGGGCGACCAGGACCTGCGCCCCGCCCCAGTCGTTCTGCACGAGCGTGACGTCGCGCAGTGGCCCGACCGGCCACCAGTACCCGGTCACGTGCACGTTCGCGGGCCAGTCGGCGGGTCGGGGGAGGACCGCCGGGCTGAAGCCGTGGCAGATCGGCCAGTCATCCGGTGGGCTCGCCGTCATCGCGGCGTCGGGGAGATCGAGCTGAGCGCGCAGCCGCCGCAAGGTGTCGGCGTAGAGGGCACCGGTCCGCGCGAGCACCTCGCGGCCCGCGTCGAGGTTGTCCTCGGGGAGGGCTCTCCGGTGACGGGCCAGCCAGGTGGCGGGAACTCCCTGGTGGGCACCCCCGGCGCGAGATAGACGCCGAGCCTCGGGATGCCGAAGCCTTCTGCGACGAGCCGGCTCAGCGGGGCGGGGCCGAAAGCGGTGAGCAGGATGTCGGTGCCAGCGGCCGTGGCGGCTGTCACCCCATCGCCCAGCTCGTCGAGGAACTCGGCGAAGACCGATTTGCGCGGCCTCCGGGGACGGCGCCGCCGTACGTGCGCGTGTGAGCTCAAGTGGATCGCCGGGAAGAGCCCGGTACTCCAGCCCGCACTCGCGCACGAGATCGGCGAACCGCTCGCGCGGCGAAGGCCACCTGGTGGCCCGCCTGCTCCAGCCGCCGGCCCAAGCCTGTGAACGGCGCGACATCACCTCGCGAACCCGCTGTCACGATCAGAACCCGCATTAACCCCGGTCTTTCAGCAGTGCGTTGATCATGGGTCTGTTGGTCGTGATCGTCGGGTTCGTGAGCGTTTCGGATCCGGGCGTGCGGGGGTGCCCGATGCGGTGGTCGGTGTCTCCGAGTCTGTCTGTTGTGGATGGTCAGGGTGCGATCGGTCAGGTGATCGGCCGGGGCAGGGCGTGGAGTAGGTCGAACGCCTCGGCGAGCTGGTGACGCCAGGGCCAGGCCTGGTCGATGCGGATGAACAGGCGGCGTTGCCCGCGGGTGATCCGGGCGGCGACGTGCAGCAGCCGGTAGCGCAGCGTCGCGGGCTCGGCGGTGGCCAACTCGCCGTCGAGCAGCGTGGTCTGGGTCCAGGCGAGCAGGTCCGCTGCGGTCATCGCGAGTTCGACCCAGGCAGCGTTGATCGCGAACTGGCGCGACGGTAGCCGGCCCAGGCCGTGACTCTTGCCGCAGCGGATCCGGTCCTCGACCCGGGCGTGCGCGCGGTGGCGGGCCTCGAGATGGGCGAGTTGGCCGGCGCGGGTGACGGTGGCGAAGGCCTGGAACCGCCACCCATCGGCGTCGGTGAAGCTGAGCTGGGCGCCGGGGTGTGGTCGTTCGCGGCGCACGATCACCCGCATTCCGGCGGGCCAGCCGGCCGCGCCGAGGTCACCGAGCATCCCGGTCAGCTCAGCGACATCAGCGCCCTCGCGCAGGCTCCCAACGGCGTTGATCGCCGGTGTCCACGCGATCTTGGGCAGGCGCAGGATCGCTGTCTGCACGGTCGTGGTCATGGTGAACCCGACCGAGAATTCCAGGTCAACACCAGTTTGCGCTGTTCTCGCAGGTTTGCCAGCCAGGCCTGGGTGGCGCCGGCACCATCGGCGGAGACCAAGATCGGTGTGCCGTGGCGGTGCGCGTCGGGGATCTGCGCGAGCGCGAGATCGGTGACCGTGATGTGATCCGCGGCCGTGTTGGAGCCGGCGTTGCCCGGCCGCAGCAGCGCCGCGAGGCCTTCACCGGTGTTGTCCAACCATGCTGTGAGCGGGTGGTAACCGAAGCCGCCCTTGAAGTTTGCCGCAGCGGACTCCTTGTCGCTGTGCGCGGTGACCAGGGTGGCGTCGAGCATGATCCGCAGACCGGGCCAGGTCCGACCGCCCGCGGAATGTCCATCGATCGGGCCGGTGGTCTCGGCGCGTTGGGCCCACAGCTGTTCCCGCGCCCGCGCCCGAGCCGCCCGCAGCCGGTTCAACATCGACGCGTCGATCTTGTCCAGGACCCGCCACGCGGTCGGGGTGGAGGTGACCGGCCCGAACAGCGTCGGCTGATCGCGCAACACCGCAAGGTCGCTGATCGCCCGACCGCCATCGGCGAGCAGGACCGCGAGATCGGTCAGGACCCGGCCAGGGTCGTGGCTGGCGCGGCGTTCCCGCAGCCCGGCCAGTGCGTCGCTGAATGCTTCGGTCAGCCCGCTGCGATCGGCCAACCCGGCCAGAAGTCGAGAGCCGACATGCGACACGACCCCCGTCCCATCCGTGGTCACCGTGATCGTCGGGCGGGCGGTTGTAGGGTGCACGAGCGAAGTTCCTCCTCAGCGTGGTCGATCTGAGCCTCGAGAACTCTGATCTAATCGCCCTGAGCAGGCACTTTCGCGCTTTTAGGCCACGTGTCGGCCACCAATCTCAAACCTCTACTGCAACAGCCGGGCTAACTCGGCCCGTAGGTTCGTGGACTGCCCACTGACTTGGCCGAAGTCAGGCAACAATCAAGCGGGGCCGTCGACCCCGTCGGCTTCTACCAGTAACAGTCCGCACTACCCCTGCGCGGCCAACCCAGTCCGGTTCCCTGACCGTCGCGCTCTTCGCGGAACAGCTGCGTTCGGCGCCGTAATCCGTCCAGACGTCGTGGTGGGTCAGGCGAGACCGAAGCCGCCGTCAACGTCGATCACCTGGCCGGTGACCCATCCTGCCGCGGGATCGGCGAGCGCGAGGATCCAGTGGGCGACGTCCTCGGGCTCGCCTCGACGTCCGAGGGGAATTTGGGCGCGCTCCCAGTCCTTGATTTGTTCGACCTCGATGGTAGTTCTGCCCGAGCGTTCGAGGGCCTCGCTTTCTGTGGGGCCGGGCGCGATGGCGTTGACGCGTATCCCGCGCTCGGCGAGTTCCAGTGCCCAGCTGCGGGTGAGCTGTTCCAGCGCGGCCTTGCTCGCGCCGTAGTGGCTGACACCCGGTGCCGGCTTGTGACCAAAACTGCTGGAAACATTGACGATCGTTCCGCAGTTGATGGTGAGCTGCGGCAAGGCGGCCTGAGCGATCAGTGTTGGGCCGAGAACGTTCGTGTCCCAGATACGACGTGCGGTATCGACGTCGAACTCCCCGAGCGGCGTGGGTGCCAGTGTCCCCGCGTTGTTGACCAGTACGTCCAGGCGCCCGACGGCATCCAAGGCGATCCGCATGAACCGGGAGATGTCCGCTGGGCTGCTGACGTCGCCCGCGACGGCTTGAATACCGGGATGCAGCGCCGCGGTCTTCTCGAGGACATCGGGCCGGCGTCCGACTACCACGACGTCGGCGCCCCGCTCGGCCAGCGCCAGGGCCGTGCTGCGGCCGATGCCCGTGCCGCCGCCGGTGACCAGCGCGGCCTTCCCCGCCAGCGCCTCTTCCTGAGACGCCCACTCGTACGGTACTGGTCCACTGTCCATGGTTATGAGTCCCACTCCTGTTAACACTGCCCGTTGCCCAGAGTTATCGATGAAGACGCGTCGGAATTGCCGCGCTCCGCTTTCAGAGGCCGATGCGTCAGTGGCCCGGCGCCGAGTCGTGTGCCGGCGCGTCCGGCGTGACTGGCGATGCTCGGGTGCGGTGTTCGCGCAGGGATGCGAAGAACAGTGCGATGAGCAGCAGCACGCCGCCGGCCAGCGGAACGAAATTGGCCGCGGTGAGGTCGACGATCGCCCCACCGAGCACTCCCGCCACACCAGTGCCCAGGTAGAGCGCCGAGATGTTGAGCGCCATCGCGGTCATGCCGGCATGGGGGGCGGCGGCGAGCACGCTGGCCTGCATCGGTGGATTCAATGCCCAAGCGAACACCGACCACACCGCCACCAGGACGGCGAACACCACCGCGCTACGGGTGCCCCTGAATGCGAACACCGCCACCAACAGCAAGGCCCCGCCGTGCCCGCCGATCGCGAGTTGTCGCGCGCGCCGCGGACCCCACGCGTCGGTGCTCCGACCGCCGAGGACCACCCCGCCGATGCCGACAACGCCCACCACAAGCAACACGATGCTGAGCAGTTGATACGAGCCGTTGGCCAGTGCGGCGGTCACCGGTGCGAGGTAGCTGTAGAACATCATCCCGCCGGCGCCGCACAGGAAAGTGGCGGCCACCAACCGGGCGACCGGCAAGCTACGCAGCGGCCCCAGTCGGTTCGCCAACGACGCTGGTTCGCCTCCGGGTATGTCGGGTGCGGTGAGCATGACGCCTACCGCGACGCAGATACCGAGGCCGGCGAGCAACCAGAAGGTCGCCCGCCAACCCTGCGCGCCAGCAAACCATGTCCCCGCGGGCACCCCGGTAAGCAACGCCACCGTCATCCCGGCGGTGACCATAGACAGATAGCGTCCCTGCCGCCCCGTGGGGCCCCGGACGCGGCGGTAGCGAACGCGGCGCTGGTCACCACCCCCGCGGCCAGGGCCGTGACGACACGCGCGGCCAGCAACACAAGGTAGCCCGACGCCAGCGCGGCGCCAGCATTGGCCGAAGCGAACACGATCAGACCCACAATGAGGACCCCACGACGCGAGAACCCGTCGGTCAACACCGCCAACAGCGGCGTTCCCCGCGCATAGGCCACCGCGAACGCCGTCACGAGCTGTCCCGCGACGCCGACCGAAACGTTCAGATCGGCGGCCACGCTCGGCAGCACACCGGCGATCACGAGCTCGTCGGTACCAGTAGCCAGCAGCGCTGCAAACAGCACCACCAACCAGGCAGGCATCGTGCGGCTCATCAGGCGATTTCCGCCATCCGCTGACCGGCGTGGCTCTGCTCGGCGGCCCTGTGCGCCACCAGGGCGTCGAGGCGGGCCGCCAACGCGGCGCGGTGGCGGGCGAGGGTAGCTATCTTTTCGTCGAGCTCGGCCACTCGGCTGGTGTACATCTCGATGGCCTCGTCGCAGGCCGGCCCCTGCTCTAGGTCCCGCTCCAAGCAAGGCGCGAGACGCCGAATGTCCTCGATTCGCAGCCCCGCCGCGAGCAGGTCACGCACATTGGCCGCCCGTGCGAGCGCGACCTCGTCGTAGACCCGCCATCCCTTGTTGGTACGGCCAGAGTGCAGCAGCCCGTGCTGCTCGTAGTAGCGCAACGACCGCCGGCTCACCCCGGCACGTTCGGCCAGCTCCCCGATCCGCATCATCGCTCGATTCACGCGCTTGACGATAAGTGCTGACACCGGTGTCAAGGTCAAGGCTCAGGCGAGGTTGCCTACCACCGCGAGGTTGCCTACCACCGGCCGTGGAAGTCGTTCAGGATGTCCAAGAACGACCTGTGCGCCAGGCCGGTCTACCACCACAAACGCGAGTCGATCGAGGCCCACCTGACCATCGTGCTCGCCGCGCTCGCGGTCACCCGGCTCATCGAGGACCGCACCGGCTGGTCGATCAAGAAGTTCGTCCGCACCGCCCGGCGCTACCGCACCATCCAGATCCGCGCCGGCGCCAACGTGCTGACCGCCGACGACCCACTGCCCGCCGACGTACGCGACGCTCTCACGCCCATCAACCAACCAACGCGTGCGCGCTAACTTGTCCGAAGTCAGGACCCACGTTTGCCCCAGGTCAGGAGCGGTTGAGTGACGGAACCGAGCGACTGTCACTCACCCTGTCACTCCTGTTGTCGCAGGTCAGGGCCGGTGCCGTGACAGAGTGACAGCTCACCCGCGGACCGCGGTTTTTCAGTAGCTGTTGATCATGGGGTTGTCGATCTTCTGGTGTGTCTGTCGGTGAGGGGTCGGGTCCGGACGTCTGGGGACGCCCGGCGCGGTGGCCGGTGTCTCCGGGGTTTCGGTCGTGGGGGGCTCTTGGTCGCCGGGCTCAGGTGATCGGTAGTGGCAGCAGGTGGAGTCGGGCGAAGGCGGCGGCGAGTTGGTCGCGCCAGGGCCACGTCTTGTCGATGGGGACGAACAGTCGACGTTGGCCGCGGGTGATCCGGGCGGCGACGTGCAGGAGCGGTAGCGCGGTGTTGCCGGTTCGGCGGCGGTGGGTCGCCGTCGAGCAGGGTGGTCTGGGGGTCGAGGCGATCAGATCGGCAGCGGTCATCGCGAGCTCGACCCAGGCGGCGTTGATCGCGACCTGGCGCGAGGGCAGCCGGTCCAGTCCGTGATTTTCCGCGCAGCGGATCCGGTCCTGACCCGGGCGTGCGCACGATGGCGGGCCTCCAGATGGGCCAACTGACCTGTGCGGGTGTCGGTGGCAAACGCCTGGAACCGCCACCCGTCGGCGTCGGTGAAGGCGAGTTTGCGCGCCGGGGTGCGGGCGTTCCCGGCGCACGATCACTCGCATCCCGGCCGGCCACCCGGCCGCGGTCAGATCACCCAGCATCCCGGTCAGCTCGGCGACGTCGGCCCCATCGCGCAGGCTGCCGTCGGCGTTGATCGCCTCGGTCCACGCCTTTGGGCAGGGCGAGGATCGCGGCCTGCGCGAGCGCCAGGTCGGTGACCGCGACGTGGTCGACCGCGGTGTTGGAGCCGGCGTTGCCCGGACTCAGGACCGCCGCGAGGGCTTCGCCTGTGTTGTCGAGCCACGGGGTCAACGGGTGGAATCCGAAGCCGCCTTTGAATGTCGCGGCGGCGGACTCCTTGTCCGAGTGCGCGGTGACCAGCGTGGCATCGAACAAGATCCGTAAACCCGGTCAGGTCCGGCCGCCCGAATGATGGTCCTGGATCGGGCCGGCAGTCTCAGCGCGTTGGGCCCACAGCTGTTCGCGAGCCTGCGTCCGGGTCGCGCGCAACCGGCCCAGCACCGCCGGGTCGATCTTGTCCAGGACCCGCCACGCGGTCGCGGTCGAGGCGACCGACCCGAACAGTCCCGGCTGATCCCGCAGTACCGCGAGGTCGCTGATCCACCGGCCGCCATCAGCGAGCAGGACCGCGAGATCGGTCAGGACCGGCCAGGATCATGCCCGCCACGGCGTTCCCGCAACCCGGCCAGCGCGTCGCTCAACGCGCCAGTCAGGCCGCTGCGATCAGCCAGACCGGCCAGCCGGGACCCGTCATGCGACACGACCCCGGCTCCGCCAGTAGTCACCGTGATCGCTGGTCGAGCAGTTGTAGGGTGCACGGGCGAAGTGCCTCCTCGGTGTGGTCGATCTGAGCCTCGACAACTCTGATCTACGCGCCCTGAGCAGGCACTTTCGCGCTTCTGAGGCCCGTGTCGCCCACCAACATCAAGCCCTTACTGCAACAGCCGGGTTAAGCCTCTCCGGTTTGTCCCACTGCGGTGGCTGTTGACGCAACCCTATTCGCCACGCATGGCGTCTCGGCAGATGCACCCTGCGACGAGGGGCGTGAGCCGCGGTGGGGTCTCGCGTTCGTATCGATTGCTCGGAGACCGCCCGAAAACTTCACTGCCACACCATTTCTTGCCGATCACCGTACGCCCGGGCTACGCCGGCGTGGTCAGCAGCCGGATGGCTGGGCCAGCGCGGCGCAGCCGGCTCGATTTGCGGTCTCGGTTTTTCCATGCTGTCGGGAGTGCCCTAACCGCCATGTGCGATCAGGACAGGCGCCGCGCCCAGTTCGGGCACCCGAGGTCGTGGCGAACCGCTGTGTCCCATCTGCCGTCAGCAGTCCGGCGACACACGGTCGTCGGCGCCATTGCATTGTACTTTTCCGAGCCGTGTCGACCGATGGCGTACCCGTCCCCAGGGCTTGACCACCGACAGCGTCATCGCGACCAGGAGCAGGCTCGGGGACACGGTCGGTGGATAGAGGAGATTCGTGAAGTCGAACGCGACCGGCACTCCAGCGATCAACTGTCGAGCCTGATCGGCCTGAGCTGCAACCTCCGAGCTCAGCGAAACCACGACGAGGGCGGTCAGCACGAGGTTAATCACGAGCTTGACCGCAACCCACCAGTACCGAATGACTCCCCAGCGGCTGCCTGCTCCAAGCCCAAGACCCGAGGCTAGGCACAGTAGCCCGCACGCCAGCAGCGGCCAGACCGCGACGAGCTCGAGTGCTTGCAGGGTGAAGGCTCGGGTGCCCGGGTCACCGGTGGTCATGGCGGTGACGATGAGCACGGCCATCGTGACATCGACGCCCAGCCAGGAACCGGCCGAGGCGATATGCACGACCAGTAGTGCGCGTCGGGTGCGGACGCCGAACCGCCACCGCACTCGCGCGTGGTTGCCGATCCTCGCGTCCGCGACGCTCACCGGTCCTCCCCAAGTTGGGCGAGACGTACTGGCCCGTTCACGCGCAGGGCCGAAGATCGGTTCGGTTTCCGCAGGCGCTGTCCCGGTTTCAACACGGCGAGCACCGCCGCGAAACTGATCATCACCACGTGGTACAACGCCATTAGCACGAGGGTGTGCTGGACGTTCGTGTACTCCGGGGTGCCGACGGCTTCCGCGTAATCGATGGCGTGGCGCAACGCGGGCGGGGACACGACGACGGTGACCGCGACGGTGGCGATCAGCAGCGCAGCCTTGGCCGGAACCCACCACATCCACCAGAGGTGACGCCTGGCCGCGCCACTGATGAGGGCCAGCACTAGGCCGGTCACCGCAGTGCCGATCGCGGCCGGCCGCGCCAACCAGACGATCATCGTTTCGTGGGTGACATAGCCGGCACGGACAGTGGCCGGATCACGGCTTCCAAGCAGTGACGAGGTCAGCACCACGAACGTTGAGGTGACACCCAGCCAGCCCATGCCGGCAGCCAGGTGAAGAAGCAGTAGCACGCGACGTGCCATCCGTCGCAGGTGTGCTGGCGAATGATGCGCGTCCGTCAACTGGGAACCCGAGGTGCTCGGGCAACAACGATGGCTGCCGTAATGACCCAGACCATGCACAGCACGCGGCCGAGGAGGATCAAAGCCGCTCCGTAGAACCACACCAGAGAGATCACGGATAACACAGCCGGTATCACGGCTACCAATGACAGGATGCGGACACCTCGAGACTCGAAAGCCCGAGCAGTCAGACCGACGAACAACCCGAGGCAGAACACGTGCAGAACTCCCCCTGTGAGGAACGCGGCGTACTGCACCGATGCCGCCGTGCCGCTCGACATAGTCGACGCGCCCGCCGCCAACACGAGACTCAATAGGGCCGACAACACCAACGCAACGACGGCGAGTAGACCAAACACATGGCCTCGCCGCACCGGCGTCACCGCCCGGATAGACAGCACGCGCCGGATCGCCAACACGAAAACCAGCAGGCCGCCCGCCGAGCACAACAGAACGGCAGCGTTTGCCGCCACCGCCGCGGTCTCCTGGGTCAGGTAGCGGTAGACCTCCGCATCCGCCGCGTTCGGAAGCGGCCTGGGCAGGGTCGTGAGGGCACCATGCACGACGTCGAGAAGTAGATAAAAGACGACGAAAACCACCGCGCCGCTGAGGACCCGATGCTTGAGCTTTCCGGTGCGCGATCGCGACGTCTCGCCGCCGATCTTCGGCTTTTCTATCATGATTGCCTCCCAGCTGCACTGACTTGTGGCTCAACCTATTCCGGATGGACGGATCGACCACCGTGAGTCGTCTAGGTCTGGGCCACCCGTTGGGCACGATTTTGGTTAGCTGCGCTTCTGATTTGGTTTAGTATGCTCGGAGTGACGCAACACCGGAAGATCAGCAGTACTCGTTCACGTCAACTCCAGATGTTTCGTCTCATCCATCAACTGCTGCATCAGCAGACGGAACGAGCTGCCCGAGCCATCCTGGCCTACTGGCCCCCGGCGGGAAACCCCAGGATTCTGGGTAATCCGCCAGGGCGGACAGGTGCCGGTCGCGGGCCAGCAGAGCATGACGTAGGTCCGTTTTGTCAAAGCGCGATGTTTCGCCGCCTTGACACTGTTTGCGAGGTCGTCAGGCTGCGCTGGCCGGTGTCACCTCCTGGCCGTGGACGACGACGTCGAACCACTGGGATGCGCTGCCGCCCTGGCAGGTCGAGTTTGGCCCCATAGGCCCTCTGGTCACGATCGGGGCGTCCAGCCACTCGCGCACGCTCGAAGGAGCGGGGGCACGGAGATCAAGTACGAACTGCTCGAGGGGTACCTGGCCGAGGGGCTGTTCGAACCAACCTTCGGCAGGTTTCGGCGCGTCGACGGGCTCTCCACCTCCAAAGCCGACACGGCCGTGGTCGAACATGAAGCCGATCGACAGGTAGCGCTCGCCGTATTCTTGGCGCAGATGCGATCCTGCGCTGGGGAACTGGATCTCCCCGTCCTCGGATGCGGAGATGCGGAGCTGCGGGGCGTTCGCGGTGTGCGGGCTCGCAGCCCAATACGCGATCTTGTCTCCGGTCAGTTGGCGCCACCACATCAGGTTCTCTGCAGCGTGCGCGTCTCGGTACGCGTGGCTGTCTGCCTCGGGTAGGGCGAAGTGCTCGTAGAACGACAGGATCTGGCGTGCGGTGTGCACCGCCATAGCGTGGTCGCGGTCGTTCTCCTTGTTCGGCAAATCGCGAACGAGGTTATACAATGCGCGGGCATGGCGCAGGAACGGTTCCTTGTCCGGACTTGCTGAGTACGCCTGAATGTGCGCAATGATGTCCGCCGACGCCGGTCGGATCGCCTGAAGGTGCTGGCGCGCCTCGGGCAGCTGCTCTGGTGCGGCCGCGGCGACCTGCGCCTCCACATCGTCATAGGATTCGAGGCCCGTCAGGTAATACTCGACTCCCATGAACTGCACCTTGTCAGTCCGATCGCGATTGAAGTCGTGCAGCCATCGCAGCACCTCCACCACCTCGCGCGATTGCCATTGCGAGCTCATGCGGCGGACCAACTCGTCAGGATCTCCGGCGCCGGTGAGGAGGTAGTCGTTGATCCGGCGGCCAGTTGTCCAGTCCTCCTCCCACGCGACCGAGCGGAAGCCCAACTGCTCGACGAGGACCTGCAACGCGCGGTGTTTGAGGGTGAGCTCCTCCGCCGCCCCGTGCACGGACTCGCCGAGCCCGACGATCTCGGCGTTCCCGATCGCGTTCCGCAGCGGAGCCAGATCATCGAGCGGCCCCTCGGGGCTGGTAACCGTCACTGCAGAGGCATTTGCAGCGATCCAGTCTGAGGTCCCGGTTGGCTCCTGGGTTCCGGCGCACGCCGCCACGGGACCGCTGAGCGCCAAGGTGGCGGCGACGACGCTTGCGACCCGTCGACGACGTCTCACGTTCTGTGTGTCCCGATGCATTCGCTATCTCCTTCACTTGGTGGTAGTTGGTCGCCCGGCGGGCGTCGGCGCTTGACACTCAGGACGTACTCCGGCCGTGAGGCGGGTCAGCGGAGGAGGCGAGACGGCCTCGTCCGATCGATGTAGACGAGGACGTCGAACGCCTGGCTCAGGCATCTGACAGTCATGGCGTATTGCTCCTCCATTGCGATGTCATAGGCAGCACCGATCAGCCGCAATGTGGCCGGCCCGTCTCGCCACGCGCGCACCGCAGGCGCCTTCGCGGGCACGTTCAGGTCGAGCAGCAGCATGTCCGGCCCGGCCTGAGCTAGCGTGTGGTCGGTGGTGCCAGGCCTGGGCACTGGAACCTGATAAATGGCGGGTCGCCCAGTTTCGAAACCCTGCAGCACCTCTCCGGATCCGAAGATCCCCGCGACCGCGGCGTAACCCGTCCCATACTGCTGTCGCAACCAGTGCCCCACGGGCACAAGCCGGGCAGCAGACACCGTTGGCGGGAACGCATATTCGACCTGCTCCGCCGCCGCGACATGGACATTCGCTCCCCAGAAAGCGGTCTTGTGGCCGGTTCGGCGCTGCCAGGCGATGATCGAGTCGGCCATAAACCGGTCGCGGAGATCCTCACCCTCCTGCGCGTAGTGGAGGTAGAAACCCAGCACCGCCTCCGCATGACGCAGGACGTCATCGCGCTCCGTCGTTGCCGGGAGCCCCGCGATCAGGTCGCGGACGGCGCGGGCGTGCCCGATCAACGACTCCTTGTCGGTCTGCTGGTAGTACCACGCGACGTGCTCGCCCGGATCGCCATGCAGGTGTATCGCGGAAAGGTGGGCGGCTAGCTCGTCGAGTCGACCTGGGGCGACCGCGCGGACGTAACTGCTGATCTCGTCCAGGCTCAGCTGCCGCAACTGGGTCAGGTCGGTGCCGACAAATCGGACCTTGTCTGAGTGCGTGCGGTTGTACGCACGCATCCACTCGACCAGCGCGAGCATCTGCTCGCTCTGCCAGGCCGAAACCATGGATCCCACGATCTGGCGCGGATCGCCGACACCGTCGACGACGTAACGGTCTACCGCGACACCGCTGCCGTAGTCGGCCTCCCAGGCCAGCAAGCGGAATCCCATCTCCTCGACGAGGTAGCGGACGATCCGGTGGCGCAGCGCGAACTGGTCGCCGAGCCCATGCGCGGACTCGCCAAGCCCGACCACCGTCGCGTCTCCTACGACGCTTGGCAGGACGGCCAGGTCGTCCAGCGGCGCGGTCGCGTCGGCGGTTTCGAGTGGCACCGCCGCCTGGTCGATCCACTCAACGATCGGGTCGACCCCAGCGCCGCCGCTGGCCGCCGTCTGCGCCGACAATTGGGCGGTGCAGCCCGTCAGTGCCAGTACGGCCACCAGGACCAGCGCACCTGCCTCAGCCGTCTTTGTGCGCCCCGTTTTTGTGCGCCGCCTCATCTCGCCTCCTTGTCAATCTGGTTAGGAACAGAGTCCCGGGCGGGCGCGGCGACTGCGTCCAACTGCGGGCGACACCTGGGCTACTCCCGGAGCAGCAGTCCGGTGGACCAAACCCGCTCTGGTTGCGACTAACGACGTAGGCGGCCTCGAAACCCTCGAACACGCGGGCGACCCGGATTCACCGCGGTCCCCGGGCCGCCTCAGCCCGGGTACGTGCAGCACGGCGACATCGGGCGGCGCCTCCCCGAGCTGCCCCCGGTACCGGAACGCCTCCAACTTCTTCGACGGCCAGATCCCCAGCTCATCCCAGCCGACCACCCGCGCCGCACGGACTCGGTGCCACTGCGCCGCGAGCCCCTTCGCCAGCACGGGCTCGCCGTCGACGAGGTCCTCGACGACCTGACGGGCGGTGACCACCCACTCGTCCGCGACGACGTAGCCGGTGCCCATCGCACGACGCTGGGTGATGAGTACCTTGTTCCTGGCCTCGGCGTTCAGTTTTTCCGCGTTCCACGCCGGGTGTTCCGGGTCGGGCGAGCCGCTCGCCGCGCTCCTGTTCGGCGACGCCCCCACGCTCGCGGTGATCGTGTCGGACCTGCTGGCCATGGATGTCGACGTCCCGGGCTCGATGGAGCTGGCGTACATGGATCAGCCCATCCCCGACGCCGTGTCCCCTGTCGGTGGTGTCGGCGCGCCTGCCGACCCGGGAGATGGGCTGGCCGGCGGCGCGGCTGGTGCACGATCACGTGCCGGTGCGCGCGACCGGCCCGCCAGGGAGTACTGCGCGACGGCCTGCAGATGGCAGCGCGGTGCCGCAGCACCCTGGTCGTGCGGGCCTGCAAGGGGCGGGTGGCAACTGACGTGCGCTCGTCGGGCGACGCGCCGGGTACCTCACCCGTTCGTGTCCCGAGAACGGCGCACCCGGCGATAGCGCTGGGGTGATACGCCGAGGACTCTCGTGAAGTGCTGGCGGAGGTTCCCGACGCTGCCGAAACCGGCGAGTCTCGCGATCTGCTCGGCCGTTTCCTGACTCGATTCCAGGAGTTCCTGAGCGAGCCGGATCCGTTGCGCCAGCAGCCACTGGAGCGGTGACGTGCCCAGCGCGGCGTGGAACCGCCGGGACAGCGTCCGCGGGCTGAGCCCTGCGACCTCCGCCATGTCCGCGAGGGTGATCTGCTCGGCGAGCCGGCTCGAGGCCCATTCCAGCACGCGAACGAGGCTTTCCCCCGATTCGCCGACCGGGGCGCTCACGAATTGACGATGATCCCCCAAGCGTTGCGGCGGGGCGATCATCCAACGGGCGAGGGCGTTGGCCACGGCCGCGCCGTGATCCCGGCGTATCAGCTCCAGGCAGAGATCGAGGGTGGCGGCGGCTCCGGCGCACGTGAAGATGCCGGCGTCCTCGACGTAGAGCGCCTGGTCGTCGACGACGATCTTCGGGTAGCGACGGCGTAGCTCCTCGCACACCGACCAGTGAGCGGTAGCGCGCAGCCCGGTGAGGAGGCCGGCGGCTGCGAGTACGAACGTGCCGGTGCCGAGCGCGCTGATCCGCACGCCGCGTATGCGTGCGGCTTGCAACGCCTGCAACACCGCGGGTGCCGGATCGGGCGGAACCTCCGGTCCGGCGGCGACGATGATCGTGTGTACGTCGGTCAGCATGTTCAGGTCGTTGGCCGTCTCGACCACCGGGTTCGAAACCTGACCGGCGTGGTCGAGCACCGGCGCGCACAGTCGCGGCTCGTACCATCCCTTTGCGTTCCCGCCGAGAGGATGCGACGAGCCGAAGAGCGCGGTCGTGATCCCCAGGTCGATCGCCGGGGCGCGGTGCGGCACCAGCATCGTCACCACATGGGGTCTGCTGGCAGAGTGGCCGCCGGGGATCGCGTGGAGCCAGCGCTCGCCGCGCTCGTCGCCGTCCGGGACGGTCGTGCATTCCGATGTCACCGACCTAGACGGTGGCACCGACATCACCCGCTCCAGCACGCGACGCTGTGTGGCCGATGGCGGACTTCATGGCCCGAATATCCGTTGTGAGGCTGGACGGGTCCAGGCAAGGAACGGAGCGTCGCCCGGGCATTTTGAGGGCATTCTCACGGTCTCGGCGAACGCTTCCGGCGCGCTGCTCCTGCGTCTGGCGCCTGGACGGCACTGCTGGCTGGAATCGATCGACAATTGTCTTGGTAGCTACTTCTGCGGTGCGTACTGGACGCTTAGGGTTCACCCAGCGCGAACCGTGTGCTTTTGTTGTAGAGGCGGTTGGCCGCACACCGGCCCGTAGCCGACTGCAGCGATCAGAGAGCGTCATCTTCGGGATGTCGCTCGCTGCATCGCAACGGTTCCGCGAATCGGTACTCACGAGGAGGATCTGATGAAGCGCAGGATCGTCGCAATGGTACTTCTGATGTTCGGAATGCTCGCCGCCGGGGGCACCGCCGTCGCTTTCGCCGACCAGCCGGGCATGACCCATAACTCGGTCTGCGAGAAGGCCGAATGCATGACGCACAACTAGGCGTGGGGCCGGGCCGGCGGCTGCAGGTAGGAGTGCATCCGGCGTGCCCGGCCCAGGCACGGTGATCGTGGCAAGAGCCGTGCTGCCCGACGACGTCGGGGACCTGAGGATTGATCCCGTGTGCTGGGGACCGGGAACGGCGGTTTCGGATGAATGGATCTCGGCGTGGCATCGACCGTGTCGACCTGCTCGTCCAGTTGCACGGACGTCACGATCTTGCTGGACAGGTGTACCGGGAGATACGGTCCGCGATCGTCGAAGGCCGGGTGCGCCCACCGGACGCGCTGCCGTCGATCCGCGATCTGGCACAGATGTTGGCGGTGTCGCGCAACACGGTCGCGATTGCGTACGACCGGCTCGTCGCCGACGGGTTCATCGCCTCCCGGATGGGTGTCGGGATGTTCGTCCGCCGCGCGGCCCAGACAGCACCGGCGGCATACTCCGTCCGGTCGGTGCTCCGCCCACGGCCGCTGTGGGAGCAGATGGACGACTCGAGCGACACGGTGCACTCGGAGGCCGCGTTCGACTTCCGCAACGATCTCCCCGATGCCGGGGAGTTCCCGTTCGCGACATGGCGGAGCCTGCTAGCGACCGAGCTGCGATGCGGCGCGGTGAGCGACGCCGCGCTCGGTCACCCTGCTGGTCATGCGGGGCTCCGTGCGGCGATCGCACGGCATGTCGGTCTGTCACGCTCGATGCACGTCGACGCTGACGACGTGTGCGTCACGAACGGGGCCCAACAAGCCATCGACCTCGTCGCCAGGGTTGTGGTCGAGCCGGGCGACGTCGTCGCGGTAGAGGACCCCGGCTGTCCGTCGGCACGGGAGGCGTTCCGGGCACACGGCGCTCGAATGGTTGGCGTCCGGGTCGATGGCGAGGGGCTCGTGGTCGACGCCCTTCCGGAGGCCGCGCGCCTCGTCTTCGTGACGCCGTCGCACCAGAACCCGCTCGGGATGACGATGTCGCCCGATCGGCGCCGCGACCTGTTGGAGTGGGCGGAGCGGTCTGGTGCCGCGGTCGTCGAGGACGACCGCGGCAGTGAGTTCCACGCCGGACCTCGGCCACCGGCGCCGCTTCGCAACACGGACCACTCCGACCGGGTCCTCTACATCAGCTCGTTCTCGACAGTCTTGTTACCCACGCTGCGGCTCGGGTACGTGATCGTGCCGCCGAGCCTTCGAGACGCGGTGCACAGGGCGAAGTACGTGGCGGGCGGTTCGGCCAACACGCCTCTGCAGGCCGCGGCCGCGAGGTTCATCGAGGAAGGAAGGCTGACGCGGCACATCCGGCGCATGCGGAACATCTACGCCGCGCGGCGTCACCTGCTGCGGGCCGCTCTTGGCGACGAGCTGTCCGAACACCTGCGGCTCGTCCCGTCGGCTGCCGGCCTGCGTCTCGCGGTGCTCCTGCACCGACACACCGACGACCGGTTGGTCGTCGCGCGCGCCGTCGCTGCCGGCGTCACCGTGCGGCCGCTGTCCGGTCACGCGGTCACCGCGCCCGCGCGCCACGGCCTGCTGCTCGGGTGCGGTGCGATCCCGTCGGACCGGATCGCGGCGGGGGTGCGTCGGCTGCGGTACGTCCTCGATGCGCTGCCCACGGCATCCGAGGCCATCCCCACAGCCGACTACTACGCTTCGACGGGCACCGCAGCGGTCTGAGCGTCCTGTCCTGACGGTGCTCCGCCAGGCCGTTCACCCGCCGGTCGCGCCGTCACGAGCACCACGCCGGCCATCGTGACGACGATGCCGAGCGCGGTGACGGGCGCGATCGGCTCTCCGAAGAGGACGGCGGCCAGCACTGTCGTCACGGCAGGCGTGAGATAGAAGTAGCTCGTCACGCGCTCGGCGCTTCCGCGGCGCAGCATCCCGTAGAGGATGCTCATGCCGGCAACCGTGTTCACGCCAACCGCCCACATCAGCGCACTCGCCACCGTTACAGTCCACTCCACGTGGAACGACTCGGACGTGATCGCGAATGGCGCCGTGACCGCGATGCATGCCGCCGATTGGACGACCTGCCCGGTGCGCAGGTCGAACGCCGGGCAGAGCGCCTTCTGGTAAAGCGTCCCGGCGGTCACCGAGAGCAGGGCAAGCACGGCGAGCCCGATGCCCGATGCAGTCACTCCGTCGGTGCTCAGGCGTGCTGCGACGACGAGCGCGACACCCCCGAACCCGATGACGAGCCCGGTCGCCGCGCGCGCGCTCACCCGGGCCCCGACCGCGGCGAGCGCGATGCCGGTCAGCACGGGCTGGAGGTTCGTGACGAGCGCGACCACGCTCGATGGCATACCGCCGGCGACGGCGAGCCACATCCCCCCGAGGTAGCCCGCGTGAATCCCCGTTCCGGACACCGCGACGTGCAGCAACTGCCTACCCCGCGGCCACGCGGCCCTGGCGGCAAGCGCCAATGCGAGCATCAGGACGAGGACCGCCGCGTAGCGAAGGAGCAGGAACGTCAGCGGCTCCACGTGCGGCGTGGCGAGCTGGGACACCAGGAAGCCCGACGACATGATGCCGACCATGGCGAACGGCGCGGCCGCGCCGAGCTTCGGGAGCCGGTTCATCGTTCTCGTGGTGCGGGGAGCTTCACGAGCATCGTTGCATCGTGCACGGGACGATCGTGGCCGGCGGGCTTTCGAGCGCTCAAGGGACGGAAAGGCGGGCCCTGCTCATGTCGGTCACGAACAGATAACGGCACCGCGTCATCTGTGCGGCAGCTATACCCGCGGTCACCGGATGAATGCATCCTGTCGATAGTGGAGCGAGCGTCGGGCCGATCGTTTCCCGACCGTTACTGTCACTTCCGCCTTGGGCTGTTCTGTCCCTTCGTCCGCGGCGACACGCGGGGTCCAATAGGCCGCCTCGCAGCCAGCGATCGGCCGGAAGGGGAAGTGTGGTGCACAACGTCGTGCGTCGAATGGATCGGAACGAGATGCCGTTCCCGCCGGAGGGCGAGGTCGTGCGGGCCGCAAGCGCGGCGCTGCTGACCTCGAACCGGTATCCGAGCTGGGACGCGGCCGGGCTGAGGTCGCTGCTCGCGGAGTCGTTCGCCGTGAGCCCGGACTGGGTGGCCGTCGGCAGCGGGAGCATCAGCGTCATCCAACAGGCGATGATCGCGGCCGGGCCGGGCGAGCTGCTTCTGCCGTGGCCGACCTTCGAGGGCATCCCGATGCTCGCCTCGGCCCTGCGGATGGACCTACGGCGCACGGGCCTCCGCCCGGACGGCAGCTGCGACATCGCCGAGATGACCGCGCAGATCACGCCTGCGACCCGCATGGTGGTCGTCTGCACGCCGAACACGCCGACCGGCGGCATCGTCCGCCATGACGAACTGGCTGAGTTCGTGGCCGGTGTCCCGCGCGACGTGCTCGTGCTGGTCGACGAGGCCTACGTCGAGTTCGTCACCGCGCCCGATGTCGCGCGATCCCTCGACCTCGTTCGGGCTCATCCGAACGTCCTCATGACTCGCACCTTCTCGAAGGCCTACGGGCTCGCCGGATTCCGGGTCGGGTACGGGATCGCACAGCCCGCACTCGCCGGGCCGATCAGGGCGGCCGGCATACCTTTCACGCTGTCGGCGGCGGCGGAGGCGGCGGCTATGCGGGCCCTGCGCAGCCGGGCGGTCATGGAGGCCCGCGTGCGCTCGATCAACGCCGAGCGCCTTCGCCTCACCACCGCCCTGCGGGCGCTCGGCCTCGAAGTTGCCGACGGACACGGCAACTTCGTGTGGCTTGCGCACCCCGGCGACAGCGACGCGATCGCGGGCGAGCTTGCCGCGAGTGCCGTGCTCGTCAAGGCCTACTCCGGTCACGGAATCCGGATCTCAGTCGGTACCGGGGCGGACACGGCGCGGCTCCTGTCGGTGTGGCCGACTCGGTCGACGAAGCTGCAGCGCGCTTCCTGACCTCGTTCCGCCAACGGAGGCCGGGAGTCACGCGTCCCCGGCATCACAGGTCACCGGGAGCGTCACCGGCTGTGCGCGGCGGGGTGGTGCTCGAACGAGCCGCATGCGATCAGCTCGCCGTGCGTGCCGATGCACACCTTCCCGAAGAACGATTTGAGCGGTCCTTGGCTCTCAAGGCCCTCGGCGAATGGTTCTCGCGGCCGGGCCAGGCGCCGCGGAGGACAGCGCCTGGCCCGCGTTAGCGCCGTGCATCAGCTCCTGCAGCTGTCCAGCGTGGCGTCCTTCACGTTCGGCCCGCCGCCCTTGAAGTACGTCTGCGGCACGTAGCCGAACCCCGCGTCGCCGTCGGCCTTGGTGAAGGCCCACCAGTTGTTCTCGAACCCGCGCAGCTCATGGGTTCCGCCCTTCAGCTGGCAGATGTAGAAGTCGTCGCCCGCCGCGTTGATGAAGCCGATCCTCTTCGAGTCCGCTCGCGGCTTCTCGTACACGGGGATGCGGCCGTCAGGTGACCAGTCCGGGCAGATCTGCACGCCTTCGAACCCGGAAACAGTGCGATTTCCCCCGCACGGCTCATCATCCGACTCGGGGCCCGGGTCTCCCTCGATGGGCCTGGCAGGTGCAACCGCGGACCCGACGCTCGCCGCTTGGGCCATCGACGCCGGCGCTGTGCTCACGGCGCCCGTCAACCCGACAACGGTCAACGCCAGGATCGTCAGGAGGCGGCGGGTGCGGGTGCCGCCGCCCTCGGTGTCGTGGTGCGCCGACGGGACCGTCTGGTCGTCAGGTGCCGTGTACTCGTTCATCGCTGCTACTTCCAAGTGTGCGTAGTAGTGGCATTTGCTTTTCGACACGATCCGTGCAGGACCGTGGTTCACGGTCTTCATCAATACGGCTAAAATTTGTCGTAATTTGGCAATAACGACGCTCCGCGCCTCGTGCAGCGGCTCCCGCCGCCCCCTGACGGCGCGCCGCACCGCGGTCGAGCCACCTTGCGGCAGACCTCCCAGAGTCCTGGGATGGATACGCCGTTGCCGGGGGAGCAGGCTCCGAACCGAGCACAGCGACGGAGGAGTTGAGATGCACATGCCGTCCCGCACACCCGAGGACTTGCATGCACTACTTGCCGCGGCGATGAACCAAGGGGACATCGACGCGTTCGTGGAGGCTTTCGAGGACGACGCCGTTCACGTCGTCCCGCCGACCGGAGCGCGTACGGTCGGCAAGGCAGCGCTGCGGGCCGCGCTCGAACCGACCTTCGCCCTCCACCCGACGGCGCGCATGGAGGTCGTCGGCAAGCTCGAGGGCGACGGGTTCGCGCTCACCCACGGACGTTGGCAGCTTGTGCTCACCCACCCCGACGGCCGCCGCGAGCACCTCAAGGGGAGGGGAACGATCGTATCCCGTCGCCGATCCGACGGCACGTGGCGGATCGTTCTGGACGACCCGATGACACCGAGGTAAGCCCCGGCGGTGAACCGTCGCGCTGCAGCTCACCGCAGGAGTGATGTGGGCGATGAGTCGCCGTGTGTGCCCACGTCCGCCCTCGTAAAGATCGGCTTCAGGTCGTCCCGGACGGTCCAGGGCGAGAGGTGCAACGGACGCCGATCGGTCCTGCTGATGATCTAAGGCGACCTGCGGCGCGTCCGCGCGCGGCTGTTCCGCGCCCGGGGCTCCTCGCGGCGGCCTGGTTCATCCACGGGACGGCGCTGGTGATCGCCGCGCTCGCGGTCGTGACAGCTGTGGTCCGTCTGCTTCCGCCGGCCCTTGCTGTCGTGGCACTCGTTGCCGTCCAGCTCGGCGCGCTGATCTGGGCGTTGCGCAGGCCCTCACTGAGCCCTTTCCACTTGGTGTCAGCCAGTGACGATGAGGACCTGGATCGCGTTGACCAGGGCGGTGGTCCGGAGCGGGCAGCAACGGATCTTGCGCAGGACCCGCCAGCTCTTGAACACCGCGTCGGGTCGCTCGCCCGGGCCGTGCTGCGCGGCGTGAGCGGCATTGACCTCCCGCTGGTTGCGGGACAGGCGTTGGCGTGCACCGGTTGCGGGGTCGGCGGGCCGGCGTCGTTGCGGGAGATCGAACGTCGGGCCGACGCCGCGGTAGCCGCTGTCGGCTACCACCTGCACTCCTGCCGCGACCAGCGCGTCGGTGATGCCGTGCTCGCGCGCTGCGCCCATGTCGTGACGGGCACCGGGGAGCCGGCGCCAGCGGGTACGGCGCTGGTTGCGGGTGCGCCGTAGCACGTCGGTCACGGTGATCAGGGCGCGGTTGGGCACGGTCATCCCCGAGGGGTAGGAAGGCACCGAAGCTCCTGGCAGTGCGAGTTGATCTAATCAATCGCCCGTCTACCAGGGGGCTTCACCCATCTCGGTGACACCACGGCGTATCAGCGCGAGCCTGTCATCAGCCAGGTTGGAAAGGGCTCACTGCCGAGCTGGGCAGGATGGAGGGGAGGTCCTGGCGGAGGTCCGCAGCTCCGATTCACCGATTCCGGCGATGTTCTCCAACGACGACCTTGTCACCGCTGACACGAACCTCGTCATCACGGTGCGCCCCGACTCTCGTGGAAGTTCGTTGAACCAACTGCCGCGCGGATGTCGCCGGCGTGCGGTCGAGTCCCGTCGAGGATCCCTCCGGATTCGCGAGCGTGCTGCCCGTCCGGATCGACGTCGCTCGGGAGGCCGCCGTCTAGCATTCGGCGATCCGGAGATTCGTGTCATCGACGCCCGATCAGGGGGCGGTAGCGTCCCCGCTGGCCTGGTCATCGAGGGGGATCCGATCGGCGAAGCCGGTTCGGCCCGGTGGCATGTCTCGGAGGGTTGAAGCGCATGTCCCTGCTCAGCGTCCCGTCGCGCTCCACGGCGGCTCAGCTGCGGATGGTCTCGCGGGTGAATGACGGGACGTAGTGCTCGAAGAACAGGCGGGCGACCAGCTCGCCCCGGGTCCCGACCCCCACCTTCTCGAAGATCGACTTTAGATGGTCCTGCACCGTCCAGGGGGACAGGTGCAGCCGGTCACCGATCACGTTGGTCGACAGCCCCTGCGCGATGAGCTGGACGACGCATCGCTCGCGGTGGGTCAGGCCGTAGGACTCGGCGATGAGAGGAGCGAGTTCGTGGGGTCGAGCCGGTTCGACGATCAGGGCCGTCTGTCCATACGGACCATGACCGAGAGTGGAGCCGCGCAGAAGTAGCCACTGTCCGGATCCCGTACGGACCCTGGACCGCGCGAGCATCCCCTGCGAGACCTCCCCGGTCGCGATGCGGCGGGCACGGCTGACCACGGTATGGACCGCGACCGGAAGCGCTTCTTGCCCGGCTCCGTCGCACAGCTCGGCAAGCCACCGGCGTGCGGCCGCGTCCGCCTCCGTGATCGTGTTGTCAGGCGCGACGAGGGCCACACCGACCGCCGCCTCCTCGTCCTGGGTGCTCTCGGACGCCGTCGTGAACAGCTGCGCGCGTCGCAGTCCCTCCGCGAGGTAGGGGGACACGGCCGCGATGGTGGCCGCTTCGGCGGCGGTGAAGTTCGGCTGACGGTGGCCGCGGAAGAGACTGATCCCACCCCACATCGTCGAGCCGGTGACGAGCGCGGCACGCAGCTCGTCGCCGTGGCCGTTCGGGCGCTTCAGCTCCCGGTGCCGCACGCTCCGGTCGAGGTCGCCCTGCGTCGTTTCGCTGAGGATTCCGACAGAGGGCGTGAAACGAGCCAGCGTTTGGAACGTGTTGAAGTCCGAGCCCTCGATCTCGATCTCAGCGATACGGCGGGCCGCCCAGTCCGGCAGGCCGTTCTCCACGAACTCGCCCGTCGGAAGCAACGTGGCAGGATCCATACTCACGATGCAGATGCCTTCGAACGGCACTGCGCCGCCCAGGATCCGGGCAGCATGAGCCGAGAGCTCGCGCGCACCCGCCCGGCGGTGCACGAGGCCGACGACATCGTTCAGTAGACGCTCGGACCGAGATGGCGCCATGCCTACCAGTGTGGCAGGCCATGAGCTGTGTGTGTGGCGCATGTTCCGCTCTCTCGCAAGGAGCCTGAGGTGCTCGCGCGTTCCTCGACATCGCCATCAGAGTGCGATCAGGACAACGCAACCGATGAGCGCCGCCTGGGTCCTCTCCGCTACCTGGCCTCGCCGTGCTGCCCGAGGAAATCGCCGATCAGCTTCGCGAACCGCTCCGGGTCCTCCAGCGCAGCGACGTGACCAGCACCGGCGACGATCTGCAGGTGCGAGTCCGGCAGCGCGGCGGCGAGGGCGCGCCCGACCTCGGGCGGCATGCTGCTGTCCGCGTCGCCCGCGAGCACCAACGTGGGTACGTCCACGCCGGCAAGTTGGGTCCAGACGTTGAAACCGGCCATCGCCTCCCAGGTCGCAGCCCAGCAGCTCGGGTCGTTGCTCCGAAGCCACTGTGCGATCCTCGTCGCAACCGGGCCCGTCCGCGCCGACGCCGGGAACCACCGGGCGATCGGCTCGTCCACGACCGCGTCCATGCCGCCCTCGAGTGCGCGCCGGCCGCGCTCCCGTAGGACGTCATCGACAGGAGGTGACACGCCTCCTGTCGTCCCGATGAGCACGAGCGACCGCACATCGCCGGGATGATCGATGGCGAGTTGTTGCGCCACCATCCCGCCGAGGGAGAGCCCGACGACGTTCGCTGGTCCCCGGCCCGCGTGGGACAGGACGGCGTGCACATCTGCGGCGAGGTCTCGCACGGTCCACGGTTCCGGCGCCGCCGGTGACGATCCGTGTCCGCGCAGGCTGGGGACGAGCACGGGGCGCGGCTGCATGAGCGCGGCCAGCCTCGTCCACGCTTCTGCCCGTAGACCGACCGGGTGCAGCAGCACCACCGGTGTTCCGGTACAGCTGCCGGAACGGAGCACGTCCAGGGCCACCGGCGTACTGCTCATGATCTTCCGCTCTTCGTCACGGGACATCGATGAGGACCTTGCCGGTCACGCCCTTCTCCACAGCGTCGTGCGCGTCCGCCGTGCGGTCGAGCGGGAACCGGTGCAGCGGCAGGGTGGTGAGGGCTCCGACGCGCAATGCCTCGGTCACGTCCGTGATCGCGGCCCGCACCGCATCCGGCGGCATGGTGTAGACCAGCACGAACCGGATGCCGATGTTCGGCACCATGCAACGACGGATCGGCACCACGGCATCCGCCCCGCCGTCGGAGGCGTAACTGGCGACGACAGCGTGCGGGGCGGCGACGGCGAGGTCGAGCCCGATGTTAGCCGCGATCGCCACCTCGACGATCCGATCCACCCCCTCCGGAGCGTGGCTGCGTATGCGCTGGGCCACGTCGGGCTCCCGGCGGTCCACAACCGCGTCGGCCCCCGCGGCCTGGGCGATGCGGGATTTCGCCGGACTGCTCACTGTCGCGATCACTCGGGCACCCGCCCACTTGGCGAGCTCGATCGCCGCAGACCTGGATCAGGCTCGTCCACGACGCGGACCAGCTCGGTCAGCGCGTGGTCGCCTACGCGGCCGAGTTCTTCCGCTGGCCAACACGGCGGCCAGATACTCCTCGTGCGACCAGTTCTCGTTGCGGGCCTGCTCGGCGAGCTCTTCCCAGCAGCGCCCGATCGTCGGGGTCTTCAGCACCCGGGTCAGGTAGGCCAGCATCGACGGCAGGCCCTCCGCCGGTGCCGTCCTCGGGGGTGTCGCCGTCATGGTGATCGTGGCGGTCATGGATTGCTCGCTTTCGCCGCCGCAGCGGCCGTCGGAGTGGTCGGGCCGGTTGGGTTGAAGTCGACCCCGAACAGGGCGTCGTAGTCGGGCAGCGCCCGGAGCGCGACCGGATGGCCGTCCCTGTGGCGGCGCGCCCCGCTCTGTTGGGCCTGTTGTTGGGCTCGGCGTTGCTCGGCCAGCGCCAGGCGCATCTGGTGTGCGGTCGCGACGTGGGCCGGGTCGGTGATCACGACGTGTTTGGCCCAGCTGCGCTCATGCTCGGCGACCGGCTGTCCGTCGCAGAACACCAGGACTCGTGTCGGCGAGGCGGTGACCTCGACGAACCGCCCGATCATCCGCGGATCGACGGAGTAGTCGCAGGTGTCGACGCGGACGTAGTAGTCGCGGGCGAGGCGGATCCGGTGCGTCAGACCGACCGCCGGAGGCACTGGTGGCAGCGGGGTCATCGCCTGGCGGTCGGTCTCGAGTAGATCCACCGGCCGTGCCTGCAACGCTCGGATGGTGCGGGAGTTGGCTCGGGGCAGCCAGGCGCCGAGCTGATCGTTGAAGTCCTGCGGGCCGGCGAACGCGCGGCCGGGCAGGAACGAGGTCTCGAAGAACCCGTTGTTGCGCTCGACCATGCCCTTGAACTCCGGGTCCCGCGGCGGGGCCAGTCGGATCCTCGTGGCCAGAGTCCCGGCGAACGCCGCGGCCGGGACGCTGACCCGCCCGGTGCCGCCGATCGCGGACTCCCGATCCCAGACCAGCGTCTTCGGCACCCGCCCCAGCTGGGAGATCAGCAGCCACATCCCGGACAGGATGTCCCCGGCCTGGCGCGACGGGATCATCGTCGCGGACAGGAATCGGGAGAACGCCAGGGTCACCACCAGCACCGGCAGGATCCGGGCCTGCCGAGCGTCGACCGGCACCGGGGTCTCGGGGAACCACAGGTCGCACTGCGCGACCTCGCCGGGCTCGTAGACGACCCGGTCGGCCGGGTCGATGCCCACATACTCGGGTCGGATCCGGGCCAGCAGCTTCTTCAACGGGCCCTCCGAGTAGGGCCAGCCGATCCGCTGCGCGACCACCGGCCCGGGCATCCGCGGCCACTCCACCAACAGGGCTCGCACCTGCGGCTCGTAAGCGTCGGCGACCGAGCCCCGCGCCGCCCGCTCGTACTTCGGCGGCCCGTCCGAGCGCAACGCAGCCCGCACCGTGTTCCGCGCGACCCCGAGCCGACGGCCGATCTCCTTGATCGGCACACCCTCAGCCCGGTGCAGCCGACGGATCTCCGCCCAGTCCTCCACCTTCAACACCTCCCCAGCGTCGGGAGGGGTCAGAATTCCCAGAACGCCAGGGGGTCAGATTTCAGGATCCGGCGACAACCGCATCGGAGAACTCGGCGCGCTGGGTGCTGCCGCAGACGACGGGCGAATGGAACAGCACCTGCAGGGGCCGTGGTATTGGCACCGACAGGTCGACCTTGGCGTACTCGATCCCGACCACGTCGGGGAACGTCTCGCCCAGGGCGACGAGTCGTGCAGCAGCCAGCTGTCCGGGTTTGCCACGACGAGCGCGGCGTGGCCGGGGAAGCAGCTGTAGTAGTTGCCGGTCAGCTCGCTTTCCGGCTGCGCTTTGGGCGGTTGCCGCCAGTCGCTGGTGAGCGGTCTTCCTCAGCGACCCGTCGGGCGTCGCTTCGGTGCCTCACCCGCGGGTCGCCTGCAGTTGGCTGCGAGGGGAGCGTTGTTGCCATCGGGTCCCCTTCACCTCGAGGGCTGGCGTTGTTACCCGGCGGGTGTCGGGCCGGGGTATGCGCAAACGCGTCAGCTCCTCGGACCGGCGGTGGTCGACGGCTGGCGTGGGCGTACGGGCCAACGGGATATCAAGGGTGTCGGAGCTGTCGGGAATGGGCTGCGATCGGACCAGAGGACGGCGACGACGAAGGGCAGCCTCCACAGGCCCCAACCGGTGCTGCCGAGCAGCCCCGCCAGCTGACGGCGAGTCAGCTGACACCGAGCCAGTGGGGCAGCATCCGGGCGCGCAGGATGATCACGCTGATCGTGACCGACCAGTCGATGACGAGCAACTGACCCAGGTGTTCGCCGAGCAACGCGCCGCCGAACTGGTGTTGGGCCGTCCAGGCCGCGTCCACAGCGGCCAGGGTGGTGGCGTCGCCGGTGATGTAGGAGTCAGCGAGGGGTGGGACGACGAACACCCAGCGCAGGAAACCGCCAGTACCGCCACCCGCCGCCGGTCCGCGTCGACGACCGCGATCTCCGGCAGCCGGTGCGCGCGATGAGCGGCGCCGCATCCCATGCCTCGTCGTCCCGGCTGACAGTCGGCAGGTTCTTCGCCAGGCCGCGGGCCTTGTCGAAGTGGTCACGGACCGTGAGCGCCGTCCTCGACCCGTTGCTTACCGGTGAGCGTGCCGATGTCCTGGCCCGAGATTCGCATTCGAGGGCAGTGGCCCCGCCGGCGCTATTCGCGGGAGCTCGTAGATGTCCACGCGCCCTTCGTACGTCGCCACCAGCACCTTCCCGTCCGCCACCACGGGTGGACAGAACTTGCTGAACTTAAACGTATTGTCCGGAATGTGCGTGCTATCCCACAGCAATTTCAATCGCGGTGTACCGTCCGTGTTGTTCACTGGATCGAGCGCCGTCGCGTCGTATGCCCGCAGGATTCCGTCGACCACGTCGCGGTTGGCGTCATGCGAAACTGGCGCAGTCGCCCAGATTATGCCTGTATTGGGGTTGTCCCCGTTCGATGTCACGATCGGGAAGCCGCCAGGCATTCCGCCCTTTCCTCCCAGTCTCGCTGAGGCTACTTCCGCGCTCTTTGCCACGAACTTCGTAGTCCCGGCCCCGTCGATTGTCCACGCACGCAGCGTCTCGTTCTCGCCCCAGCAGAACAGCATTGGCCCGCGCGCCGGACTGGACCAGAACACGGGCGAGGCGTGCAGGTGGTGCGTCTTCCCGTCGAACAGGCGGTCTAGGTTCGCCACGTTCGAAGCGTCAATTCCGAACCCGGGAAAATACGTGAAGAAGATCGGCGGCTCCTGCTTCAGCTTGGAGAAGTCCGAGCCCTTCCCGAACTTCGCCGTATTCGTATCCAGCACGTATAGCACGCCATCCTTGCCTGCGCCCACTACCAGGTTCATTCCCGGTAGGGCGACCGGACCCGCCGACCCTAGGTCGTAATCTTGGAAATCGTCGTCTCCGCGCCGGTTCCGTACGCTGTCCTGGAACGGCGTGAACCACCCCACCGGCTCCAGCTTTGCCTTGCGTCCGCCGGACGCTGGCGTGTATTGAAGCTTGACGATGCTCTCCGGGAGATCGCCCGCCTTCGGCGGCGCGGTGCCGCCGCCGGCCGCCTCAACACCGTAGTTGCCTGTCATTACGTAGATGCCGCCCTGCCCGTCCGTCGCCGGACCCTGACCCGCCTGCCAAATGCCGGTGCCCGACCCGTTTGATGAGGTACACCAAGCCGCCGTCGCGCGCAGCGGCTCTAGTTCCATCGCCATCAGCCACCCGTGTGTCGGATCGCCCTCCTCGTGCGTCATGCCGCAGCCCACAAGCAGCACTTTCGTCGAGTGGTCGCCGGTGTTGACTGTGGTGAGCAGCAGCGCTGCCCGCTGCTTCTGCTTCGGCGAGATAAATGTGGGAACGTTCCGCCCCGACGGCACCTGGTCTGGCGCGCTGGCCGTGATCTTAAGTTGGCCGGTCTTGTTGCCACTTGTGATGTCCACCTCATGCAGTTCGTGTACTGCATTTGCTACTGCCCCATCGGGGCTCGTCCACGCGACTACGTACAGCTTTTTTGCATCCAGGTCGATCACTGGCGTGCTCAGGATTCCCCAGAGAATGTTGATTCCCCACAGGTCAATCTCGCTGCTCGTCGGTTTCGGATTACCCGTAAGCTTGGGTTTGATCGGGCGACCTAGATTCGTCGGCTGTTGCCAGATTGGCTTCCTAGTTTTCGCATCGAAAGCCCATACGTTGTTCGACATCGTGCACACGTAGATCACATCATGCACGTTGCCGTCATTCATCTTGAGCTGCGAAACGTAGAGCGGTTGGGCCTCCAGTCGCGGATCGTCGTTCACCGGCAACAAGCTCTGTGTCTTGACCAGGAGGTTCGAGCCCACATTCTTCGGGGTGAGGACCGTTTCCTCGAGCGTGGACCCGGTCCGGGAAGCATTGTATGAGCGGGTTAGCACGTTCATATCGTCTCCTCTCAAATTCTCGCGGCGCAACCGGGCACGTCGTCAGACGATCAACGGTGCCGACGCGGCTCCACGTCGCAACCATCAGCGGCTGCTGACGCTGCACAGAAGATGTAGTCCGTGTCGATGAGCCTGCAGGCAGCCGACACCTGGTGGATCCCGGCTTTGCAACCGTCCTGCTGGCAGCCGACGACGACCTGAATCAGCCATGCGTGCACGCCGCGCTCTCTCCGGGCTGGTGCTTGCCGTGCACCCGAACCTCTTGATCGACGCCGAGGGCGAGTCGAGCCCGCGGGTACCTTTAGACCGGCCGGAGCGGTGAACCCGCGGCTGTTGCTCGCTTGTGTCTCAGCATTCACCGCGCATCGGCCACCTCGGTCAGGGAGGGTCACCGCGCTGAAGAGGATCTCGGCCGCGCTCTGATACATGAAAGTCGAGTCCCGCGCACGAGTCCGTGTCGCGGACGCTCACACCGGCCGCACTCTATGCGCACGTTGCCCGCCGCGGTGCTTGCCTCGGGTCTCAGTCAGTGCGGATCGTTGTTCGAGCGCCCGCTGGGTTGGGCCGATCGACCGCCGTCACCGCCGCGATGCAAGCGGCTCTACCTGGCTGCACTCTCGGTTAGGGCCGAGCATGGACAGAGCCGATCATGCAGTGCCGTCAGCAGCTGTGAAATGATCAGCGCTACGAGCGGCGGGATGCCGTACCTGCACGCAGCGTCGTGTGATTTGCACAGACGCGGGTAGGACGATGCGTCCTAGTAGGGCAGTACCTCCCGCACCCGAACGCGAACCGGTGCACGCCACCGCGGTGAACCGCAGGGCTCCGCGGACCGCTTCGGGTCGTTGTGGCGAGCTTGCTCCTCCGGCCGCAGAGGGAGACAGTCGACATCCCAAATCTGCGACCGCACCGAGTCCACCGCCAGCCTCGAGCCTGGCGGCGAACCTCCCAGCTTCTGGCCTTGAGATCGTCTGTCCGCGCCGAAACGTCTCCGCGTGGCGTCGCGACTGCTGGGTGTGACGATGATCGACCCTGGGGCTCCGATTGCTGACCGGCTGGCTGAAGCTCTGCTGACTGGCACGATGCTCGACCTCGTCCCGGATACGTTTGGCGCTGGCGTCCTGGGTGAGGACGCGATGCAAGCTTGGGGCCGAGCCACGACGTGGACGCGGGCCTGCTTCGTGATCTGCTGGTCAGGCGGAGTCTTAGCGCAGATAGTGTGGACCCGCGCGGGTTGCGGCTGCGTGGTGCCCGGATCCGAGGCCGGCTCGACCTTGACTACGTCGAGCGGGTAGGCGGGCAACACGACGAATGGGCCGAAGGCCGCCGTTACCTCGGCCTCGACGTCACGGCCAGAGCCCGCTCACACTCGTTCCCGATGCCACCACGAACCTCGAGGAGTGGCCGCGACGACACCATTCCAGCTCACCGGTGGCGCTGTGGCTTGACGACTGCCTGCTCGAGCGCGGTGTGACCGCGCGGCAGGCCCACTTTCCAGTATTGCGGATACGTCGGTGCGGTTCTGTCGAGGTTCAGGTCACCGTCGACCCGGAACCCGTCCCGTGGCCACGGCCAGATCTGAGGCTGGTGCACCGACGAAGGCCGGTTCGTGCGGGTGGCCGACCCGCTTCGCCTGGTCGCGGCCAGCGTCGGACGACTCAGCCTCGGGGGTGGGACGCTGCGCAACTCGGCAGGCCCAGCCCTTGCGGCTGAGGCGCTGGAGACCGATACAACCGTCCTCCTCGATCAGGACTTCTTGGCTGAGGGTGGCGGTTCTCATGGCGCAGTCCGCCTGTGCAGGGCACGGCGCTCAGCGCCCAACCCACAAGAAGATCACGCGCCAGCCGTCAAACACCACGCCCCCGGACTTGACCATTGACTGACGCGAGTGGAGCAGATGTGGAGCACAGCATCGCGCCAATCTGACCTGGAGGTACCCAAGGGGCGTCGTACTGCACCAGGCCAAGCAGCGCATTCTCTGTCTCCCCTGGTCAGGGCGACATGTTGACCGTACTGGCAGTCATCCCTGAAGGAGCGGGGCCGGTCAACCCCTGTTCTTGTTGGTGATCTTTCTTCTTGCGGTTCCTCCGCCTGTTCTTGGGCGCGCCGGGGTGAGGCGTTGGGGTCAGGGATCGGCCCGGAGGG